>JANWWP010000002.1 GCA_025055575.1 Flavobacteriales bacterium | reverse complement strand
AATTCTCTTCCTGAACAAGCCGAATTATACAGCCTCCTCTCAAAACGCATCCAGGCTCTTTTGCACCGCGCCGAGGATTAAAGTCCTGTATCCTTTTTGTAACTTAATTAAAATCAATATTTCCGATTATATTGGATAAGCTTTCTCTCCAGTTGAACTGTTGAACTGTAGAGAAGAAAGTGGTGCAAATCATTTTTTTCAAGACCAGGGAAAAGACCGCCTAAAGTGTTGAAAAATTCTAAATTTTGGGATACATTAATGCAATAAGATTTCAGTTATAAAAGATAAAAAAGCTGAAAAACAAATAAATAGGTAGTTGTAGAATTGGAATTTCATATAATGTACATTTTAAAAGTTAAAAAAATTAAAAAATTTCTCCTCCAATCGTGAATAATAATTCAATGAATTGATTTAAAATTTTAAAGTACCTGAAAAACAAGGTATTAAAAATGGAAATTAAAAATTTAACTTCCATTAACTATAAAAAATAGATTGAATTTGATGGTTATTAACATTTTTGTTGTATGTTTGCATCACCAAAAAATGGAACAATGAAAAAAACTTTCTCCTTTCGATTTTCTTCCCACGACATTTTAGTTGGTGTATTGTTTGTTTTCATTGGCGTGGTTGGGTTGTCCAAAACCCCTCCGGCCTTTGCTCAAAATCCTACCGCTCCGGCCCTGGGATTCAATGTATTTTTAGAAAACTACATGCGCGTTTACAATGGGGAAACCGAAGGGCCGGCCGCCATGGGCGGGAATCTCAAAATTGACGGCAATTTCCAGTTTGCCGTCAACAATCCTGGTTCTTTTCAGGTAAGCGGTGTCACCGTGCCGCTTGTGATCAACGGCAAAGTGGAATACATTTCGGGCAATACGGTGTACGTCAACCAAAACGGCTATATTAAAATAGGCAATTGCACCGGTTCCGTCGTGTGGTACACGGATCCTAATAATGCTTTTAGTCCGATTCGTATCACACCTACCACTAATTACAACTCCACCCCCCGCATTCAACTCCAGGCCAATGCCCAAATGCTGAATGTGAGCGCTTCCAATAATCCGGTGTGCCAGGGTGGACTCATTGATTTTACGGCGGCCTTCAATACCATGAAAAACACTTCCTTGTCGATATCGTTGTGCCAACACAATGCACAGCTCACTAACGCCAACGGAGTGCCTATACCCAACACCAATTTACCCAGTCAGGTGAAAATCAATTTGCAGCCGGGTATCAATTATCTGAACATTTCTGGCACCGATTTAAACAATGTCCAGGTGTTCACCTATGTCAATCAGCCGGATCCCAGTCGTATTCTTATCATTAATGTGGACGCCCCGGGAACTTTCCACTGGAATGTTTGGAATCAGGCAGGAATTGGAAACAGCAGCGCCCCGTACGTTTTGTATAACTTCTACAATACCACCCATTTGCACGTGAACGGCAGTTCTGGCATTTGGGGGACGCTTTTTGCCCCGTTCTGTTATGTGGACAAATATTTCAACTCCAACAATATCGTGGGCCAGGTGATTGCCAAAGAATTTTGCACTTTTTCTGGCGAAGTACACTATTATCCTTTCAATGCCAATGTCCCGGGTTGTGCTACAAATCCGGCCCAGCAAGGCAATCCGCCGGTAGCTGATTTTTCAGTCAAGGATCCGGTGCTTTGCTACGACAAGCATGTGTTTTACTTCACTAACCTGACCTTCATGAGTGGTTGTCCCTCGCCTTACATTTTTGAGGAGTACAACGATGCAGCTTCAGCCACAGCCCAGTTCAATCAATTGCTTTTTTCTGCCGAAGGCCGCAGTGGGAATAATGCCCTCAATGGCACTTTTGAACTGGACATTCACAAGGTATCCAACTATTTCATTCATTCAAGCGCTCAGTTTGTGTGGCCCAACAATGTAGATGTGCCTTTCTCGATAGTATATGATCCCAACGCGGCAGGCGACAACAAGTTTGTTTTCACGGTGGGGACTGGTTCTTCCCAGAAAATCCTTAAGTTGGATCCACAGCTGGCAGGCTACATAACACCAGTCAATGGTTTCTGGTTTTACTCGCGCACTGCGCCCAATACCACTTTAATGGTTTCCAACCTGGTGATTGACGGGGTGCCTGCAGGCACAGACTTTGGTTATGTGAATCCATCCGCGGCTTCTTTTAAAAATGTCGTATTCCGGGGTACAGCCCTTCAGGATGGATTTACGATCACTGGCAATGTAAAATTTGCCTGGACAGGAACTATTCCCCAAAACTCAAATCTCAACTGGAATTTCAAACTGGGAAATCTGAATTGCGACAGCTACAATTATCCTCAGGCTCCTGATTCCACAGTGACTTACTTATGGGATTTTGGCGATGGAAACACATCCACGGATGTGAATCCAACGCACACCTATGCCAACCCCGGAACTTACACCGTGAAGCTCACGGCTTGCAATATGCATGGGTGTACAACAGATTCTCTTCAGGTGACAGTGCTGCCTTATCCCAATAACTACATTTATATCGCCGATACTTTATCTGCTGGATCCGGCTCGTTTGAACTGGAATTTGGAATTGGCAACCAGCAGCCCGGCGAACAGTATGAGTGGACTTTCCCAGACGGTTCCACCTCCACCTCGGTGAATCCCACTTTTGAATTTGATTCGGCCGGTACCTATTTGATTTCGCTGGTGACAACCGATACCAACGGATGCCCGGGTTTCGCTGAAATCTATGTGTGTGTTTCTGACACAGATATCACTTCAGGTAATGATGGGGGAATAGAAAGTTATAGTTTGGGCGACTTGGTTTCCAAGCGCTATCTCTTCCGCAAAATGGCCAGCCGGCCCACCAAATTCCAGGTGACCGAAGACCTGCTCTTTAATAAGTATGCTTTCCCCGCAGTACGCAGTGGTTTTCAAACACTTGAAGATTTGTTCCCCACAGAATTGGCTCCAGGGGGCACCTCCTACATCTCCTCCCCGACAGATTTGCTGGATTTCACCATAGCGGTGGATGTTCTTAGTGTGGATTACCAACTGGACGGCGTCACGAAAGCCTCAGTATTAGGGACATTGACGGCCGGGCAGCCCTACAACCACACCAAGGTAACGTGCGACCGGCTGAGGGGAGCAGAAATCACCGCCGTTTGGCCGGTGACCATTCAGGGGAAGAAATTCATTCAGTCGGCCCTACGCCAGCGGGATGGCCGCACCGAGTATGCCATTTCTTTCACCTTGGGCCGCAATCTGAACAGCAATGAATACAGTTTGCAGTCCAACTGGATCATCCATGAATATGTGCCTGCGGATACGATGTACAACTTTATGGTGTGGACGACAAGCCCGACCTACACAATAAAAATGGTGAACGATATTTTAAACAATGCCCAGGCTTTCCTGTCTGTGCAACAGACAGAAGTGCAAAAAGTGCCTTCCACCTACGTCAGAAAGATCGATCGAAAAGAGGGTGTGCTAAAACTGCATATATTCACCAACAATCCTGGGCGTAGCGCCAATATCTCCGGAGAAATCAAAAATTCTGAAACATCCAACTACACAGGTTTTAACCAGGCATTTAACACTGGGGAGCACAGCGTCGTAGATATTCCATTAGGAGATGCCTACGAACTCAACGGTGTGCTGCATGTACTGGGCATTCCGGAGGATGTGTTCTACCACGCCGATGGAAACTGGGGACTCCATTATGATCCGCAATACACATTTGTGAATCAGTATGTTATATCCAACGATCCCAACAGGCCCTATAATCCGTTCGAGTACAGTGTGTTAAGAAATCTCCAGCTTAGTGCGGGGACCAACTTTGACTTTATCACGGTGTATAAAGCTATTGGTCCGGGGAACATTGACCAGGATCTGACACCATACAGCCATCTGCAATTTTATGCAAAAGGTGTGGGTGTGTTGGAGTTGGTGCTGGTGAAGACCTCCGTACAAAACTGGACTGAGCAATACAAGATGAATTTCCAGTTGGATCCTCAGGGGAAATACCATCTAATTCCCCTCACAGCTTTCGCATCCAGTGGTACAAGTGCGCCCATTGTGCCCAACGATGTCGCACAGGTGGTGTGGAATTTTGTACCTGGTAGCAGCAACCAGACTCTGCTCAACATGGAAATTCAGGACGTGCGATTCCTGAACGCCAACGCGCCGAATGTGAGCATTCAGCCCCAAGCCGTCCTGACGGAAAATGAATTTGTGGTGTATCCCAATCCTACGGAAGGGCCATTGACGGTGGCCTTTGTGTCCGCATCCGCTGGTCAGGGTCTTCTTAAAATCACCGATGTTCATGGTCGTGTGGTGCACCAGGAAAACATTCAAATTTTCTCAGGCCTTAATGAGCTGAACCGCCACTTTAACGCCCAGCGCTTCAGCCGTCAGGTGCTGCTGCTCAGCGTAGAGATGGGGGGCCAAACCATCGGACGCAGCAAAGTGAATTTCCGGTAAAAAAGCGGTATTCCTAAGTCATGAATAAACCCCGCCTTTTGGCGGGGTTTATTTTTGATTTTGGTCTGCACTCATGACCAATAATCCTTTTTTATTAGAAAACCCAAACCAAAGAATGAAACCCTTTTTAATTTGGGCACGTTAGACTAGAAAAATTCCTATTTCAACAATGCAGCACCGCGCCTCTTTATTCACCAGGTATGTGGATTCATTTAAAGGGGCCTTTGCAGGTTGGGACCTTTTGTAAAATTCTGATAAGCAGCAGCTTATTAGTTTTAGACGGGAATGTCAGGATTTTATTTTCCCAAATTACGTCTCCTCCACTCGTAGAGTTGCGGGCGGCTCAAAAATTCCATCAAAAACTTAATGCTTACCGCCTTGAATTTAAAATGGATACGCTGGCATGGAACCCTGTGCTGTATGCGGCTGCAGTACACCATAATCGCTGGATGACTTACAACAGCTTTTCCCATGAAGAGACCGAAAACACCCCGGAATTTACAGGGAAAATGCCCTCGGATCGGATATTGCACGTACATGGATGTCGGTCCAATAGCGTGCAGGCCACGGGCGAAAACATTGTCGGATTCACTTATTGGCCTCCCTGCGAAGATGTGGAGATGGAAGCGGAGTACATTGCCCAAAAAGCCTTTGTCATTTGGGAAAATTCAGATGGACATAGAAGAAATATGATGGACCGGCGCTATGCCTTTCATGGGATCGCATTTATTTTTTCAAAATCATGGGTTTATGGTACCAGTGTTTTTGCTTCTGCCGGCCTTCCAGCATCTCCATGCAGCCCTTCGAGCGCGGAATCAGAAAATATTGCAGCAGCCCAGGAGTCTGACGCCAACGAGGGTGAACCACCTTTTGAACTGTCGGCTCAAAGTGACTTTAATATGGTTAGGAAGCAAGTGGAAAAAGAAATGCGGGAGTATTTCCGGAAAATTTTGAAAAGTTCTTCTCCAGAACCCCTGCGGGAAGCGGCGGAGGCTCATCTCAGGTATGTGCTGGACGAAGAAGATTCTGGGTCCGATGAAATACCGGGCCGCACTCATTTTACAGGAGAGACGCCCCACCAGAGGCTCAAAAAAGCTTTGGGGGTGCGCGGGCTGTTTTTAGCTAAGCCGGATTGGACCCAGGAGTTGGTGGTTTTTCAAAAAATGGAGTGGACAAAAGCCGGGGCATTGAGTCCTGTGATACATGCATTTCAAAAAGAGGCGCTGCAATTTCTGGAGTCAAAAGGAAAGGAGGGGGCATCTGCCGCTGTTTTCAGGCTCATGAAAAAGAAAAATTTTGTGTTGGCAGGCCTGGTGGTTCTTCACACCCGGCATTCACTTTAAGAAGTGGCTTCTGTTTTTCCGGCTACCAGATACAAGACCGCCATGCGCACAGCCACACCGTTGAGTACCTGATCCAAAATGATGGAATGGGAAGAATCGGCACAATCGGCCGTAATTTCAACCCCCCGGTTGATGGGACCCGGATGCATCAGCGTGATTTTTTTGGGTAACCGGTCCAGTACGTCACGGTTCACACCAAAGTGGCGGGCATATTCACGCAGAGAGGGAAAATATCCGGCTTTTTGCCGTTCCAGTTGAATGCGCAGGATATTGGCCACATCACACCAGGCCAGCGAAGCTTCGAGCTGATGCGAAAGGGTGACGCCCAAGGCATCAATCCCCTTGGGAATGAGGGTGGGCGGTCCGCACAACTGGACCTCGGCCCCCATCTTTTGAAGTAAAAAAATATTGGACAAAGCCACCCGTGAGTGCAGAATGTCGCCTACGATGGCAACCCTGAGCCCTTTCAGGCTTCCAAACTTTTCTTCCATTGAAAAGGCATCCAAAAGCGCTTGGGTGGGATGTTCGTGGGTGCCGTCTCCGGCGTTGATGATGCGGGCATGAGCGCTTAGGGGATAACGGTGTAGCCGGGAGGCAAGGAAGTGGCAAGCCCCGGCGTGGGCGTGACGCATCACAATCACATCCACCTTCATGGCCAGGATGTTGTTCACAGTATCCAAAAGGGTTTCTCCCTTGGCCACAGAGGAGCCGGAGGCCGAAAAATTGATCACATCAGCCGAAAGGCGTTTCTCTGCCAGTTCAAACGAAAGACGGGTGCGGGTGGAATTCTCAAAAAACAAATTGGCCACTGTCACCTCCCGCAAAGCCGGTACTTTGCGGATGGGCCGGTTTAG
>JANWWP010000061.1 GCA_025055575.1 Flavobacteriales bacterium | reverse complement strand
TGGAGAATTATAAGCCTGGTCTCTACTTTATTGAGTATAAAGAAGAGGATGGGGATATCAGCATCGGAAAACTTGTGAAAATTGACTATTAGAATAAAAGAATTTTTATCACTGAAAATTAAATGTGTTGTTTTAATATTCAACCAACTTCTCAGGAGTAAGTTTGAGTAAAAAATAATGAAATAACACTTTCAATTAACCGATAATGAATTTAGAACAAAGCGCCTATAAAGATGAAATAAAAATGAGCAAAAAAAATTTAGGGAATGCAATCCCACCAAGACTCCAAGATTGATATGTTACCGCCCGAATAATTTCTACCTCATTGAAATAGATTTATGAAGCAGGTGGATTCATGGCTCTGAAAGAAGCAAGACAAAGGAGGCCAATTTGAACCACAGAAAGGAGAACACAAATAGCAAGCCTTGGTACAAATGGCTTTTGATAATTCGGCTTTAAGACAGGCTCGGATATCGAAAGAACAGAAAAGGAAAAGGGGAGCCTGCGAGTTGAAGAGCTGCGGTTACTAAACATTCTGTAGACTTAAACCAATTGACTCTGGACAATGATTCAAGCAAATGCCTTCACACCGAACCGTTCTACATGAATTTTACGCTGTGCTTTTTGAAGAAAAATTTATACTTACTTAGAGAAATAACTGAATGATCTGCAGACATGTATATCCTTCACAACCAGGAAAGAACGCACACAGGGAAAACCACAGCAAGGGAAATACTGAGTGCAAACCTTTAAGGTTTCTTATGCTTGAGCAAAAAACAAAACCTGTTATAAACAATCTTAAAAAACAGATAACCCAGCTGGCGGGTTAAGTCCTAACGATTACATGTTTTTTTTTCTGGAGCCATTCAAAAAAAGCCATTATGTATGTTCATTTCTAAAAAGAAGACGCAGATTTTGGTCGTAAGTGAGGTAATTATACAACCAGTTGCAAAACACGAAGAATTTATTCTTCACCCCCAGAATAAGCATCAAATGCAGGGTCATCCAGGTTAGCCAGGCCCATCGTCCAGCAAGGTGCCATTTAGGGAAATAGAGATCTGCAACAGCAAGATTTCGGCCGACTGTAGCCATGACACCCGAGGGCCGATATTCGAACTCAGGAAGTTTTTGTAGGCCTTCAGATTTTTTTTCTGATCCATATATTCGGCTTATAAATTTTGCTACAAAGTTGGCCTGCTGTAATGCAACGGGCGCCACCTGAGGATGTCCGGCAGGATATTTAGGAGTAGCCATACAAGCCAAATCTCCGATGACGAAGATATCGTCAAAGCCCAAGAGGCGGCATTGCCTGTCCACCTGGAGACGCATACCCCGCGTTTGTACTGAAGATGGGATACCCCCGGGAACATTACCCCGAATGCCCGCGGCCCACACAACCGTAGCAGAAGACAGTACCTCCCCGTTGTTCAGGGTCACGAATTTGCCATCAAAGTTTTCCACTAGGGTATTCAATTTCAATTCTACCCCTAGTTTTCTTAAATAATCCGCCGCCTGATGGGACGAACGATGGCTCATACCTGGCAAGATTTTTGAACCGCCTTCCAATAAAAAAATTCTGACTTCTTCGGGACGGATTTCGGGGTAATCCCTTGGCACAATAAACCTTTTAAATTCTGCCAAGGCCCCCGCCAACTCTACACCTGTGGCGCCGCCACCCACTACAATGAAAGTGAGCAGGCGCTGTCTCTCTTCAGAGTCCTGGCAAACGATGGCTTTTTCCAATCGCTCTAATATAGAATATCGAATATTTAACGCTTCCAGGGTGCTTTTCATTGGAAGAGCCCACCGGGCCAGGTCCTCGTTTCCGAAAAACTGAGTGGTGGCTCCACATGCTAAAACCAAGATATCATATTGCATTAGTCCAATATCCGTGACAATAGCCTTTTCAGTAGGTCTCACATATTGAAGCTCTGCCAAACGGATACGAACATTGTTTTTTTTCTGGAATATTTTCCTGATGGGAAAGGAAATGTTACTGGGGTCAAGACCTCCCGTAGCCACCTGGTAAAATAAGGGTTGGAATTGGTGGAAATTAAAGCGGTCCACAAGTGTAATTTCCAGATTTTTATAATGGCTTAATCTACGGGCGAGACGCAGCCCACCAAAGCCTGCTCCAACAATGATTATTTTCACACTCTTCCGCAAGTTCAAAGATGGGGCAAATTTTATGCCTCACTTATTCAGCTCAAACGATGGAAGAGTTTGAATCAATGAACAATTACCCAGAAACCTTAGAAAAAATCTAGAATGTAAGCGCCGCTCACTTTACCCTTTCGTCGTACACGGCGCCCATGCTCACCCATTGTCCTTTGTTCAGCTCGCGGATGAGGGCCTGCTTGATGCTGTGAAAGGCAATGAGGTGCAGATCTTCCGTCACCTCCATATCCTGCACTTCCACATGGAAGCACAGGTCGGCAAGTTCTTTGAGCCGGCCCCCTTTGTACCCGCAAAATCCGATGGTGCGCACCTTCTGGATTTTAGCGTATTCAATGGCTTTGAGGACGTTCATGGAATTGCCGCTGCCACTGATTCCAATCACCAGATCTTCTTTGCGAAGAAAGTTTCTGAGCTGTTCGAGGAATATGTCTTCGTAGGAATGGTCGTTGGAAATGGCCATGAGGGCGGGCAAATTGTCGTTGAGGCAGATGAAGCGAAAGCGTTTTTTCAGCCCCGCGGAAGCGCCTTTCACAAAATCCCCGGCAATGTGGGAAGCGGTGGCGCCGCTGCCTCCGTTGCCAAAAATGTAAAAAGTGCCCCCGCGCTCGTAGCAGGCTAAAAATTCGTTTTTTATGTCATCCAGCCGTGCCGGATCCACTTTGGCCAGTGTGGCGCTCACCAGGTTGAGGTAATCCCGGTGGTACTTCAATCCGCTGACTGCGTTTCCGTTGGGATTTACGAGGTTATCTTTATCGTCCGTCATAAATGATACAACTTCCCTGAACTTCAAATTTAAACGAAATAAGGCGAAAATGTTGTAATGTGGATACCACCCTCGCTTGGGCCTCGGGCGGACACATGAAAAGAAAAAAACCTCCGCCGCCGGCGCCCAACAGCTTGCCGCCCCAGGCCCCGGCCCGCCGGGCCGCTTCGTACGCCGCATCCAAGGAAACTTCGCTGATGGCTTGGGTCAGGCTGCGTTTGCGCAACCAGTTTTCGTGCAACAGGCGGCCCAATTCGGGAAAGTCTCCAGCCTGTAAAGCCTGTACAAAGGGTTCGCACAGGGCCGCCATATGCACCAGACTGGCAAATTTTTCCCGGGAAGCCGCTACGGAATCTTTCTGCTCATTCAGCACGGCCGAGGCGCTCCGGCTAATGCCTGTATAAAAAAGCAGCAGGTGGTTTTCGAAAGCGGCTTTGATGTCAGGGGAGATGGATAAGGGTTGAGTTTCCACGCGGTGTCCGGGTAAAAAGCGAAACATATTGAAGCCACCGTAAGCTGCGGCATATTGGTCCTGACGACCGATGGGTTCTTTGAGGCGACCGATCTCCACCTCGCAGGCTTCGGCCGCCAGCGTTTCTTTTGTGACAGGAAGGCCCAGCCAGTGGCGCAAGTTATGAATAAGGCCCACGGTGAATGCCGAGGACGACCCCATGCCCGTGCCACCGGGAATATCGGCCAAGGAGCTGATTTCAAGGCCCCCGGTGATACCGTAGGCCAGCAACACCTCCCGCAGAATGGGATGGCGCATCTCCGACGGATGTCGGACGGTTTCGGTGACGGCGTATTTGGCCCGGATTTGGTCTGGTTCAAAATACCGGTGGGTGGTGATATACATGTACTGATCGATGGTGGCGCTCACCACGGCGCCCGGATGTATTTCATAAAAGTCGGGGATGTCTGTGCCCCCGCCCACAAAAGAAATTCTAAAGGGTGTGCGCGAAATGATCACAACAGGGAAGGGGCGTAAGGATGAAACGGCATTTAGGGATGGTATTTGTCGATGAGATAGATGAGGGCGGCAATACAGGCGCTTCCCAGTTCCAATTCCCGCGGATGCACATTGTCAGGTACGTCGGTGGCGGCATGATGGTAATCAAAATAGCGCTGGGAATCGGGTTCATAGCCCAAGAGCAGGCAACCAGGGCTCTGGCGAAAGGGAGAAATGTCGGCCCCGCTGCCTCCCGGCCTCAAATACCCGATGCCATAAGGCTGGAGCAAGGTTGCCAATGGACGCAGCCACCGGAGGGAAGCCGTGTCGTTCTCATATCGGAAGCCGCGGGGGGTGAGGCCTCCGGCATCGCTTTCCAGGCAGGCTACATGCTTTTCACCGCGCTGACGGGCTTCGTCATAATATTTTTGGGCGCCGCGCAGGCCGTTCTCTTCGTTGGTAAAAAGTACCCAACGCAGCGAACGCCGAGGTGTATAACCGACCTGTTTCAGGAGCGTCAGGGCCCGCACGGCGTGGATGCATCCAGCGCCGTCATCATGAGCGCCGCAGCCGGTGTCCCAGGCGTCCAAATGCCCTCCGACCAGGATAAATTCATCCGGTTTCTCCCGGCCTTTCCAGGTGCCCACGACATTATAGGACACTGTATCAGGCCTTTGGGTGCAATGGGTTTCCACGTACAGGGTGTGAGGGGTCCGCAAAGTCGTCCATTGCCAGAGACTGTCCGCCGCTACCATGCTGAGGGCTGCAGCAGGAATAGGCTTTATATCCTCCGGAAAAACAGTCATACCGGTGTGGGGGTAATTGTCCCGGGCATGGGTCATGGATCGGATGAGGCACGCCAAAGCGCCTTTTCCTGCGGCTATGGCGGGCCCATTCCGCCGGCTGCCCACAGCCATTCCATAAGAGGTGCCCGTTTCGATGGGATGAGGATCAAACCCCTGGTTGATATAAACAATTTTCCCTTCTACCTCTTCGCGGGGTGCTTTCTCTAGATCCTTCAAGGTGGCAAAGGGTACCACCTGACCGCGAACACGGCCGCCGCCGCTGCCACCTAAGGCGGTGATATTCAAAGCGAGGGTCCGGTCTTTCAAAAACAGCAGGCACGCCTCTGGCCGACCCCTGTGCCAATTGGGCACCTCCACGGACTGCTTGAAAGTTTCGAAACCCAAAGCCCCCCCTAAAGAAACAGCCCAGTCCACCGCCTTGTAATAATCCGGGTAATTGCTGAGCCTTTTGGGCGCCAGACGGCAGAGTTCGCTCAGCCACTTGTGGCTCTCCATGCTTTCCAAAGCCTGATTAAAAATTTTCCGAATAAACAAGGAATCTTCGGCTCTTTGCGAAAACGCCGGTAAACAACCCGCCCAAAAACCCAGAGCCCACAGGAGCCGCTTCACCAAGTGATGTGCCATGGCTGTACAAAGTTAATTTTCCCGAGACACCGGCCGGCTCAAAGCATCGTGCATCAGTTTTCTCACAGTTTCGGCTTCTTCTGCCACCGCAGGCGGATTAAAAAACCGCTTGCCGCTGCGCCTTTCAAAATAATCCTCCGGGAACCATGCCCATTCATTCTGCACCACCCACTCTACCTCAGCGGTCAGGATAGGATTTAGATTCATACGGTCTTCTGAAAAAAGTTCATAGGCCCGATTTAGGATTCGGGGGGCCACACCTCCGTAAATTTCTCCAAGTTCCCTGGCGCGCCGGGGCCCATCGGGCAGTTGGGCAGCCCAGCCTTCCAGCGTGGCCAGAAAGTTGTCACGGTCGGGATAGTCCGGCAGGCTCTGATCCTGCAACACTATTTCATCCGTGCGGCAGGATCCATATTTTTTTCCGGTGTGTCTATGAAGAATTTGGCAGCAGGCATCCGTAACCCTCCGGGCCATCACGCGCCAGCCTGTGAGTTTGCCGCCGGCAATCCAAAGGAGGCCGTCGGGAAGCACCTTTAATTCATCCTTTCTGGACACCTCGGTTGAAGGGCGACCCGGACGCCGTATCAGGGGCCTCAAACCCGACCAGTAGGATATCACATCCTCCGGGCCCAGGGGTGGATTTAGGCTCATCTGCTGATTAACAGCGTCCAGAAGATACAGAATTTCCGCGTGTGGAACATCCGGCGCGTCCGGCACGCCTTCAAAATAGTGATCGGTGGTGCCGACGTACACATGCCCGCGCCTGGGAATACAGAATATCATGCGTCCCGGGTCGGTTGGAACGTCCATGTAAACGGCCACAGAAAGCGGCAACCTGGAGGCCGGAACCACTATATGAATGCCACGGCTCAGACGCAGAAGAGGCGTCTTCTGACCATGCCTCTGGCGCACGATATCGCTCCAAGGACCTGCGGCCGAGACCACCGTGTGGGATTGAATTTCCACTTGCGCTCCCGTCAGGGCACAGGAAAGGCGGTAACCGGCCAGCCGGCCGGAAGACGTGTACAATGGCATAGAAGCTTCCAGATAATTGATGACCACCGCGCCAAGGCCCTGGGCTGTTCTCAGGATATCCAAGGTAAGTCGGGCGTCATCGGTCTGATATTCGGTGTACAGCGCCGCGCCTTGCAATCCTTCCGGGCGGAGCCTGGGCAGCCATTCCAAGGTTTCCTGTACATTCAGCATGCGCAGGCGATCCCGCCGGTCCACCCCGGCTAAAAAGTCGTATAATCCGATGGCCAGCCGCGCTGTAAGTGGGCTGAGACTTCCGCCCTTTCGCAAAGGCAAGAGCATCTTGGCCGGATACACCCGCAGGGGCGCCATCCGGTGGTTGATGGCCCTCTCGCGTCCTGTGGACCGCACCAGTCCCAATTCTAAATTTTTTAAATATCTCAGTCCTCCATGAATCAATTTGGTGCTGCGGCTGCTGGTACCTGATGCAAAATCCGCCTTCTCCACCAGCAAAACCCGCAGGCCGCGGGAGGCAGCATCCAGAGCAATGCCCGCCCCCGTGATGCCTCCGCCAATTACGAGCACATCCCAAGCACTGGCAGTAATCTTTTGAAAAAGCCGTCGGCGTTGATGAAGGGCTTCTCCTTCGGGCACCTTAAAATCTTTTTCCACGACTGTTCGCAAAGGTACCTGCCAGGCCATGAAACACCCGATGGAGCACCCGGTTGATGCGCAGGTTGCGAACATTTGGAAGCTAGGTCAAGAGGGCAAGCTTCCCGGATCCCCCCCGAAAAAAGCATCCTCCTCTTCTGTTTCCTCATTTTCTTCATCATCCCAGGAAGCAGGCTCCTGGCGCGGGATATCATGTCTAAAAATCCAAACGGCCAAAATGCCGCTCAGCATGCCGCTGAAGTGCATCTCCCAGGAAATTTCCTGATTGAAAGGCAGGGGCCAGATGCCCCAAATAAACCCACCGTACAAAAAAGCAATCAGGAGCGCCAGTGCCCGGAGTCGGATATTGCGGCTGATGATCCCGCTCACAAAACAAAAAGCCGCCAGGCCGTAAATGAGGCCACTGGCACCCAGATGATAGCTTGGACGCGCAAATCCCCAGGTCCACAAGCCCGAAGCCAACCAAATGAAGGCCAAAAGCCAGAAAAAAAAGGGTTTAAAATGATAATAACCCAAAGAAGTCAAGGCAAAAAGAGCGGAAAAATTGGACATCAGATGGGCCCAGGTGCCATGAATCAAAGGAGCCGTCAAGACACCCAGTATGCCCTCCTGGGTGCGGGGCCACAGGGCCAGCCGATACAAACGCAAATGCCAGATGCCATCCGCCAAAAAAAGCAATAAAGGCACCATGGCGGCCATAAAACCCACCAGAAGACTTTTCCAGGGCGAAGGCAATACATTTTCAGGGGGCGGGGTCTTATTTTGCATGGTCTATTTTGGGGTAAAGCATTTTATGAAAGTTTTTCTTTGGTCTTTAGGATTATGTGGTACGATAATTGCGCCAATTTTCCTGAGTTGTTGTTCTGGTCAGAAAGATATGTCACAATGGCTGCATAAACCGGCGCCGGATTTTACACTTCCCAACCAGGACGGGCGCCCTGTTCGATTGGGGGATTATCTGGGCCGCCAGCCCGTGGTCCTGTTTTTTTATCCCGGCGATTTCACCCCGGGTTGCACGCGGGAAGCTTGTGCTTTTCGGGATGTACATGCTGAACTCAGCCAAGCCGGGGTGGCAGTGTTTGGCATCAGCGCCGACAGTGTGGAGAAACACAAACGCTTTAAGGACGCCTACCAACTTCCTTATGACCTGCTCTCCGACGCCCAGGAACAAGTGGCCAAGCTCTACGGGGTGGGCCGAACGTTTTTTCTGAAAGACCGGGTCACTTTTGTGATCAATAAAGAGGGTCTTGTGGTGGCTTATTATGACTCACCCATTTTTTTCACGAGGCATGCTCAAAGAGCTCTGGAAGCCTTAGGCCTGGGCTCTTCCGGAACCCGCACCGGCGACCACTAGCTTTCTGCTGAAATCCTCGTTTAAAAAACTTCTCCGAGCGCCCCTCAGCAATTTTAATTCAGGCGTTCCACGCTGATAACCCCCGAAACGCCACGCAACTTCTCCATTAAATCTTCCAAATGCTTTGTATCGTGTACAAACACCATCATCCGGCCTTCAAACAAACCTTCGTGGGTGTCAAAGTTGATGGATTTCATATTCACCTTGAGCTGGTTGCTGACAATACGGGTGATGCGGTTCACAATGCCCACATCATCAAACCCTTTGATGACAATGCCGGCCTGGAAAGCAATGGCTTCCCGGCTGGTCCAGCGGGCTTTTATGATGCGGTAGGCATAATTGCTCATGAGCGTGTTGGCGTTGGGGCAAGTGGTTTTGTGAATTTTGATACCCTCATTCACCGTCACAAAACCGAACACTTCATCTCCTGGGATGGGGTTGCAACAGGTGGCCAGTTTATAATCCAGGTTGGTGACGTCGTCCCCGATGATGAGGGAATCTTCGCTGCGGTTGGTCTTTTTAACCAGCTCTGACAAGGGCGGGGTCTCCGGTTTGCTTTTTTCAATACGCCGCTTCAGGCGCCGGGCCAGATAAGAATACCAACTGCCTGAAGTTTCCTCTTTGTAGAAACGGCGTATATCGTTGTTCGTAATCACATCCGTGGCCACCTTGTAATAGAAATCCTGAATGTTGGAAACCTGGAAAAACTTTTGAATTTTAGGCACATCGGCTTCGGAAAAGGTGAGGCCCAAATGCCTGAGTTTTCGTTCAAATTGTTCTTTGCCCAACTCGGCCAACTGGCGTTTTTCTTCTTTGAGAGCCTGGCGTATTTTGTTTCGGGCCCGGGAGGTTTTTACAAACTGAAGCCAGTCTTCTTTAGGCTTTTGTTTGGAGGAGGTGATGATTTCCACCTGGTCGCCGCTTTGAAGCACATGGCTGATGGGCACAAGGCGTCCATTCACCTTGGCGCCCAGGCAGTGGTCCCCAATGTCGCTGTGAATTTCGTAGGCAAAATCTAAAGCGGTGCTGCCGGCCACCAAATTTTTTAATTCCCCTTTGGGAGTGAATACAAATATTTCTTCTGTTACAAGATCCACCTTAAAACTTTCCACGAAGTCCACGGCGCTTTGGTCGGCATTTTCCAGGATGGCCCGCACTTTCCGGAGCCATTCATCAATGTTGGTTTCTATGGATGATTCTTTGTATTTCCAGTGGGCGGCATAGCCTCTTTCTGCAATTTCATCCATCCGGCGGCTGCGGATCTGCACTTCCACCCACTTTCCCGTGGGACTCATCACCGTGGTATGCAAGGACTCATACCCGTTGGATTTTGGAAAGGAAATCCAGTCTCTCAAGCGGTCGGGTTTGGGTTGGTAGAAATCCGTCACACAACTGTACACGCGCCAGCAATCGGATTTTTCGTGTTCTGGATCCGAGTCAATAATGATGCGGATGGCGAAAATGTCATAAATTTCTTCAAAGGGTACCCCCTTGTTTTTTATTTTATTGTAAATGGAATACAGCGATTTTGTGCGGCCTTTGATTTCAAAAGAGAAACCCTGTTCCGTGAGGCGCTTTTTTATAGGTTGAATGAAGGTATTGATAAACCTGTTGCGGACCTCCTCGCTTTTTTTGAGCTTGGCCACAATGTCCTGATACATTTCAGGGTCGGTGTATTTTAAAGCCAGGTCCTCCATTTCGGTTTTCATGCGGTAGAGGCCCAGCCTGTGGGCCAAAGGAGCGTAGAGATACAAGGTTTCATTGGCAATTTTCAGCTGTTTTTCGCGCTTCATGTGGTCCAGGGTGCGCATATTGTGCAGACGGTCGGCCAGTTTGATGAGAATCACCCGCACATCATTGGACAGCGTGAGCAGAATCTTTCTGAAATTTTCCGCCTGCATGGACTCTGTATTATCCACAAAGCCTTCGATTTTCGTGAGCCCGTCAATGATGTTCATCACTTCGGTGCCAAACATGTTGCCAATGTCTTCCAGGCTGATGTCGGTGTCTTCCACTGTATCGTGCAACAGGGCACACACCACAGATGTCACCCCGAGATTGAGTTCCTTGAGGCAGATTTCCGCTACGGCTATTGGATGAAAAATATACGGCTCGCCGGATTTCCGCCGCATGTCTTTATGGGCGGCCAGGGCCAGTTCAAATGCCTTTTTTATGCGCAGTTTATCCTCTTTTGTTTTAATGACGGCCTGAGCGGCTCTTAAGAGCGATCGATACTTTTTTAGAATTTCTTTTTTTACCTCTTCTTCGGGATTTTTTTGTTCCGCTGGTGCACAGCTTTCATTGGGCACAACCAATTTTTCAGTGGATCTTTCCTCAAACATTCAAACTCAAATTTAATAAATTTGGCCATTATTTCAAATCTTAAAATTGGGTCTATGAAAAAAATTGTACTCTTTTTCGCAAGCCTTTCTCTGGCTTCTCCCGCATTATTCTGTCAGAATGATACCTTGCTGTACATGAATTTCAATGCGGACCCTTCGCCTTATTTTTCCACTGAAGCCTATCCACCGGGAAACAGTTATGACACAGCCTGGTACAATATTGATCTGGATATGCTCACCCCCGAAGGTGCGAGCAATGGGATTGGCCCTGCCTGGTTTTGGTCCCTGGCCTTTGCGGACAGCGACACCCTTGAATTTGTGAACTGTATGGCGGCGCGCTCGTGGTTTGTAGAAATCGGGCAAGCGAAAAATTACTTGATCACCCCGGCCATTCCTATTGTGGATGCTAATGCTGTTTTGAGCTGGCGCTCGGCGCCTTTTCAGACGCCTCGCTACCTGGATGGCTATAAGGTGTTGATCTCATCCACAACCAATGATATTGAGGCCTTCACGGACACCGTGTTCGTGGCCGCCGAAATGCTTCAGCTGGCCCCGGCTTCCGACACGTCGGGCAACTATGCGGCCTATGTGTTCTCCCCCGGTTTTGTGCATGGGTTGGATGGCACTTACATTGAACCCACCAGCAGCGCCATGCGCAACCGGGGAAAGCTGCGTCCCTTCTCCCACAGCTTGGCCGCCTATGCCGGTAAATTCATTTTTGTGGCTTTTTACCACGACTCCTATGATGACAATTTGATCAGCGTGGATGAAATCTTAGTCACGGGCACCTATGACCCCACCTTCGGAATGGATTCTGCAGAACAAATCCAAGGGCTTAGCTTGAGGGCCTATCCCAACCCTGCAGACCGCTGGCTCATGCTGGAACTTTTTGCTGCAAGGGCCTTGGATGATGTACAGTACCACATCATGGATGCCAGCGGGAAATTGGTTTTAGCTGGCACATTGGGTAAAATCCAGGGAACTTTTCAAAAAAGTGTGGATGTGGGCCCTCTGGCTCCAGGATTATACTTGCTCAGGCTGACCGAGAACGGCCACTCCCTGACCCAAAAATTCATGAAACGCTAAGCAGGCATTCGGTGTGACGCGCCTTCTGGAGGCCCGCCAAATACAAAAAAGCTACTCTGGTCACACAGCGTTGAATAATGTAAACCTGTCTGTGACCGCCGGGTCCATCCACGGGCTATTGGGACCCAATGGCGCCGGTAAAACAAGTTTGATTCGCATTTTAATGCAAATCCTTTTGCCGGATGCCGGTGAGGTCTTTTTTAAAAACCAGCCTTTATGCCGCGAGCATCTTCGCTTCATGGGTTATTTACCTGAAGAACGCGGTTTGTATAAAAAAATGACGGTCTGGGATCAAATTCTTTATTTCGGACGCTTGCGCGGCCTTAGCCGTACCGAGGCCCGGCGGAGGGCCTTAGCCTGGCTGGACAAACTGGAACTGGGGCGCTGGCGCCATCGAAAAGCCCAGGATCTCAGCAAGGGCATGCAGCAAAAAGTGCAGTTTATCATCGCCGTGCTTCACGAGCCCGAATTCATCATTATGGACGAGCCCTTCAGCGGTTTCGATCCCCTGAATGCCGCACTCATTCGCGACGAAATTCTGGCCATGAAAAAACAAGGGTGCACCGTCGTTCTCAGCACCCACAATATGAACAGCGTGGAAGAATTATGTGACGAAATTACCCTGATTCACAAATCGCAGGTGGTGTTGGCGGGTCCTGTGCGCGACATTCGTAAAGCGCATAATTCCGGAGAATACCTCCTGCGCTTCCGCGGCCATCATGTTCAGTTCACAACAGCGCTTTGGACCTCAGCCGAAATCACTGAAAAACTTGAAGATCCGGAATGTACCGCCCTCCGTTTAAGACCTCTGACCCCCGGCGGGATTAATGCCGTACTTCAGGCCGTGCTGCCGGTGTGCGAAATTGTGGAAGTCCGGGAATATCTGCCGTCCATGAATCAAATTTTCCTGCAGGCTGTGGCCCCGCAATCCCAGAAGTCCAATGATACCAAGAACCTGACGGAATAGAGTAATAGAGTATAAAGTATGGCTGCCCGGGAACTTTTTTTAGTTGTTCAAAGGGAATTTCTGAGCCGTGTGCGCAAACCCACTTTTCTGGTGATGACCTTGCTGGGACCCTTGCTTATTTTAGGGCTTTACGGCGGCATCATTTGGCTGGCGCTCAGCGAGGAAAAAGAGACGCTGGTGGTGAATGTGGTGGATGAGTCTGAAGTGAGGGCTTCTGAAGACATTGAAAGGCTTAACCGCAACCAGGATATTCAAATTGTACATTTTACCAATAACCTGGAAGAGGCCACACAAATGCTGGCTGCCGACGCAGCGCCTTTCAACGCCATCCTTTATCTGCCCCGCGATGTGGTGAACAACCCCAGCGGCGTCACCTTGGGTTTTGTCAAAAGACCGGGCATGTCGCTGGTGCGCTCCCTGGAATACACCTGCCAGAAAACGGTTGAAAATTTCCGACTTCGGGCTTTTGATATCAATCCTGAAATATACGAATTGGTGCGGGCTCCGTTTCACATTAAACAATATGCCATTCAACCGGACGGTTCTCAAAGCCGGGCCAACGAAGCGCCCTACATTCTGGGCTATGTGGCCAGCCTGCTGATGTATATTTCCGTATTGCTCTACGGCGCCCAGACCATGCGCGGGGTCATGGAGGAAAAGACCAGCCGGGTGTCCGAAATTCTGGCCTCTTCGGTGCGGCCCTTTCACCTGATGATGGGCAAAATACTTGGGGTAGCCTCTGTGGGCCTTCTACAGTTCCTCATTTGGATACTTTTCTCCTCAGCCGGCGTGTATCTGATAGCTTCGCTCTTTTTGCCTCAAACGCTTCAAGATCCTGAACGCCTGCAGCAGCTTCTGGAGCAGCAATCGCAAATTCAGCTGAATGAAGGGGCCGATGGACTGGATACCTCCAAAATCGCCGAATTGCTCAATTCGGTGAATTTGTCCGTCATGATACCTTCCTTTCTGTTTTTCTTTTTGGGAGGGTATTTGTTTTACAGTGCTTTATTTGCCGCGGTGGGTTCCCTGGTGGATTCTGAAGCCGATTCCCAGCAGTTTGCCCTGCCCGTCACGCTGCCCATGATTTTCTCCATTGCCATAGGTCTCTCAGTTCTGAACAATCCGGATGGTCGCATGGCCGAGATTTTTTCTCTCATCCCTTTCACCTCCCCCGTGGTGATGATGGTGCGTATTCCTTTTGGCGTCAGCTGGCCCGATTTTTTGGCTTCGGCTGCCATTCTGATCATATCCTTTGTCATTTCCGTCTGGATTTCAGCCCGGATTTACAGAGCGGGCATCCTGCTTTACGGCAAAAAACCACGCTGGAAGGACGTCTGGAGATTTATTTCAAAAGACTAAAGGAAGGATTTATTCGGGAAGAATGGCCGTATATTGGCCTAGCCAGTTGGCCACATCCCGCAGCACCTGAGCTTTTTCAGGTTCATTGTGCAGCTCGTGGTACAAACCCGGATATTCAATAAATGTAGCCTTTTCGCCTGCGGCTTGGGCAAACCTTGCTGAAGCCTCCGCCTGGGTGAGCCGGTCGGCCGTTCCGTGCAAAAGGAGCACGGGAAGGTGCGCACGATCGGCATGGCTAAGAGCCCAGGATCCGGCTTCGTGCACTTCCAGGAAAAAAGACGCGGTGATTTTGTCATGCACCAGAGGATCTTTTTCATAGGCTTCCACCACGGCGGGATCGCGGCTGATGGCCTGAGTATCCAACCCGGTGCTCTGGGTGAGACCAGGGTACAGGCCGGCCGCCAGACGGGCCATTTTCACTTTCCAGGCCGGCGGCTCAAAAGCCAATTTCAGATAGGGGGCAGAGGCCACCACGCCCACCAGTCGTTCATCTTCGTGACGCAGCATGTAATTGAGCACCAGATTTCCGCCCATGCTGTGTCCGTATAAAAAAACAGGCATTCCCGGATACAAATCCGCCATGGTTTTGATGTAGAGGCCCACATCTTCCATCAGCCGGCGGTACGAGTCTGTGTGTCCGCGGGGGCCATCGCTTTGCCCGTGCCCCCTGTGATCCGGCGCCATCACGTGAAAGCCCCGCTCCGTAAAATAACGGATCACGTGAAGATACCGTCCGCTGTGTTCTCCCATGCCATGGCACAGAATGAGCACCGGGGCATGCTTTTCGGGCCGCTCGGACAAGCGGGCAAACAACGACAGACCGTCGCTGGTTTTTAAGGCGATTTCAGTCATAAAAATTTTTTTGATTATTAGAATATTTTAAAAATAAACAATCTTCATGACCCCTAAAAGTTAAAGTTCCAAAAGGAGTAACCCCGCAATAAAAGGGAATTCTTGTTTTAAGGTCAGGAATATTAGTTGATCCGCGGCACGCCAAGGCTATTAATTATTTTTAATTATTTTTCCGGAAATATTAAGTAAAAAGAATCCTGCCGTCGGTATGGAAAGGTATAGCCGTCGGACGTGAGCCGGCCATTAAAATGCGCCTGAGGGCATTCGTAAAATTGTGTTAAGAAAAACTCAAAATCATAGGCGCGGCATTCAGATAGATTTTCGTCCCGACACAGCGTGATATAAAAGCGCACGATAAGCGGGGACTCTCTTTTGCTCCATTGCTTGGATAGCACAAGTACAGGCTTTCCTTTTCCGGAATGGGGTGTTTCGTAGCTGCGTTCGCAGCGCTCAGGGATTGAAAAATAATCGATAGGTAACAAATGAAAAACCCTCCTGTTGAAACTGTAATAGGAAGCCTTTGGTGGCAAAAAGGTTTTTCTGTCGTTGTGGACGACACGCGGGAGGGTGTTTCCGCTTCCATAAGATGTTCCAAACCAGGTATCATCTATCGGTCCGGTGTATTGGAAGCGCCTGAAGTCTGCAGACGTATCCGTGGAAAAGAAATCTAATTTCACAGCGCCCGCCAGCAAGGTCGTTTTAAACCAGTCCACATAGAGTGGCACGGACAATTTATTCTGTATTCTGAAAATAAATGCCCCTTTCTCAGCCCAGAATGCAAAGGCAATCTGAACTGTATCGTCCTCATAGACATAATTTTCGCCTTTGGTTTTCAACTTCTCCGACCGGAGCTGGAAAATCTGCGCTTGTGGCCAAAGAAAATTTGCCCAAAAAATCCAAAGGCCTGCCATGGATAGAGCCCTCATAAATCAACGCAAAAATAAAGCCCGCAGCGCGCGGGCTTTCTGTAAAGGATTTAAAAATCTAAGTTTAGAATCCGGCTTCGCTGACAGGGGGAGCCGATGCTTCAGCAGGCGCGGTTTGGGCCGATGTATCTTTTCGACGGACATTTTTACGGCCGCTGGCACCTTTTTTCTTGGTTCCGGACCTGGATTTCCGGCCGGCATTTTTTGTCTCGGAGGTTGAAGCAGGTGCGGCTTCATCCGCCTCAGCGGTTTTCTTTTTACGCCCCCGCCGAACACTCTTTTTGGGAACAGACGCCTGTTGGCTGCGGCCCCTTCGAGCAGGAACTGAAGTTTGCGGAATGGCGTTCTCTATAAGTTTTTGAAAATCATCCAAAAGCCTGCTTCCATCAAACCATGCTTCAAGCCCAAAGTATTTAGTTTTCAGCCCTTTTACTTTATGTTCCTTCACAGCGTTGGTTTTGCGAATGCGGATCAAAGCTTGATTAATCGTCAGGCGTACTTTTTCCAAATCCTTTGGACTAAACTTGAATTCCTTGGCTGCTAATTCGGTCAATTCCTGGATGGTCAAAGGCCTGCGCAAAGTCAAAAGGGTATTTATGATAAATTTATTCCATTTGGTGGCACGTAGGCCGGCCCGGGCTATGATATCCTCGGCATTTTGCGATGCACCGGCTGTTTTGGATGTGGTTTCACCGGCATTTAGAACAGCCTCTGCAACGGCAAAGGCTTCGCCGGCCACTTTATCCAAAATGCTTTGAATGTGTTCCATTCTTTCGCGCATCTTTTGCATTTGATGCTCATAAAAATTTCTGAGCTCCTGGAGCTCATACTCAGAGAAAAGGAGGGACTTCATATGAACACTGAAAATTTATTACGACACAAAGATAATAATAATTTCGATAATTGATAACTTTTTGTTGATTTTGAATAATAGTGCCTCAGTTTTTTGAATTGTTTGGTTTTGCAAATAATGAAAATCCGTTACTTGAACTAAAAATTTTCTGGTGTATCTCCAACAGACGATTCATGACTTTAAATTATTTTAGAGGATTGAAATACACGCATTTTCATAACAAAAAGCTATTTTTTTTTGTTGAATGGTTGGAAATTCTCTTAAGGCAAACGTCTTTTCAGGCACTAATTCAAAAAATCCACACAATCCACAAAGAGGTAATTGTAGGTTGTTTCTACATGTACTTTCTTAATAATCTTTAGAAAGTCAAAGATTATTTGCACTTTTCTGTTTCGATGCGTTGCCGGTTTGGATGATTTTAGGTTGGCATAGTAGAAGTTCCAGAAAATGGAATGCCTGCCCAAAAACCAGATTTTAAATCTAAAAATAACTACCTCCATTCCAACAAAACCCCACCCTGGAAAAAAACCAACCATTGATACGGTCGTAAAAGGACGCCTTTCGTGTACATCAAAACTGTTTCCGCTGAGGGCATATACAGCCATCGAAGATCGGTACGAAAAAAAAGGCCCGGTCTCCACAGTCCGGAACCCAAGGCAGCTTTCCAGGCCAGCTCTCCCTTTAACTCAACGCCCATGCCCGGCGCTTTTTGTACACTTTGAAATTCCTCGTCGCCAGGAGAGCGGGTGCGTCTTTGCAGAAGACCTATTGAGGGCCCCAACCCTAATTCTCCATAAAAACCGCCCGGTTGGCTGATACGCTTTAAATGAAGCCGATACCCCAGGCTAAGAAGATGCACCTGAGCAAATGTCCTGAACGAGGCATCGCGATACGAAGACAAGGCATTCACATAGTCCAACTCCAGGCCATGAAACGGAGCTCTTTCCGTTGAAAATATTCGTGCGATAGCGGCCGTACACCCGGACTGTAAATAAGCGGCGTGCCCGGTGAGAAAGGGTCGGGAAAAATAGTAGACCTGCTGAGCCTCTTCCCAGGCGGGCGCACGCAGATAACTGTAACCCACCCGCACGCGCCAGGCCTGCGCCTGCACAGAAGAGCCGGACAGTGCAATTGTCATGAGGACGCAGCTCCACAACACGACCTGCCCTACCTTGAATTTGAAGGTCATCTTAATATTTCCAGAAGTGCCTGCCAGGCCGTTTCCATGGCACCATGCACCGTTTGATGGTGCCCGTTCCGATTCATCGCCTCACCGGCAAAAAACACTTTGTTATCCACAGAGGAGGCCGCCAGAGCTCGTGCATTACCCATTTGGACAGTACCAAAGGAATACCCGCCCCGGATATAAGGTTCTGAAGTCCAATTCTGAAAATGCGCCGCCACAAAACTGGAACTGGCTTGACCGCCATAGATGCTGTCCAGTTCTTGCAAAAGCGCTTCTGTCATAGCTTGGGCGCTACCCATGTCTTGTAAAAACAGCGCTTGATTCCCCATCACCATACCCATCAACACCGCTTCCGCAGCCTCCCGACCCCAGGTGGCGTCAAAATAATTGCCACACACTGCCCCACCCATCAGGTAGGGGTCAAAAAAGCGGTTCTGAAATTTCAGAAAAAATTTAATGCAGGGATCCATCCCAATTTTTGAGAATGCCTGCACTTTATCTGGAGGAAGAGGTGGATAAAATTCGATGGCACCAGCTTTGAGCAGAGAAATTGGTATGGTAATGAGTACTACATCCCCCGTGTAGGTTTTGCTGTTGGCATCTTTCAGCACCACCCCGGGGCCGGAATAATCGATTTGTGTGATGGGCGTATTATAGCGTATCCGCGACAACACGGGGATAGCAATATACTGATGTATAAAGTCAAAATAGGTGGTCTGAAAAACAAAATCTTCCTCTCCCGCAGTCCATTTTTCCCCTTCCACAGCATTCTGATACACGGAAATATTCCCGGCGGATGCGCCATACTCGGCCGCAATGGCTTCCACTATCCATTGATAATCCGGCAATAGTCCTTTTTGCTGCGAAAATTCAAGAAAAGAAATGTCGGGCAGGTTAGTTCCTTCAAAAATATAGGGGCTCTGGGGCAAGGAGGGTGTCTTTTGACCCTGAAACCAGAATGTGGGCTCGCGCGTGTCTTCTCGCAAAGGAAACTGAAATTTTCTTACCAGATCGGCGGCGAGATTATGGCGGCCATGCAGCCAGGCGGCGCCCAGATCCAGTGGAGTGGTGGCAAAACCTTCCAGTTTTAGAAGACGCCCGCCGTGTCGGGCCTGGGCCTCCAGAATCTCAAAGTCTATGCCATAAGCCTGCAACAAATAGCCGGCATACAAACCGGCCGATCCGGCCCCAACTATCAAAATGCGTCCATTAAAAGCGTTGGGGCCAGGCCACCGGGATTTTGAACAACCAGGCCCCACCACAAGGCCCGCTGTGGCGCCAGTTACAAGTCGAATAAATTGGCGGCGGGGTATCAAAGGCAATAAGCCAAGTTATGGCCCATATCATGGAATTACTAAGCGCAGGGACAGCGGCTGGCCCTGTAATGCCACATGCAAGAAATACACCCCAGAGGGAAGGGAAGAAATGTCCTGAACCAGCGATCCAATCCATGGCTGACGCTGGCGCAGCATACAACGACCGGAAGCATCGTAAAGGCTGAAACCTTCGACCGGTACACCCGATTCATTCAAAATATTCAGTTGACGGTCGGCCGTCCATGCTTTAATATGTTTATCAGGCAGAGACATCACCGAAGTCCCCACCCCACGCACTTTATATTCAATCAATAGATGCTCCAGATTAAAGGACGCCGATGTGCGCGCATATGTGGGAATGTGTAAGCCATACCATCCGCTGGAAGACGTGAACTTGCTGGAGGTCTGGAAAATGCCGCTGACGTTATATTCATCTTTAAAATAGGAGGGAAATGTGCCACTCCCTTTTTCCTCAAAACACAAGATTCGAAATACATTTTTGGAATGCAAAGTGTCTTGATGAGGTGTCCATGAATACCCGGGTGAAAATCGCACAGATACCCCCACAATGCCCGTACCCAAAAGCGGATGGGGCGTTACAGGCGGAAGGGAAGATGTGTTGAAAGCCAGATACAGGACCCCGTTGGAACTGCTGTCGGCCGCTACGGCAGGCGTCAGCAGTTTGGTAATGCGAAAGCGCTGGGTTTGGGCTGGGTCCAGAATTTCAGACGGAGGGTTAGAGAACCGGATATCCAAAAAGTGTATGGTATCGGCACCAAAATTGTTCAAAGTATTCGTTGAAGAAATATAATACCGGGGGGCATCGTACACAAAGTCCAGAATTAATGTGTCGGTGACATTGGCCGGTAATTTCCTTCTGTAAGTACAAAAAAGTCCGACAGAGTCTATGTAATAAGACATAGATGGATTCAGATCCAAACCCACTTGTCCGGCTTCATTCAAAAACGGGGTCAAGGCCGCCGGATGAAAAATGTTCATCACGCGGTGCACCCAAGGCTTCGACCAGGACGTGCCAAAAAGATATGCAATGGTAGTATCTGGGAAAAGAGGATTGCCGGAAGCCACGGATAGCCCACCATTAAAATCATCCATAGCAAAAGCGTAGTTGAACCAAGCTTCGCCGGCGGATTTTGAGGTATTGGAAAAGCGGCCAAGAGAACGAATGTGGGCTTTAAAATTTTCAGGGTATTCTTCGGATAGGCCAGGTGGTATTGGTTCTTTTGAAGACTGCGGGTGTCCTGGGGCGGTCTGAATCAGAAAGCCTCCGAGCACTAATTTTAAAAGTGACTTAATTTTCATGGGAGCATGATTAAGTATTGCAAATATCCCTTTTTTCAATATTCCATGAAAGCCCACCGCACTGGAAGCAAAAGCTCTCAGGGCAATTTTATAAGGGGTTGGATGGTTGCATAGCGGCCTTGATGCATAATAAGAAGATAATACATCCCCGAAGACCATTCTAAGCCAAGGCGCAAGTTGATTTGAGGCGCCGCCGGAATGATATGCGCTTCCACAAGCCGTCCAGCTGCATCAAAAACCTTAAAATGCAGGGGGCTTCCTGATGGAATCGGAAGGGTTCCAACCACCTGACAATCCTGATGAAAAGGGACAGGAAAAGCTGAAATCTGGAACCCCTCTGGAGTTTCCGGTAATCCCACACAACCTTCGTCCACCGTTCCATTGCAATTGTCATCCACCCCATTGCACACTTCCACCGCACCCGGATAAATAGCCGCGTCGGTGTCATTGCAATCAGAAGGGTCGGCAACGAAACCTGGGAGGGAATCACAGGCAACGAACACTGAATCGGGATGGCCAAATCCATCGCCATCGCCATCCCAGTACCATTGAAGCTGACCAACTACGGAAGGATCATCATCATCCGTCAGACTATTACAATTGTCATCGATGTTATTGCACACTTCGGTGGCTCCAGGAAATACTGCAGGATTGGAATCCTGGCAATCTAAAAAATTCGAAACATAACCGGGTGGCGGAGAGCAGGCGACCAGAGGATTATTAGCGGCGGAAGCATTTCCGAAACCATCTCCATCCATATCCGGATAGAAAGGCTGTACCACGCCTTCATCGACCAGCCCGTTGCAGTTATCGTCTACTTCGTTACAGGTTTCCGGAGCACCTGGAAAAACCACCGAAGAAGCATCATCACAATCTCCCGAATCCGGCACAAAACCCGGGGTAGATTCGCACACATACACGAGAAAGGAAGGGTCTCCAAAACCATCCCCATCCCCGTCCCAGAAGGCAGGAACTCCATCACAGATTTTGACCAAAAAGGCGTTGGAAGAGCCCAGAAGAGCCAATTGATGGCCATTTCCTGAAGCAATATTGTTGGAACTGGACGTGGTGCCCGAAAGATAAATAGTTCCACCTGTAGAAACCCATCCATCCACTTCATATTCCATTTCGTCGCCGCCAAAATATGTGCCCCACTCTAAGGAGCCATCCGTATTGAAAATAGCAATGAAAGCATCCATCAAACCACCGGGACTGGGTTGTACCGCGCCTGGGGTAGAAAATCCCGTAGAGCTGTAAGTTTCTCCAAACACGTAGGGGCGATTTTGAGGACCCACGGCTACCGATCGGGCCAAGTCAGAACTCGTGGCGCCATAGTAAGTGCCCCATAACAAGGCGCCGAAGGAGTCAAATTTCATTATATAGCCATCAGAACCCGCCGAAGGGTTGGTAAGGAAAGTTTGATGCGTGCCCGGTGTTCCAATGGAATTTTGGCTCATCGTGGAGCCCACCACATAAACATTATTGTCCAAATCTGTGCCTACTCCCAACGCATCATCCTGATCTTCTCCTCCACAATATGTGGACCACTGGAACATTCCATTGGAATTAAACTTAGCCAAAAATCCATCCATTACACCTCCGCCATAATTACTTTGATGTCCGCCAAACGCCACCGTCGTATCGGAGGGCTGAGAGTATCCGCACATTAAAAGATTTCCCATGGCATCCAGTGCACAATCGTAAGCTTCATCCAGACCACTTCCACCAAAATAAGTGCCCCAGATTCTGTTTCCGCTAAAATTGAAAGCCACAGCAAAGGCATCCAGCACACCCCTCCTGTAAGCCCTAAAAGCTCCTGTGGGCGCCGCGATACCCGTATCACTGCCGGTGCGTCCCACCATATATACCGTGCCAGGAGCAGATGCCACGCAGCTCCAACCCCAATCAGAACCATTCCCGCCATAATAGGTTCCCCACAAACGCGTGCCGTCAGGAGCGAATCTAACGAGAAATGCATCCTCATCTCCAGGCAGTCCCCCCAGCTGGGTTTGATGGGAACCTGAGGTAGCTATTCCGGAAGAACTGGAAGTCATTCCACAAACATATATGTTCCCCGCACCGTCGCAGGTCACATCTTCCACGGATTCAGAGCCCTCGCCGCCATAAAAAGTGGCCCATAAGCGCTGGCCTTGGTTGTCGAACTTAGCTAAAAAACCATCATATGACCCCCCGCCAAATGTGCTCTGATGAGCACCAGAAGTAGCAATAAATAATTGGCTAAAACTTTGTCCGGCAAGTATTACATGGCCTGCGGGATCTGCTGTACAGGCCCATCCATGCGAAATGGCACCATAATAGGTGCCCCAGGCTACGACAGGCGGATCTATCAACAGGGGTTTATTTGTATCATAATCATTCACCTGGATATAAACCTTTTGACCCTCTACCACCCAGCGGCAATCCAAGGCACGGCCCTCCTGAAAAGTTTTTAAAGGGCCCTCGCGGAGGATACCCAAGGGCGTCACCAAATTCAAATAAGCACCCTCCGCCACAGGGTAAGCCCCTATGACCTCAAAGCCAATTTGAGAATGCAGAGACCCCTCGGCCACACGCCACTCGACTTCCACTTGACCGTTCCTAGCTAAAAGATTTAAATTCACCCCCTCCCAAAGATTTTTAAGGATAATTTTTTTATACGCCGGCAAATGGGTCACCGGTTGGCCACCCGCAGGGGCATTGTAAAAATGAAACAATCCCGGCAGCCGTTCCTCAAACTCCACCGAATAATTCGAAGTGCTTCCAAGCCATCTCAGATCCACGCGGTATGTGTGCAGTATTTCGTCAAAATCATTTGTTCCACTCCGGCTTGGACGCCCTGTTTTCTCTCTAGTTTCTCGGGTTTTATTTTCAATGCTTAGCACCTGATAGCTCATTCCTTGCTTTGTCAGGTGGGTTTGAACATGGCCACCGGAGGCCACACATATTACGTCCGGCCTAGGTCGCCCAAATTGATCTCTAACCTGCCCTTTGTTTTCAATAATACCAAAGTGGTCTGCAGTAGGCCAGGCGGAAGCAAGAAATGTGTTGCTTTGGCTCGGTAGTGGAATTTTCTGAGCCGCAAGAAAAGGCGGATGAGAGCTTTGTAATGAAAAAATGAATGCAAAAAGAAAACATAGTTTCATAACTTTTTTTTCTACAAATTTAATCTCTAATCATTTTCTTTCAACATGTGAGTACATACTAAATTTTTGTTCAAATTCAATTGATTTTGGGAGTTATTTCTCTCGACGACTTCTGAATCTGTGGTGGATAAATTTTGCTAAGAATCTTAATCTTTTACTTTAAAAAAAATAATCAACGTCTTCAGCCATTTCCATTTTTTGAAACTTTTAAAAATTCCAAGGAGGTGCGATACTCCAGGGTTTCGGTCACTTGATGAATAGGGAAATTGTCCACAGCCAGGGAGGGGGTGAAATGGCGTTGATTAAATTTAAGCCGTGGCATCGGGACTCACCATTACCCAGGCTTCCGCAGGTTCCGGAAAAACTTATGCCCTGGTATTTGAGTATCTGCGTCTGGCCTTGGAAGAACAGGGTGATTTTTCCCACATCATGGCCATCACTTTCACCAATAAGGCTGCGGCCGAAATGAAGAGGCGAACGCTCCTCGCCCTGGAGGACCTGGCCCTAAACAAGGACATACCCCTTCGTACACAACTCCAGGATGCGCTCGGGATTGGTGCAGAAGAGCTATCGGAGAGGGCGCTACGTGTGCGTCGCCGGATGTTACACCAGTTCTACAAAATACAGTTCAGCACCATTGATGCCCTCCTCCAGGCCATTGTGCGGAATATGGCCCGCGAGTTGGGCATATCGGCCGGCTATGCCTTAGAGACCCAGATTGAAGTGGTGAAAAAAGAACTCCTGGAGGCCTTTTATTCTTACCTGGATCAGGATCCGGATCTCTTGCAATGGCTCTTCGAATATCTGGAAGTGCGTCAGCAAAATGAACAGTCCTGGGATATTGATAGAGCCCTTGAAAACTTCATGGATCATTTGTTTAATGAAAACACCCGCGAACTTTTTAAGGACGGCTGGCCCGACATGAAGGAAGCCAGAAGGCTTAAGATGGGCATTGAAGACGAAGTAAAAAAAATTTGGGAAAGCTGGAAAAGCGCCACCCAGGCGTTGGTTCAAAAATTGAATGAGGTCTCTTTGTCCTTGGACGACGTCAGTGCACGCCAGCCGTATGGCAGTTTGCTCAGAGCGCTGGCAGAAGGATGCGCACAGCCAGAACAATTTATTTCAGACTCGAGAATCTTAAAAAAAATATCTCAACTTAAGGATTGTCCTGAATTTGCACTTAAATCCAATCTGAAGGCTGCCCAAAAACGCGCTTTTGAAACCGCTGTGGCATCGGGACTGCAATCCTCATATCTCAACTGGCGCCAAAGAATTCTGGAAGACCATGCCCGATTGCACACCTTATGCATGGTGCAGCGCGAAATTTTTCGTTATGGCCTTCTGAGCACCCTGGCGTACTTGCTGGAACAATGGAAAAAAGAGCGTCAGACCCAACTTATGCAGGATGCCGCTGCCCTGCTGGCCGAACTAAAAATTACTGGAGATGCTGATTTTCTGTACGAAAAAACCAGCCAATACGTCCGGCACCTGATGATGGATGAGTTTCAGGATACCTCCCTGTCCCAGTGGAACAGTCTGCAGCCTCTGATAAAGGAAACTTTAAGCAACGGTGGATTTGTGTATGCCGTGGGCGATCCCAAACAATCCATTTACGGATGGCGCGGCGCCAGACCGGAGGTGTTTCAGCATCTTCTGCCGCAAACCGCCCGTGAGGCTGGCCAGGAAGCCCACGTGGAAATTTTGAATAATAACCACCGTTCCGCGCCAGAAATTGTGCGCTTTAACAACGCGTTTTTCCGGTTGCTTTCCGAGAATTTGGAGGATTTACTAAAAATTTGCCTGCAGGAATCCATATCATGCCAGGAAGTTCAGGAAGGCATCCGGGACATTCAAGCCACTTTTCAATTTCTGAAACAAGAACCGGCGCAGACCACCATGACAGGTTCTGTGGCCTTATACTGGCTTGGTCCGGAAAAGCCCAAAGAACAACCTGTCCTCGAGGAAGGCGCAGCCTTTGATACGCCAGAACTGGAGGAAACAACGACTCTCGAGCCAAAACAGGATTCTCCAGAAGACCTGTTTGAAGCCACGCTCAAAATGATCCTGCTGGAGTGGGCCTCTGAAGGCTTTGGGCCGGAAGACGTGGCGGTTTTGGTGCGCAACAACAAAGAAGCCGATAAATACGCCGATTCACTCACAAAAATTTTGGGGTCAGGCGAGCTGTGGAACGGCAGAGCCCAGGCCTTGAGCCCATCTGTCTGGAATCCTCGAAGGTCTCCGGTGGTAGACTTCCTCGTATCGGCTTTGCGATATTTGGCCCAACCTCATGAACCTTCTGCTCAGGGGGCGTTGTATTTGGGGTATCAATTGCTGCAGGGGGATCCGCCTGGACGGGCAGCCGCTTCATTGGTCATTCCCGGGGCCGTAGAAAAATGGATAGCTTCATTTCCATGGCCCAAAGGTCGCGTTTCAGATACAGTGCTGCATTGGGTGGAGCATTTCGACCTGTGGCGCTTCAAGGAAGAAACGCCTTATATTTTCTCTTTTTTAGACAAAGTGGCAGAGTTTGAAAGCGGCCATCCTTCCACTGTGCGATATTTTTTAGAATGGTGGGAGAACCATGCGGATGTGTCGGCAGGTATGCCGGATGAGGAAGGGCCTTTGAAGGATTATGTGCGTATTTACACCATGCATAGTTGTAAAGGGCTTCAATTTCCCTGTGTGATCGCTGCCTTTCCAGCCCATGGGGGCCTTGAAAATAACTGGGACAGCGTGTGGCTTCCTGTAGACCATGCGGAGGGGGTTTTAGCGGGGAAAATATTTCCTTTTCGCCGTACCCAGGCTGCGCATCAATATTCTCTGACGCGCTCGGCTTTTCTTAAAGAATACATCAAACAGTTTCAGGAAGCTTTAAATTTATTGTATGTAGCCTTTACACGCCCCCAAAAAAAACTGGCTGCCATTTTGCCTTATAAAAAATCCAAAGATGCCTGGGGTTACTTGACATACCAATTCTTCAATAATAATGTGCCCCCTGAAAAATTGAAGGACTGGAATGAATTGATGGAAGCGGGTGGATTGAGGATTTTTAATTTTCCAACGGAGGAAATGTTGAAGTAAAGAAATATATGGGGTTTGTTGGCTTGATTGAAGTTCAAAAAGGAAGTCCGGCAAAAAGGGGAAGATATTTGGCGTTGGATTATGGTGTTCGACGCTGCGGCCTGGCAGTGAGCGATCCTTTGGGAATAATTGCGGGGCCGCTCCAAGCCGTGAGCACCCAAGAATTAAAAGATTTTTTAAAAGATTATCTGACCCGGGAAAATGTGCAGGGGCTTGTGGTGGGTTATGCGCTTCATAAAGATGGCGCTGAAGTGGAACATGAAAGGGATTTGTTGAAATTCATTGAATGGCTCAAGGCTCAGTTCCCACACGTGGGAATATACCGATTAGATGAAAAATATACAAGCCGGATGGCCGAGCGCAGTCTTCTGCAAGCGGGAGCCCGCCGAAAAGACCGCCGGGCCAAAGAGAACGTGGATGTGGTGAGCGCCATTCTAATGTTGCAGGAATTTTTGAATTACTACAAGGAGAAATAAAAAACCCCACTCTTGAAAGAGCGGGGTTTAAAAACTGGCGGCGACATACTCTCCCAGGCTTTAGGCCTAGTACCATCTGCGCTGGTCGGCTTAACTTCTCTGTTCGGAATGGGAAGAGGTGTTCACGACCGCAATAGCCACCATAAATCGGGACATGCCGGATGAGGGATGATGCGATGGAGAATGGACCTGCGGGGCATTGAAAGTTTTCGGACCATTAGTATTGCTCGGCTTTGTCGTCTCCGACTTTACACCTGCAACCTATCAACCTCGTCATCTACGAGGGTCCTGATAAGGAAAACTCATCTTGAGGTAGGCTTCGCACTTAGATGCTTTCAGCGCTTATCCTGTCCGCACACGGCTACTCTGC
>JANWWP010000054.1 GCA_025055575.1 Flavobacteriales bacterium | reverse complement strand
CCATGCACCACGACCTCTTTCCACTGGCCATCCACAAACATCGGGATGGCGCGGCCTTCATGGGTGCCGGTGATGAAATGATACCATTCGTAGGTTTGGGAACCGAGGAAAAATAAACCGCCAAAAATGGTCCAGGTCAGCCATTTGATGACGCCCTTCTTATCGAAACGGTGGCCTGCTTCCACGGCCAAAACCATCGTGACGGAGCTCATAATAAGCGTAAAAGTCATCAATGACACAAAAGCCAGCTTGATATGTCCGGGATAAAAAGGAAAATGCACAAACACGTTGTCTGCTAATGGCCAGGCGTCATCGTATTTAAACCGCATGAAGCCATAAGAAATCAGCAGAGACCCAAAAGTGAAGGTGTCGGAGATGAGGAAAAACCACATCATCATCTTACCATAGCTGATGTTGAAGGGCGACACTCCGCCGCCCCACAAGCCTTTTTTGGGTTCAAGGGTCGAAGCTTGGGCCATGAATGGAGAAATTTTGGGCAAAGAAAAGAAAGGAGCATGCAAAAAACCAAACCGGCCCAGGTGTGATTTGAATTGCAGACCAGGCCCCTTTCAGGAGCCAAAAAAATTGAGCATGGGGAGATGAGGTTTTTTCTAATTGACCACCCGCCCGGATGAATCTTTTGGAATTTTTGTCTCCTACCAGAAGAAATCTTGATGTGGCCATTAAAAAAAGAGGGCACGCCCTGCCTCACAGGATGGCTGGAAACCGAAGTTCAAGGCGGGTGCCTTGCTCTGGCTTGCTCCGAATGAAAATCTCTGCGCCGTGCTGTGCGACCACCTGGCGCACATAACTGAGCCCAAGGCCAAATCCTTTGACCCTTAAGCCCGGGGCTTGCGGCACCCGGTAAAATCTTTGAAAAATGCCTTTTAAATGGCGGCGCGGAATGCCGATGCCGTTGTCTTGAAACACCACCACCACCAGGCTTTTTTCACGGTACACCTCCATCTGGACGCGGGGTGTTTCCTGCCGGTTATACTTGATGGCATTATCGAGAATGTTGAGAAAAACATGGGTGAGATGGGCTTCGTCAGCCCGCACCAGCACCACCGGACCGCAGCCGGAAACTTTCAGATCAAGCGCGGCTTTTGGATACTGGAGGCGGATCACGGCGCAGGCCTTTTCCAGCAATTCCAGCAGATTCACTTTTTGCTTTTGGATGGATAAGCCACGCTTTTCTTGTTCGGCAGCTTCCAATACGGTGGTCACATGACGCTCGAGCAGACGCACTTGGTCCTTAATCAACGCGGCGTATTTTCGGGTGAGTGGAGAATTATGGGTTTCAGGGTGGGATTGCAATGTTTCGGCAGCCAGACCAATGGAGGCCAAAGGCGTGCGAAATTCATGGGATAAGTTGTTTATGAATTCCGATTTAAGTTCGGAAAGCTGTTTTTGATTTAAGTACTGCCGCCATACCACCAGAAGGGTAGTAATCACCACAGCGGATATGACCAAAAAACCAAATACAAAAGCGTTGATCCTGGATAAAATGGCGGCTCCCCAATGGCGCGGCACCACAATACATTCTCTCGGCCAAGGCTCCCCTGCCACCACCCGAAGCCAGCGCCGGTGGGGCGACTGGTAAAAAAGCCGGAGAGGCACATCATCCGAAGTATAGTACACCTCCCCGCCCCCCGGCTTGGTGATGGCTAATACAAGTTCTTCATCCAGTTTTTCCCGGACCTGGAAAACACTCAGGAGGGAATCCAGCATCACCGGATCGTGTTGTCCAATCCAGGTCTTTTTTTCTAATAGACTATCATAGGCGGTTATTGTATTTTCCAAAATCTGATCAATGCGCTTATGTAAATCCCTTTCCTGCAGGCGGAAGGCCTCCCTGAGCAAATACGCCTGAAAGCCCAACAAAAAGAGGCAGGTTAACCCAATCAACCAGGCCGCTGTTCTAAACTTCATCGCCCTGAAACAAAAATCAAAGAAAACCTGAAAAATCTTTTGAAAATAGTTTTTTTGAAGTTTAAAAAAGTCCTCCTCGAATTTCCCCATCCTCAAAAACCATCAAAAACTGTATGTCGATGTGCGGATTTAATTTTAACCCCTTATGCGTTCGTCCCTTTTAGAGCGCGTTAAATCCCATGTGCAGGACATGCTGCAGCGTGAGCTTCCGCCCACACTTACATTTCACAACCTGCAGCATACGAAGGAGGTGGTGAGCGCGGCGGAGGAAATCTGCCTGGCCGAGGGGCTTTCCCAGGAAGAAGTGGAGGAGGTGCTTATTGCGGCCTGGTTTCATGACACGGGCTACATCAAATCCTACATCGGCCATGAAGACGACAGCATCGCCATGGCCAGGGAATTTCTTAAAAAAGAAGGATTTCCGGAAAACCGCATAGAAAAAGTGGCGGCCCTCATTGATGCCACACGGTATATGCAAAAACCCCGTTCCACGCCGGAAGCCTGTCTGAAAGACGCCGATAATCTGCACACAGGGAAGATCAATTTCTGGCAAAAAGGACAAGCCCTCAAATCTGAATGGGAAGCGCATCTGGGCAAAAAACATACCCCTTTGGAATGGGCCGCTATCCAACTTTCTTTTCTGGAGAAAGTCCAGTTTTATACCCATTACTGCGAAAAAAATTATACGCCTTTAAAAGAAAAAAACATGGATATGGTGCGGTCGCGATTGGATGCATTGCGGAACGAAGAATCCCGGCGGCCGACCCTTATTCGCCGGAAAACCCTTCGAAGCTATCTGCGCCTTGCGGAATCCTTAGGACTTTCGCTGGCTTTAGGCGTCCTCATATCCATGAGTCTCACCATCAGCCTGTGGGGGTTTGCCGAGCATGCGGCCACCATAGGACTCCTGGCGGGCGTTTTCGTAGGCGGCGTGATCCGCTTTTTTGAAAGACCCTATGAAGAAAATATCGAACAAAAAATCATTTTCCCATTAGCTGTTTTCGTACGCACTGGACTTATGGGCCTTCTGTTTTTGCTGTCGCTGGGTACAGCCTCGGCGATTTATGCCCTTTTGATTTCGGAACGGCCCACTTCCCAACTGTATCAAGAACGCTTCGAATTCATTTTTTCCGATCCGGAAAATTTTTTCAGATTTACGGTGCTTACCTTATTTATCAGCTTTCTTCTTAACTACCTGAAATTTACCACGCGGATCATCGGCCGGCGGATCCTGGTGCGCTACCTCCTGGGCCGTTACGCTCGTCCGAAGGAAGAGGAACGTATTTTCATGTTTGTGGATCTCAACAGTTCCACGCTTTTGGCTGAAAAACTGGGAGCAGAACAATACCACGCCCTTCTCACACGCTTTTTTCAGGACATTTCCCCGGCCATAAAAAAAACCAAAGGCGAAATATATCAATATGTGGGCGATGAAGTGGTCGTCACCTGGCCCATGAAAGAAGGGATCAAGAAAAACAATTGCGTGCGCTGTTTCTTCGAGATCGAAAAACAATTGAACCAAAAACGGATTCACTACGAAAAAGAATATGGTATCCGACCGGATTTTAAGGTGGGGCTGCACGGGGGGCGGGTGATCACGGCCGTGGTGGGCAGCCTGAAGCTGGATGTAGTGTACCACGGAGATGTCATCAACACCTGCGAGCGCATACTCAATCAATGTATTCCTTTGAGAAGAAAATTTTTAATTTCAGAATATGTGGTGCGTCGTTTGACCCTGGCGCCTCATTATGAACCCGAATTTGTCACTACTCTGAAACTCAAAGGCAAAGAGTCTGAAATCAGTTTATACACCATTCGCAAAGCCGAAGAAAGTCAAGATAAAAAAACTTTGCGCGTGGCGTCAGAGCAGGTGCTTCCTAGGCATGTCTAAAAAAAAGGCGGCGCTTTTCTGCCTGGCAGCCTGGATGGGACTGAATCTCTGGCACGCGTCAGCTATCCCGCTCCTGGCCGATGAAATGTACTACGCCGCCTGGGCCCAGCATCCCTCCTGGAGTTATTTTGACCATCCTCCGCTCATTGCTTGGCTCATTCGGGCAGGCCAAATGCTGGTGGCAGGGCAGCTGGGCGTGCGGCTCCCGGCCCTGGTCTGTCATCTTGGGACTCTCTTGTGGGCGTGGCATATTTTGGGCGATGCGAAAAAGTTGACCCATTGGCTTCTGCTGGGGGTTGCGACGCTCCTGTTTCATGCCTCTGCCCTTCTGGCGGTGCCGGACAGCCCCTACCTGCTCGGCTGCACCGCTTTTTTGGCTTTTTACAGGCAATTCCTCCGAAATGCGCGTGGGGCATCGACGCTCGGAATGGCCTTTTCTGCAGCCTGGATGGTGTGCAGCAAATACCACGGATGGATTTTTTTGGGTTTGGTTTTAGCCCCCAATGCCTTATTTTTTGTTCAGCAATTCAAAAGAACGCTTCCGGCTTTTTTTCTGTTTTTTGTGCTTATTGCCCCTGTTTACATTCCGGCGGCCCGCCAGGGTTTTGAGACGCTGGCGGTACATTTAGGTGGCCGTCAGGTGGCCAATCCTTTTCCCCGGTCAACTCTTGATTTCTTAGGCGGCTGGCTTTTGTCCACGGGTTTTTGGTTGTATCCCGTCGGTGTGTATTGGGTCTTATCCAGGAAACCTACTGACAAATTTCAGTGGAGCCTGGTGTCGGTAGCCGTAGGATTTCCATTGCTGGTAGGCGGGATTTCTCTTTTTTCGTCCGTAGAGGCCAACTGGCCGGCGCCCGCATTGCTGGCCCTTTTGTTGAGCCTGGTGGAGGAAAAATGGCCATTTAGGCACCCCCCCAAACGCATCCTTGGTGCCTTAATACCACTTTGGTGTGGTGTTTTGGGGTTGCGTATTGTAAGCGCTGCGCGCCCTGAGTTATTGGCTTCCTGGCGTCCCCTGGATTTTAGCCCCCCATCCGCTTGGGTGGACCCCGTTCGTCAGGCGGCCGGCCATGCCCCTGTTGTTTTTCTGAATTCCTATCAGATGGCTGCCGCTTACTCCTGGCACACAGGCTTGAAGGCCTTTAGTCTGAATAATTTTAATTACCGACGCAACCAATATGATATTTGGCAATGGGATACGGCCTCCTGGGACAAGCCTGTGTATCTCGTGAGTAGCTGGCCTTTTCCTGGAATGACACAGGTGACAGATACGCCTTTCGATTTATACGGCATTTCACTAAAGCATTTTTTTGCGTTGCCGCAATTAACCCTTCGCTGGTCCGAACCCTCTCAGAGGCTTCGTCCAGGACACTACGTGGAGGGGCAATTGCTAGTAAAAAATACCTATCTGAAAGATGTGCCGGAATCCTTTAAAACGGCCGGATTTCATGTGTTGGTCACATTTTGGGAGGACGGTCGCCGCGTGGACAGCGCGGAGCAATATATTCCTTTGCCTGAAGACCTTTTTCCCTTCAAATCCCAGGCCATCCGGGAGTTTCCAATTCGTTTCTGCGCCCCAAAGAAACCGGGGGAGTATCGGGTAAATTTCTGTCTCCGGACCGGATGGCTTGAATCCGGGTACAACAGTCCATTCTACTTTGTGAAAGTGCTATGACCGCTCCAAAACGCCACGCCGGCCTGGATGTCATGCGCAGTGTGGCCATCCTGCTGGTGATGTGGGAGCATTTTCGATTTGTGCCCGAAGCGGCCTGGCCTGAC
>JANWWP010000071.1 GCA_025055575.1 Flavobacteriales bacterium | reverse complement strand
GATTGAAGCAAATTTTTTTTTTACAAAATTAAAAAAATGATTGCTGAGAAAGATTAAACTATTATTCCGCCACCCACCAAATCATCGCCTTCATAAAACACGGCAGACTGCCCCGGTGCCACAGCGCTCACGGGAGTCTGAAACTGCAGCTCCAGCATGTTACCTTCTGCCAAAAGTTTGGCCGGCCCGCCGGGATCCTTATACCGAATCTTGGCCCACACGTCCATGGGCTCCTTGATATCGGGATACTTGATAAGATTGTAGTCGCGGACAAACACGGTATGTTTTTTCAAATCTTCTTCTGTGCCCACATACACCGTGTTGGTATCCGGATCAATGCGGGTCACAAACACCGGATGGCCCAGGGCAATACCAAGCCCTTTGCGCTGACCCACCGTGTAAAAAGGATATCCTTGGTGGCGGCCGACAACTTGGCCTTTGGAATCGACAAAAACGCCGGGACCAATTTTTTCATCAATGTGGGGTACTCTGCGGCGAAGAAAAGCCCTGTAATCGTTGTCCGGAACAAAACAAATTTCATAGCTTTCCGCTTTGCGCGACAGGTTTTCATAACCGGCTTCCCGGGCGATTTGACGGATTTCAGCCTTGGTGAACCCACCCAATGGCAGTAATGTCCGCGCCAAAGCCGCCTGGCTGAGCCCCCACAGCACATAGCTTTGGTCCTTAGCTGCATCCCGGCCTTTGCTCACCACGTACCGGCCGTTTTCTTGCCGCACGCGGGCATAATGCCCTGTGGCAATCCAACGGCATCCCAAAAGATCCGCCCTGCGCAGCAGGGCATTCCATTTGATGTGGGTGTTGCACAGCACGCATGGATTGGGCGTTCGACCGGATAAATATTCCGAAGTGAAGTTGTCAATGATAAATTCCCCGAATTCTTCACGTATATCCAGGATGTGGTGCGGAAAGCCCAAATCCACAGCCAAAGCTCTGGCATCATGGATGTCGTCTAAAGAACAACAACCTGTGGTTTTTCTTTGGCCGCCACTGGTGGCATAATCCCAGGTCTTCATCGTGATGCCCACCACATCGTAGCCCTGCCGGTGCAGCAGCAAAGCCGTGACGCTGCTGTCCACACCGCCGCTCATGGCCACCAGCACTCTATTGTCGGCGCGGTCCATCGGGGGTTTGAACTTCAATAGGTTTTTCTTCCGTTTTCACAGGCTCTCCCCTTTTTCCTTGAGGAAAACCGTTTTTATATTCAATAATTTCTTTTTGTATGCCTCTTTCATCATAAATAAACCATTTTCCTGTCTTTAGCCCTTTCTCATCGTAATATCCCTCAATTAGTTTTTTGCCTTCTGGGCTGTACACAATGTATTTGCCCGTAAGGGTATCCTGGCGATACGTGGCGAAGATCTCCAGCTGCTTGTTGGGATAGTATTTGCGATAAGGTCCGTTCTTTAAGTCCCGGTCATAGGTGATCTCCTCCAGGAGGGTGCGCTCGGGCCCATAATAGGTGTAGGCTATTCCTTGTCGCAATCCCTGACTGTAATTTTCTTTTGAAATGGTATCGCCTTTTTCATCCAAAAACACCCACACACCTTCTTTTTGCTTATTTCGGTACAGACCTATTCCGCTCAAAAAGCCCGACGGATCATACAACTTGGCCATGCATGTAACGCCATCGGGCAACCATTCCAAAAGGGCTTTGGGTTGACCATTTTCAGCAAAGTAATGCTGGTGCGTGCCCACAGGGCGGCCTTCTTTAAATTCCCCTTCGAATACCACAATACCTGATCCGTTGGTAATTTTCCAGTACCCGATACGCCTGCCTTTGGAATCGGTCTGATTGATCGTCTGGGCGATCAGACTCCCAAATTGGACGAAAGAAAAAAATAGAATAGGATACTTGTTCAAATGAAAAAACAGGTGCAAAATTAACGCCCGACCCTTCCGCCTGTTGTGTTACAAAGCACTCTTTATATTTTTTAAAAATTTTCCGGGCTTTAGTTTATGCTTAATTCAATAATTACGAATTTATATTCTTTTAACAAAATTCGTTCTCCGATTTCTAAAAAAATGAAATGAATTAGCAAAACAATTCCGAAGAAAATACGGCCCAAAGATCGGTCACTTTGCAGGGAGCACCGTTATGGTGCCGGAATAATGATACTCCACGCCGGCCAGATCCCACGCCACAATACGATACACATACACATCCTGCCTCACCAGTTTTCCACCTTTTTTTCCATTCCAGCGGGCATTGATGCCTGAAAAAATTTCATTCCCCCACCGGTCAAAAATCCATAAATGATACTCCCTTACGGCCGTGCCCACAGGTCCCCAGTCTTCGTTCAGGTGGTTGCCATCCGGAGAAAATGCAGAAGGAATGAAAAAGAAATAAC
>JANWWP010000049.1 GCA_025055575.1 Flavobacteriales bacterium | reverse complement strand
GTGTGCACCGGACAACCTGTTACGGTGGTTTCCAGTGTCAATGGAGGCGGCCCCACACCCACTTTTTCCTGGACGGTGAATGGCCTCCCTCAACCGGGAAATTCCAGTTCTTTCACCCTATCCAATCCTCAAAACGGAGATGTGGTGGCCGTGACAATGACTTCGTCCGACCCCTGCGCTTCGCCCCAACAGGCCACGCAAAGCATCACGATTTCCGTTACAAATGCGTCGGCGCCTCAGGTCTCCATCAGCGCAAGCCCCGATACCGTTATTTGTCCCGGCGAGTCGGTGACTTTTACGCCGGCTCCGGTCAACGGTGGTTCCTCTCCTTCTTACCAATGGTTTCTCAACGGTAATCCGGTTTCCACAGCACCCACTTTTACTTCCTCTTCTTTGGCCGATTTGGACGAGGTGTGGGTGGTGATGACCTCCTCTTCGGCATGTGCCAATCCCCAAACCGCTACTTCTAATACGCTGACCATTTACCATTCCCAGGCCGTGACACCTTCGGTGACTGTCACGGCCAATCCGGGCACCACCATTTGTGCCGGGGATAATGTTACTTTTTCGGCAGTTCCAGTGAACGGCGGCAACGCTCCCACTTATCAATGGATGGTGAATGGGTCGCCGGTTGGCAGCGGGCCCACCTACTTCACCAATACCCTGCAAAATGGTGATCAGGTAACCGTGATGATGACCTCTTCCTCCCCATGTGCCAACCCTACAAACGCCACCAGCCCTCCGCTCATTATCAATGTTACCACGGGCAGCGGTAGCCAACCCAGTGTGACAGTTACTGCCAGCCCCGGCACTACGCTATGTCAGGGTCAATCCGTCACCTTTACAGCCACCGTGCAGAATGGCGGCTCCAATCCCAGCTTCCAGTGGCAGGTGAATGGCGCCAATGTCGGTTCTAATCAGGCCACCTTTACCACCAGTGCTCTTCAGAATGGGGACCAAGTGACGGTGGTGGTCACAGCCCAGGGCGGCAGCTGCGGAGGGGGCACAGCCACATCCCAGCCCATCACCGTGAACGTCACTTCTTCGGTGGTGCCGACCGTTACCATCAACTCTGTGCCTACGGGGTCCATCTGCAGCGGTACACTCGTTACTTTCACAGCCACCCCCAGCAACGGGGGAAATACCCCCTCCTACCAGTGGTTTATCAATGGGAACCTTCAACCGGGTAACCAGGCTACTTTTAGTAGTTCTTCGCTGGCCAACAACGATGTGGTCACCTGCGTGATGACTTCCTCCGCTTCCTGTGCGGTGCCTCAGACAGCCAGTTCCAATCCGATTCAGATGTCGGTGCAACCGTCCATCACCCCTACGGTGACCATTACCGCTCAGCCTCAGGGACCCGTTTGTCCCAACGAACAAATCACTTTCACCGCCACCCACACAGGCGGCGGCACCCTACCCCTCTTCACCTGGAATGTCAATGGACAGCCTGCCGGTAACAACAGCACTTTTGTATATCAAAACCCCCAAAACGGTGCGCAAGTCACTTGTACGCTGGTGAGTAATGATGCCTGTGCTAATCCCACGACGGTGACTTCTTCTCCCTTCAATGTGGTGACTCATCCGGCATACAACGGCTCCATCACCATGAACGCCATGGGAAGCTTGGAAGTGCCTCCCTGCGTAGGATGCACTTATCAGTGGTTCCTGAATGGCAATCCCATCTCCGGTGCCAATTCAAATACATATAAGCCCACACAGGCCGGGGTTTACACCGTGGTAGTGACTTCACCTCAGGGGTGCACCTTCACCACACCCCAGTACATCAGCAACTTCTCCGTGGAGAACACAGATTCCGATCTCGAAGTTCAGATTTTCCCCAATCCTTTTAGCGAAGCTCTATACCTTTCCGGTCAGGGACTTCTTCTGACGCGGTATGTGAAAATCCGCAACATTCAGGGGGCTCTCATCCAGGCAATTCCAGTGATGGGAAAAACCGCTCTTGAATTACCTGCCAGCCATTTGCCGGCCGGTGTTTATATTCTGGAACTGGAAACACCTTTTAAAACCTTACTCCACAAAATCATTAAAAATTAAGCTTTAATTTTATTTTTGTAAAAAATTGAGCAGTATGAAGATCGAAAATTTCATTTCCGGGTTTTTCCTTCTTTTCAGTTTTCTATACCCATGTACAGGCTGGATGCAAATTGAAGGCAATGATATCTATGCCTTAATGGGCAAATCCGTGAAAGACGAAAAAGTGGCCGAATTTCTGAAACAAATCAATGTGGATCCGGAAAGTGGCATCAGTTATGAAAACGGCGTCCGCGTCTATATTGATGGCAACCGTCTTGTGCGGCTGTACTTATACTTTGATGGCTGGCTTGAAGGCAAGAAAATCAACACGTTTAAATGGAAATTTCCGAACCTGATCCACGAGAATTACCACATCTATGATGCGGAGCGCCAGTTTGGACAAGCCTTAGAAAAAGATGGAAGAAAAGCCTTGTTTGTGAAAGACGGCATTCAAGTGGAAATCATGTATAAAGACGACGAAATGCTGCATCCGTCTTATGTACATTTGATGAAATAAAAGCTGCAAGCTCTCCTTGTTTTCCAACACCCCACAGGTCAGATTGTAAAAGGAAGAATTATCAATTGAGTTTATCTCCCCGGAGCTGTCTGTATCTCTTGCGGGCCTCTGCTGTATAAAGGCTTCCGGGATAATCGGAAAGAATTTTTTCGTAATACATTTTAGCTTTTTCCGGATCTTTTCTGTAGAACTCTTCCAACTCAGCCAAACGAAATACAGCTCCATCTGCAATGCGTGATCGGGGATACTTTTGAATCAATTCCTCAAAAGCGACCGTAGCCTCTCCCACTTTACCAAATTGCAGAAAAATCTCGCCCTTGCGCATCAATACTTCGTCGGCTAAATCTCTTTCGGGATACAACCGCGACAGACTATCCAGTGTGAGCAAAGCCTGATCATAGCGTTTTTGCCAGGCCAGCAATTCGGCCCGAGCAAACATCTCCAAAGGTGCTCTCACCGAATCCACACCCAGGTTTTCGATGATGATCAACGATAAAAAAATGGCATCATTGGCCGTGAGCTTGGAAGTGGAAGCTTTCAGCGCTTCCATTTGCATTTGGGCGTATTCAAATTCTCCTCTGAAAAAGGCCAGTCGGGCATTGCGGAATTTCGCTTCAGCCCCGAGGCCGTCGTTTTTGAAATCTTTTTCCACCTGGCCGTATAGTAACGTCGGTTCCCATATCTCGCCCATCAGAAGGAGAACATCAGCCAGCAGGAGTTTGGCCTTGGCCCGGTGCTGAGGCTTAAGGCTATGATTGTCAGCAAGCCGCCGGAGAATTTCAGCGCTTTCCTGGGGCTGGTTCAACTGCATGGCGCGGATTTCTGCAGCCGTCAAAAGGGCCTCAAAACTTTCATCTCCCGGAGGAAGTTCGCGGGCTAAATCAGAAAATAAAGTCACCAATTTGGAAAAATCCTGTGGATCCGGGGGAAACTTTTCGCGGGCCCGAGCCAGGAGGGCCTTAGCCAGGGCATATTTCGCCGACAGCCACAGGGGGGTGGAAGCCCCTTGGTTCATGACGTACTCATAGCACTGGATGGCCAGGTCATACTGACGGGCCTCAGCAAAAGTGTTCCCCAGCTCGTACAGGCGTTCGCCGTTTTCCTTGAGTCTTTTGTCCAGGGCGCGGGCTTGCACAATGGCCATGTCATAATCTTTTTGATGCAGCAGAAGCCAAATTAGAATATCGGCCAGTTCCACACTCGAAGAGGTCTGCATTCTTTGAATGAGGGCGCTTTGCATGGCCCGGTTAAAGGGTGCCACCGGGTTATCATCCAGCCAGGTGGACAGGGCCGTTTTCACAGTGTTGAGGGCTCCCGGTTGCATTTCCACATAGCGAATAAGTTGTTGTGCCGCGCTTTTCCAGTCCTGCTTTTCCAGATATACTTCCGCCACAGCCATGGAAAAAGTGCCTGGCCCCAGAGCTTTTTCACCCATCTCGTAGGCGCGTAAGGCTAAATCATACTCTCCGGCCCGCAGAAAGCGGCCCGCCAATTTTTCCACATAATCTGGCCGGGGCGTCAGCACTTTTAACGCATCTTCCAGGCGGGCCTGTCCGTTTTTTGCATCCCCATTTTTTTTTAGAAACAAACCCAAATCAGCCAAATACAGGGCTTCTTTGGGAAAACGCCGCACCTGGCGGCGAAGAACTTTCTCCATTTCTTCGCTGCGACCGAGCGCCTGATAGCATGCCAGCAAAGCCTGGTAATACTCTTCCCTGGCCGGTTCTCGTTCGTGCAGCTTTTCGTAAACCACAGCAGCCTTGTCAAATTCGCCGTTGTCCAGGTAGGATTTGGCCACCCATGGATCCTGAGCCCTGACACCAGTAAAAAAAAGCAGGGCCAAGGCTAATCCCATGAAAATTTTATACCCCAACTTCCCAAGCATTTTTCAAAAAATCAAATAATGATATGGCAAAAAACGGGCCGCTGTGCGCACAGGTCACCTGGGGTTAATGAATAAATCGTTGGCCATCCCCCCGTAACTCTGCACTGGAGTCTGGGTAGCCTGAATGTCGATAGGACGACGGCCGCGCTGAAGCCAGTTTTGCCATTGATCGTTCCGGCGTTCGCTGAGCGCTGTGGAGTGGAGAAGTTCATACGTATTGCAGCCGCCGATGTAATCGTAAAACACAAAAAAACGGTTTTTCTGATTTGGAAGATCGTAATACTGCCAGATTTCGTAAGGATACGTGTTGGGTTCCATGGGTCTTTCAGCCCGATGGTTGGGTGGGCCGTATTGCAAAAACACCCGGCCCCGGTCAGTGTCGTATACCCGCATTTTGCAGCGTCCAAAAGCTATCTGTGCTTGCGTAACCCGGCTGCGGTACTCCAGAAAGGCGGATTCCGGATCTTCGGGATGCCGGGCTTGCCAGAAAGCGGATAAAAAACGTTTCATCAACTGATAATCTTTAGATTTCAATACATTGTTGGCCACGCGCGCTTCAGCGGGTCCGGCGATGGGCCTCAAAGACCGAATGTATTCCACCAGCGTGTCCGGATTATTTATTTTATCAAATAAAGCCATGGGCGAAGCCTCCATCATCTGCTCCAGGTCCAATGCGGCTGTGCCCCGGTGCTCAAAATAGCGGCCCACTTTGGCCATAGTCTCATTGTGCCGGTTGAGGGCCTCTATTTCCAAAAGAAAATGCCCCGCCGGCAAGCGGCTCAAATTCAGGCGACCCATCCAGGGCATCACAGGAGCCGCTTCCTTCACTTCCTGATAACCCATGTTTTTGATGGGCCTTCCTGTCAAGAAATCCTTCAAAGTGGCCCGAAGCAGGAACTTTCCACCCGACCCCAGCGCCTGGTCAGCACCGTAAAGCTCCGTGTAAAAGGTCAGGACTTTATTGTCGTCATCAAAGATATCATGCAGCTGGGGCGTCATTAAGAAACCATTGCGGGCCATCGGATGCTCGTGGTCTACCTTACGGAAATCGGCCAAAAAATCCAAATGGCTGAAGGCGCAACCTTTTGGATCGGCCACCATAACCCACACAGAGTCCTGCCAAGTGAAGCGCGCATTGTCTTTTTTGGAAAACACATCATCCACCACCAGTTCCACATGATAGGCGCCTGGCGGTAGGGCGTATCGTTTGATATCCAGCACCGCTGATTGTGTGTCAGCTTCCTGCCCTTGGGATGTCAGAAAATATTTGTCGTAACTTACCAATTTGCCTTCCTTAAAAAACATCCAGGACACCTCGGCTTTCTGACCCAAAACTTTTTCGCCAATTTTTTCTGAATTCAACCAGGTACGGGGAATCCACAGGCGACATTCCAGGTAAGGCTGGCGCTGGCTGTCATAAAATACCGCTACATCCACCAAAGGCTGGGCTAAAAGGCCAGAAATGTGCAACACCACCCCACTATGCAGAAATGCCAAAGTGGAAAAGAAAAAAAAGACTTTCTGCCGCATGCTTTATACAAATTTACTATTGCCTTGAAATCTAAGGACCAACAATTTTGAAAAATAATCGCCTGGAAAAATATTGTGGAATAAGAAAACTAAAAAAACGGACTTGCATGTGAATTCCGAAATATGCCTATTCAGGACACCCAAACGAAACCTTGCTTTGAAAACTGGCAAAGAATCATAAAATCTTTAAGGTCAATGCAGGCCCTGGAGCGACGCCATTGCAAACGAATCATACAGGGAGAGTCCTTTAGAATAATGTATCAAGCCTCCAGAGCCTCTTTTGCTTTTTCAGCCTTTTCGACGCAAGGATTTCAGAAAATCTTGGAAAAATGTTTTCTCCCAGTTGGATGAATACTGGTTCAGCCAACGCGCTCATAAGACACCGCCGCAAGGAGCCCATTAAACCCATGTTTTGGTCATTCAAAATACCTCACGGTTGCACCAAAGGACCATAATTTCATTACACCATTCGCCGTCTTCGAATTATTCCAATGAAAGATGTTAACGTCGCGCTGCAAACTCTTCATTTTAAATGAAATTGCCATCATGGTCTAAGACGCCGAAAGAGCGCCAAAACAAGGGACAGCACCACCGACACCAGCAGCATGGAAACCCAAGGTATGTAAACCCGCACGTTTTGTTTTTCAATCCGGATATCTCCCGGCAGCCGGCCAAACCATTGCCACCATGCGCGGGGTGCATAACTGAGCACCAGTCCCAGGATCACAAGAACCAGGCCAGCCAGGATGAGCCAGCGTCCCATTTTTTTATTCAAAAAGTTTCAACCAGGCTTTGAGCGCTGCGAACTCCTGCGGCTGCACAATACCGGCTTCTCCCAAGGCCTGGTAGGCATTCCAAAGGTTACCCAGGAGGCTGTTATGGGGCGACACGGCGTTCCGGGCTACTTCCACAGACCTGTAGGCCTGGAGATACATGGGAATTTCAGACTCGAAATCGACCATATAGTTGTGGGGGTTGCGGTCCTGGAAAACGGTGGCCCGCGTGAAGCCTAAGGTGTAGCCGGCCTGCCACAGGATGGGCTGGGCCACCCAGCTTCGGAGGATATCCGAAAAACGGAAAGTGACCGTGCAAGGAATGTACAAGAGAGGAAATACTTCGCGTCGAAAGACCGTGTTTTGGCTGTTAAAAGGTGTCCATGTACCGGGTGCCAAAACCAAAGGAGCCCTGCGGTTGAAGATACAGGCGCTTCCATCCACTAAACGATAAATGGCGTCCACATCCGGATCGCCATCCGCCAAACCTTGCCATACGCCCACTCGCACAGCTGTGGGCGCATATTGATCCAGAGGATTTTCGGCCTTAGTGATTTCTGGCAACGGAAGGCCGCGGGGCCAGATCTTTTGGTCAGTGAAAGCCTTGTAAATATTCACCAGGCCCAGATCCGACGCCGTGGTATCGTAGGAAGCGTCAAAAGGGAAGATTTCAAAATCGTCGTAGGGAATATTATCGTCATCGGTGTCCACGATCACCGAAGCGCCTTCGCGAATAGCGACAGCATACGCCACATTTTTGCGGGTGTAGGAATTGACAGGGAGCGCTTCAGAAAGTTCCGGAAAAGCTGCATTTTGCTCCTGTACGTTTAGAAAAGTGCCTTGGTTAGCTTCCAAACCGTAGGGCGCGGGAGTTTTCAAATCGCCCGTGACCACCACGCGGTAACCCGGAATAGCCGCAAATTTGCGTACGGCCTCCGTAGCCTTTTGAATGGTAGTAAGGCACACAAAAACCTTATTTATTGAATGTTCCATCGTGTAAGTTTAACCGGATGTAAATACAAAGTATTTGGAGCAAACTCGGCAGCTGCGGAGGCCACAGAACCTTTGTGTCGTTGGAAAAGGGCTTCCACCTCCTGGGGGTCCCAGAGCGTTTTTCCATGCAACCCGCGGTCTTTTTCATACACCACTTTGCGACTGCAGAGCGGCAGCAAGGTGTGCAGCGCCGGCTCCACCCACAGACGCATCTGACCCGCGGTTTCGCTCCACTCGGCAAATTTCCGGAAAGCCTGGGCTTCCACCACAAAAAATTCGGCATACCCCGTGAGCAATGGATAGGGCGGAGTGCGACGCCGCTTCACCCACTGTTTAAAATAATACCAAATGGCCGACCACCTCGTGGGAAAGGCTGCGTTGGGCCGATTCCAGTTGAGGCGGATTTTGCCCCGGCGGAATCCCATTTTTTCAAACACCTTCCAGGCTTCTTCAACCGGCGGAAATTTGGATTTCCAATCGGGCGCGTGATGAAAAAATAAATCGTGGAGATAGAAAGAATTGATGGCCGAAAAAGAATTGGTCCAGCGGAAAGATAACTCGTGCACCATGCCCCAAGGGTCCGGCAGAAAAGAACTTTCTGCGTCCAGCTTCAGGTAATCATTCAGATTTTCGGCATTGAGGGCAGGATTCAGCATCAAATCGTCCGCTATCACCACATAATGGGTGTATTGGGGATCAAATATCCGGTCAATGACCTGTGGAAAATAGCGTTCAAAATAAGGGGAATGTTCAAAGACAGGAAATACATGGGATGCCTTGCCCGTGTAAAAGGGAATCAGATGCACCCGATCGGGAAAGCGATCTCCCAGAAGAATTTCCAGCTTTTCAAAAGGCTCAGGATAGTTGTAATTGTGCTCAATGACGAGCAAAGGCCGAAAAGAATTCATCGTGCGTTGCGCAAAAAATGTCGAAGAAAGATTCTAAATTTCCAAAAGAGCCCAGGCTGCATGCAGGTTTCTTGAGACAGGCGGCGCAAAATTAAGGCTTTATCCTGGTATGAAAGCTGCACCGACTGAAGCAGCAAATGCTGTATTCTTTGGGCCACCTGACGTTTAGAATAATCAGGAAACTGTGGCGCCGACAATAGGTGCATCCAAAGCGGCAGCAATGCATGTACTTCATCGGGTGAGAACTCGAAGCTGCGATCAGCAAAGCGGCGGAAAAGCCGGACCTCTTCAAGGCCGGCCTCATAGCCCCAAACTTTGAACCGCTCCTGAATCACCCGTTCGGTATTGTGTCTTTGGATATCGGCCTGGGTTTGCGAGATATTCCCGGAATGGACGCGGTAGCGCAGGAGCGGACGGGGTAGGTTGGCCCCACGGGTGTAATCCATCAGCCGGGTCCAAAATTCATAATCTTCTGCATGGGGAAAGCGCTGGTCGTAGCGCAGGTCGTGGCTTTTCAAAACCTTGCGGCGCACCATCACCGAAGGATGGCAAAAACTACATCGGTACGTAAGTTCCCATCGAATTTCCGCATCGTCCAAAGGATATTTTACCTGTCCTTTGGATGCGCCGAAGCGCTCCACCCAAGAGCCCAGAATACCAACATTTGGATTGTCGCGCATGTAGCCCACTTGAACCTCCAGGCGCTCTGGAAAAGCCACGTCATCCGCATCCATGCGCGCAATATAATCGCCTTGTGCCATCTCTAACCCCTCGTTGAGGGTGGCTATTAGCCCCTTGTTGTTTTCATGTAAAAAAAGTTTGAGCCTGGAGTCCGAGAAACTTTTTAAAATGTTCACACTTCCATCTTGGGAACCATCATCAATTACAATCACTTCCAAATTGGAATATGTCTGCCTCAAAATACTTTCCAAAGCCTCCGCCACGAATTCACGGGCATTGAAAACAGGCATCAGCACAGTTACTAAAGGTTTTTCCACAGCCTAAAAATCAATTTTAATCCAGCTTTCGGGTAAAAAATCCGGACTGTCAAAAGCCGGATTTTTATGGCGCCGAGCAGGGGCTATCACTTTCTTGCCCGCATTTGTACAGAGCCAAGCCGCCCACCAGCTAAATGAACTGTTGGCTATGATAAAGTGACGGCAACGGCTCATCAGCCACAGGTCCCACTCGGGACTCTGTGGGTGGGCAGGCATCACCCGAATCTCCCCCTCCGGTAGGCCCACAATTCCTGCGTCCACGGGTTCTTCTGAAAAAATATAAAAATAAAGTTTTTCAGCAATATGGCTCTTGAGTGTTTCTATTGCTTTTTTATAGTAGGAGGAATCTAAAAGAATATGTTCAGAATCGGTTTTCGCATAATCTCCTCGACGCACATGAACTGCCACCGAGCCTTCTTCATTTTCAAGTTTTTCAGCCATTTTCATCAGAGTCTCCGGAATGTGGAGTGGCTTTATTTCCTGAAGTAAAACTTCCCGTATGCTTGAAAAATATTTTTCGCTTTGCCAGAAACCCTTTAACACTACATGGGAACCGCATTCCAATACCCGGGAATCAAAGCCAGGCCCTTGCTCTTTCACCACCCTTCTTTTGTAGTAGGGAAGCCGGGCTTGCCAAACATAATATAAACGCCGAATCCCCGGGAGTAAATGCGGACTTTCGATTTTCCGCACTGCATCTGGCGCAGCTCTTTTCAGACAGGTATGAAAGCGGTCCAAGAGGTACGTTCGGGGTGTAAATTCGGGATTTATAGTATCGTACCAACTTGTATCCGCCAGCAAATCCACAGACCTTTCAAGGGCTAAACGACGGCCCAAAGCGTACTGAAATAACTGGTTTCCCAGCCCATCGGTGATTTTGCTTATGATCGCCAATGAATTAATATAAAATTGTATTTATCTATTAATAACTATACTTTTTGCCCCATTTTAAAAAGGGCATTTCAATAAACCTATAGGAAAGCCCGGCCATGACCAATGTGGCAGCCAGACAGATGCAGGCGGGCACAAAACCTTCCGATCGGTAGGCAAACGGCTCTGAATTGTACACCCATTGAAAGAAAACACCGAGTGCCGGGACATGCCATAAATAGGTGGAATAGGAAATTTCTCCAAGCCAGCAAAGGGGTTTCCATGAAAAAAATTTTTCCAACCAACCCGGCCAAACCAAAAGTGCTGCAAAAAAAGCCATGGCTGTAAAGGACATCCATGTGTACAAAAACTTACCAAAATAAAAATCGAAAGCCATTAAAATAATACCAGGAAGTAAAATAAAATATATCAACCAGAAAAAATATTTTTTCATTTTAAAAATTGTTCCATCAAATGTAAAATATGAAATCAACAACCCCCCAAAGATGGCCTCTGGTCTCCAGAATATCAAAGTCCTTTCCCAAACGCGTGCTTCGCCTGGTATTAAAAATCTTAAATAGAAAGCCAGAGCGACCAAAAATATGTAGAACACAATCATACCTTGTTTTGATACAAATCGGACGATCCAGGGAGCCATGATGTAAAAATGAAATTCAACTATTACAGACCATGTGACATAAATGAAACGATCCCCCAGGGTTCCAATCATTCCACCAAAAAGTGTCTGCAAAGCAAAGGGGTAAGCCCACAAGGGAATCAAGGGATCATTGAAAAGCCATGGAAAATTCTTTTCATATGTTTTAGAGAAAAATAAATATACAATAACAACTAAAAAATAAAGAGGCAGAACTCTAGCCGCTCTTCGAATATAAAAGGTTTTAAAAAAATGAGGGCTATTTTTATTTGAAAGCAAAATGGTACCAATTAACCAGCCGCTTAATACGAAAAAATAATCAATAATCCCGTAGGATTGAAATAGTAGTCTCATTATCCACGGGGCTTTACCTTCCAAATTCTCAAAATAGGACATCATAAAGTAGTGATGGCCAATTACTATTAAGCTGGCCAAGCCTCTGTAACCATCCAAATGGTCCAGGCGGCGCCCATCTCCGATCAGGAGCCGGGGGGCATCCATATGATGATGTTGTTTTCGATGATGTGGGAGTAAGTCGGGAAATGATGGCGTTGAAAGGATACCATTTGTTCTAGTGTGGGATAGTCATCTGTTCCGTTAAACAAATGGGCATCGTCGATAAAAATGAAGACCGGCTGAGCATTTTGCTGCACATACTGGTGAATGGACTCCAGTTCCTTGAGGATGGGGGTCACTTTTTCGGCCCGGGCCGTGATGCCCCCGCTGTAATGACCGACCAGCCAAAAAGCAACGGGTTCGGAAACCCAGCCGGAGCGAAGAAGAAGGTGGTGTAAAACTTCGGCACTGTCACCCTGAAGACAATGGATGTGAGGCATATTTAAAAATTTTTTTTGGGCCCTTTCATGAAGCTTGGCGTCCAGCTCGATGGTGAAAATATGCCGAAAATGGGGGGCCACCCGCTCCACCATTTCACCCATGTAAGTTCCGGTTTCAATAAATATTTGAACAGGACTCCGTTTCAAATGCTTAAGGATAGTTTTATATTTAATAATATGCGGCGGCGGATTGGGCTTTCCTTCTTTTTCCCAGACGGCTTCCCGCCATTCATCCGGATTTCTTTTGTAATACTCCGTAATGCGATCCGAATACCATTTGTAAATAAAGGACGGAATAAGTTTTTTAATTATTTTTTTCACCCCTGCAAATGTATTTTAACAAAATGCAAAAATTCATGTCTCACAAGCCAGACGTTTCAAATTTAGAATTTCTGCTTCCGGATTCGGACTTCTAAACACAGAAGAGCCCGCGACCAAGACATCTGCCCCAGCTTCGGCAAGGGCTTTGACGTTGGAAGGACCCACCCCGCCATCCACTTCAATCAGGCATTGGGCCTGCCGTTGCGCACGCAGGGCCGTGAGTTTCTCCAGCTTTCGGAAAGTTTCCTCAATAAATTTCTGCCCGCCGAAACCCGGATTGACGGACATTACTAAAATCAGGTCCGCCAGATCCAGCAGATGCTCCACGGCGCTGACAGGGGTGTGAGGATTCAAGGCCACGCCGGCCTTGACACCCCAAGAACGGATTTCAGAAAGGCTGCGGTGCAGATGAATATCGGCTTCGGCATGGAGTGTAATGACGGAAGCTCCCAGCTCGGCGAAGCGTCGGGCATGCGCCATCGGCGACTCGATCATCAAATGCACATCGAGGGGCTTTCCTGTTCTCTGACGCAATACTTCCATCACAGGAAATCCAAAACTGATGTTGGGTACAAAACGCCCGTCCATCACATCCACATGCACCCAGTCCGCTGCTGAACGGTCCAACATATCGAGTTCCGCACCCAGGTTCAAAAAGTTGGCGGACAGGAGGGAGGGTGCGATGAGTGCCGCGCGGGCCATGAGCAGGTTGGCGCCCCAAAGTAAAAAAAGACTTTAGAAAAGTGAACGTCGAAGTTTATTCCAAATAGGCTTTCAAATGACGGCTGTTACGGCTTTGACGCAATTTTCGGATGGCCCGTTCCCGGATTTGCCGGACGCGTTCCCGCGTGAGCCCCAGCTTTTCGGAAATTTCATCCAAGGAAAAGGCGTGTTTTTCGTTGATGCCATAATAAAGGCGTACCACCTCGGCTTCCCGCGGGGGTAGCGTTTTAAGAAGCGCCTCGATATCCCGCTTCAGGGAGTGCTTGAGCAGGTCGTGTTCCGGGGAAGGTTCGTCGTTGCCGGTGACGTCATAGAGGCTGCCACTGTCATCAGATTCGGTGAGAGGGGCGTCTAAGGAAGTATATTTCACGCTGCTTTGCAGGAGCGCATTGATTTCGTCCCCTTCCATCTGCAAAGCTGTGGCCAGTTCCTCGGTGGTTGGCTCCCGCTCATACTGTTGTTCCAGTTCGGCCAGTTTTTTGGTGATTTTACTGAGAGAACCAATTTTATTCAGTGGTAAACGCACGATGCGGGCTTGTTCGGCAATAGCCTGCATGATGGATTGGCGAATCCACCACACAGCATAGGAGATAAATTTAAAGCCCCGGGTTTCGTCAAAACGCATGGCTGCTTTCATCAATCCCAGGTTGCCTTCGTTGATAAGGTCGCTGAGGGAAAGGCCTTGGTTCTGGTATTGTTTGGCTACGGAAATCACAAACCGCAGGTTGGCAGACACCAGTTTATATAAAGCCTCCTGATCTCCTTCGCGAATACGCCGCGCCAATTCCACCTCCTCCTCCGCCATGATCATCGGAAGGCGTCCGATATCATTGATGTACTTATCCAGAGAAGCAGAATCTCTGTTGGTGATACGGTGGGAAATTTTGAGTTGTCTCATGGATTGAGATGTTTGAGGGTTAGAATATAAAAATTCCTGTTAGAAATTTTCCATACACAATTCAAACGAAATTACAGCTCCTTGGGTTGCATTTATTTTGGTTTTAACAATTACTTAATTTTAAAAAATCTAAAAACTTCCCAAAGTCAAGTATTTCATTATCCAAGTATGAGTTTGAAATTTTTAATAGGGCATATTATAATCAATTCAGCACTTTAAAACTTTTCATCCTTTTGATTTTTTTGCATTTTATTTCTTAAAGATACAACCTGCAGAGCGCGCCGTGGCCATCCATACATTGAATTTGACCTATCGAAGCGGCCCTTAAATTTACCCCCGTGATCCGCAGCTTCTTAGAACACATAGGCAGCTATGCTCTGTTGCTGGGCCGTGTATTTCGGAAGCCTGGTCCCGGCCGACTTTTTTATCAGCGGGTTTTGACGGAAATCAGTGTGGCCGGGCTGAATTCCTTGTCCTTGATCTTCATCATTTCGCTGTTCATGGGTGCGGTTATTTCCATTCAACTGGCCGCGAACATAGAATCTCCATTGATTCCCAAATACACCGTCGGCTACGCCAGCCGCCAATCCATCATTTATGAATTTTCGACCACAGTGGTGGCGCTGATCCTTGCCGGGAAAGTGGGGTCGCAAATGGCCTCCGAACTGGGAAGCATGCGCATCTCGGAACAGGTGGATGCGCTGGAGATTATGGGCATCAACAGCGCGGCTTTTCTCATTCTTCCCAAAATTGTCGGCTTTGTGATCATTCATCCCTTCCTGGTCCTCCTCAGTATGGTGATCGCCGTGTTTGGCTCCTACGCCGCGGTGGTGTACACAGGCATGATAGCCCATGAAGATTTTGTGATGGGACTCGAACTGGATTTCAAATCTTTTGATGTGGTGTATGCCTTGGTAAAGACCGTGGTTTTCGCTTTTTTGATTGCCTCCATTTCATCCTACAAAGGATATTTTGTGCGGGGCGGCGCCAATGAAGTGGGGCATGCGAGCACCGAAGCGGTGGTGGCCTCCATCTTTGCCATCCTCACCTCCAACCTCATTATCACCACCCTGATGTTGCTATGATACTGGTGGAAGGATTGAAAAAGTCATTTGGCGACCGGGCTGTTCTCAAAGGGATCGATGCCCGCTTTGAAAAAGGTCGGGTGAACCTGGTGATCGGAAGGAGTGGTTCCGGGAAAACAGTGTTTTTAAAATGTCTTGTAGGCCTTTTGAAACCGGATAGCGGTCGGGTACTTTTCGACGGCCGGTCTTTTTACGCCGGAAAGCCAGACGAACAGCAAGCCATCCGCCGGGAGCTGGGAAAGGTCTTCCAGATGGGGGCCCTGTTCGATTCCATGACGGTGGAAGAAAATGTGCGCTTTCCTTTAGAAATGTTTTCCGATCTGAGCCCTAAGGAAAAACGCGAGAGGGTGGCCTTCTGCCTCGAACGCGTGAATCTGGCGCACGCGGCTTCTCTGTACCCGTCTGAAATCAGCGGCGGCATGCGCAAACGCACAGCCATTGCCCGGGCCATTGTGAACAATCCCCGCTATCTGCTCTGCGATGAGCCAAACAGCGGCCTGGATCCTGAGACTTCGGCCCTCATAGACCGCTTGTTGTTGGATATCACCCACGAATTTGATACCACCACCATCATCGTTACCCATGACATGAATTCGGTGTACGAAATCGGCGAGCATGTCATCCTGCTGGTGGGTGGGGAAAAAGCCTGGGAAGGCAGCGGACGAGGTATTTTTGAAACCCGAAATCCTGCCCTTGAGGAATTTGTATTTTCCAGCGAACTGATGCGAAGGTTGCGCACCGCATGACACGTTTGGCCCGTTCTTCGCTTTACGGCCGGCTAACCCAGCAGCGCAGCCTGAGAATTGCCTTGGCTGTGGCACCGCATGTGCCAGCTCAATCTCGTGTTCTGGATTTTGGGTGTGGCAACGGATACACAGCTTTGTGCCTGGCCGAGCGGGTGCCCTGCCAAATGACGGGAATTGATGTGATTCGAGATATCAACCTTTTGGATGAAACCGCGCTTCGCATTGGATTTATTCAATATGCCGGCGGACCTCTGCCTTTTCCTGCTGGTTCTTTTGATGTGGTACTGGCCAGCGCCGTGATGCACCATACGCCGGATCCGGTATTTTACCTCGATGAATTCCTCAGAATACTCCAACCGGGAGGCCGGATTCTGCTGGTGGAAGAAATGTATCGTACGCTGGCTGGACGCCTTTTTCTTCAAGCTCATGACTATGTCCTTAATAAACTTAAAAAGGGCGTTCCTCTGCCGCTAAACTTTTTTTCTTTGGACACCTATAAAAACTTATTTGCAGAACGCTGCCTGCGAATACTTTACCATGGCAGCGTGAGACCAGCTTTTCCCTTCGTGCGGCACGAAGTGTTCGTGCTTCAGGCGCCATGAAAGGCTTTTGGATACAGGACTTAGCCGTGGTCTTCGGCTATGCTTTTTGCTTTTTCCTGTGGCATGGGTATCAGTTTGGCGGCGGCGATCAGGCAGAGCATTTGCCTTGGGTTCTGAAAGAATGGGATCCGACATTATACCCAGGCGATTACTACCTGGATTTCGGCAACGGGGGCCATTTCGGCGTACGCACAAGATACGCCCGAGCTCTGGCTGCCCTGGCGAACCCATCCACTTTGTCCTGGTGGTGTTTTGGCCTCACCCTGGTGTGTGCGGCCCTTGGCATATGGGCCGTAATTCTTTGGAGTCGTGCCCTTTTCCCAGGACAAACCATCAGAGGATGGCTGGCCCCTTTCTTCACCCACTTCGTTTTTTTCCGCTACTGGAGTCTGGGCGATAATTTGATAGCTGAAAACTCCTTCATCAGCGGCACCCCCGCCCTGGCAGCGGGACTATTGAGCCTTGCCCTTGTTAATCGGCAAAGATGGTGGATGGCTCTTTGGCCTGCCTTGGTGGCGGGATATTTTCACCCTATCGTGGGTTTTCATCTTTGTACTTTGGTCTTTTTTCTTTTAATCCTGGCACGGCCGTCAGGCTGGCTTTGGTTTTTAGGCTTTTTGGCAACCACCTTTTTCATGGTGCAGTATCCATTTTTTGTTCAAGCATCCCAAAATTGGGCGCAGGACACTGCGGGCTGCGCGGGCTACTCCTATGAGGATTACTTTATCCGCTTCCGCTTGCCCCACCATTTCTTGATGTCAACTTTTCCGGCCAGCCACTACATCAAATTCGGTTTCCTGATGGCAGCTTTTTTTGCAGTGCACACCCTGCCCCCCCCCAGTCGGTCCCAGCGCGCGCTGGCGGGGGCGATAGCATGGGCTATGGTGGGATGTGCCCTATATTATGTTGCTACGGAAAGGATAGGAATTCCGAGCGTATTCAAAACGCAATGGCCCAAAATCACCATCTGGCTGAGCGCTGCCGCTTCGATTGTACTAGCCTCCTGGACAGAATTTCAGATCCGCAAAAGTGTTTCCCGACCCGTTATTAAATCCGCGGTTTTTGCGGTTGTGCCTGCCATTATTCTTGTTCGCATTGTGTACGCTCCTGCCGAAATCGACTGGCCCTGGTCCAGTAAAAACGATGCCCTGGCCCGCGCGCACCGCTTTATTGATACCCATACCCCCAAGGATGCCTTGTTTATTACAGATCCGGCCAACGACAGGTTCTCCTACGAGGCCCGACGGCCTTTAGCTACCGGATACAGGGCTGTGTGGCCCGATCCGTATTGGACTTGTTCATGGTTTCTTGGCTTTTCAAAAGCCTACTTCGTGGCGCCAGACAGCTTAAGGAAACAGCGTTCCCGGCTCAGGGATCTGGCATCCCGTCATTTTCGTCAGGGTTTGTGGCAGCCTCAGGCCGGAAGCTCTAAGGCCCGTTATGTTCTCGTGGCAGATTCCGTCCCACATCCTTGGACAATGGAGGCGCTTCTCCTCTACCGGAATGAAAGTTATGCTGTGTGGAAATTGGAACAATAGACCCGGAGATAGAATTCTGAATCAATTTTCCATTACAGCACATAAATCAAATTTTCGTTTAGAGGTACTTCTTTAGAATTTCAGGGGTAGCCGCAGGTATTTGTTTTTCTTTCAGAAACAGCAGACATCCCTCGAGAGCCTCTGCGGTGACTGAACAGCGGTCATGAAACAGCACCACGTCCCCTGGCTCCACACTTCGTTGGAAGCGTCGAATCAGAACCTCCGGTGATCGCGCCACTGTATCGCGAGTGCGCAGAGTCCAGCCCAGAACCCGCATTCCCGGGAAACCTTTCAAAGCACGGGCAAGGGGTGGGTTTGTGACCCCGAAAGGGGGTCTGAAGAATTGGATTTTTTTTCCGGAAATAGCCTCCAGTGTGAGGCAGCAGGCTTGAATTTCGCCGGCGATTTTTTTCGGGCCCAAACAACTGAAGAGAAAGCCATGGCGCATGCTGTGGTTGCCGATCTCATGGCCTTCCGCAAGAATCTGACGTACAATCTGGGGATTTTGAAGCGCTTTGGAACCTATCAGAAAAAAACAGGCCTTCGCCTGATGCCGGCTTAGAATGTCCAATATCCGGGGCGTATATTCAGGATCCGGGCCATCATCAAACGTGAGGAGGACCCCTTCAGCTTTGGGAATACGACACAGAGCCTGAACAAACATTCCAGACCGGATATTGGAAACACCCCAGGCTATCCAACCCAATCCTAAGATTCCAACGCTCGCAACAACCTACCAGGCTGCTTCCTCACGAAGAGTCAGAACTCCTGACACACAAAGAGCTGCGACAGTGAGGAGGCCTGGCCAGGGCCATTTCATAGATAGGACAGCTTGTAAGCCACATGACCCAGACCCCGAAGATGGGAATATATCACCACATGTTTCAGGCGGCGGCATCCGGAAATTGAGCATGTGGGCATTAATACATAAAAAGGAATTTTTCCATCTTTCAGCATTTGAATTGCCAATGCCAGGGCAAAACCGTCGCTGGTGGGATAAGTGCCACACAAATGACGAAAGGCGCCCACCGGAAAATTCGTACAGGTGGCCTGCCATGCTTCATAATAGCCCACATCGCTTTCAGAATCTCCTGAAAAGCCCATCAGAACAAGAGTTTCTTCGGGGTCGAGGTCCTTTAATAAGGTATCCAGCCAGTTTTCGATTTCGGCTCGTGAGGGTTGTTCGGCCGCGCGCATATCCATCAAGGCGACGCTTTGTGGCTTTCCTTTCGATCCCAACACAAAATAATGACAGCCTTCGCCACTGATAGTTCCCTGAAATTTTCCTGAAAATAAT
>JANWWP010000075.1 GCA_025055575.1 Flavobacteriales bacterium | reverse complement strand
AAAATATTTTCCGTGTCTTCCGGCTGGATTTCATCTGGCGTCTGACCAACCTCAATTCCGACAGAGACCACAACGGACTGGCCGACTACAAAGTGCCCCGCTGGGGCATCCGTGGATCTTTTACTTTCCGATTTTGATTATGTTTTCATCTGCAGCCCTCAAAACATTAATAGAACTAGCAAATATGGCTTACAAGATTTATTTGGATAATGATAAATCATATTTTCATGCCCGCACCCTTTATTATATTAATTCAGAAATATTATACATCCTCAACAGCGCTTTGACTTCCGGAACAGGCCTATCAGAAAAAGAAAAAAATCTTTATATTCATTTGGTTCAGTGGCGTAACACCTTTGAATATTATGAGAAAAAATTGAATCCTAAGCCAAGCGACGTCTTTGCTTTTGAAAAGTTTCCCGGCACATTGCCATTTCCTTTATAAGAAAGTGAGTTTTTGAAAAAATGAGATACATTTTTGCTGGAGATAGACAGATCGGCGTCAATATTTTGAAAGGGCTAACTGAAAGGGGCTTCTGGCCCTTGGCACTTTTATTGAACGATGAGGAAAAGGCTTCCCACAATGCTCAACTTAGATCTCTTGTGGAACACCTGGAGATTCCTGTTATCGTTGGAGATGAGTTCAAATCGGCGCACAATGTGGCTTTATTTAAAAAGCTTCTTCCGCACTATATCATAGGAATTCATTTTCCTAAAATAATTCCCCAAGAGGTATTGCACATTCCACAAATAGGATTTCTTAATTTGCATCCTGCCTATTTGCCCTATAACAAAGGCTGGCACACCCCTTCCTGGGCTATTTTGCAAGGGACCCCGTACGGTGCAACGCTTCATTTTATGACCGAAGAATTAGACTCTGGAGAAATAATTCATCAGAAAATTTTGCCCATTGAGCCTGATGATACGGCGCATTCTTTATATCAAAAGGTATTAATGCTCGAGGAACAGGTTTTTTTTGAAGCTTTACCTGGACTCATTGCTTTAAATCCACCCCGCTTAAAACAGGATTCTGAAGGAACTGAGCACAAAAAAAATGACCTTAAAAAAATTCAAAAAATAGAACTAGAAGAAAAGATACCGGCACGTGAATTTATCAATAAATTACGTGCCCTGACCACAAATAAGTGGGAGGAAGCGGCTTTTTTTGAAGAAGGCGGAAACAGGTACTACATTCAAGTAACTATAAAAAAGAATGGCCCCATTTGATTATATTGTACTTATCATTTACTTTTTGATTGTTATTGGAGCTGGTCTTTTTTGGGGCATTTCAAGGAGAAAAAGTAATACATCAGACTACTTCCTAGCGGGCCACACATTGCCCTGGTGGGCCATAGGGGCCTCCACCGTAGCGGCCAATATCAGCGCCGAGCAATTTATTGGCATGAGCGGCTCCGGATTTGCCATTGGATTGGCCATAGCGTCCTACGAATGGATGGCGGCGGCGGCTTTGCTGGTGGTGGCCTGGTTTTTTTTACCGTATTTTCTAAAAAACAAGGTGGCCACCATGCCGGGTTTTCTTCAGCTCCGTTATGGTCCGGGCGTGAGTCGCTTGATGTCTGCCCTGTGGCTGGCTTTATATGTATTTGTAAACCTTTCCTCCGTGTTGTATCTGGGCGGCTTAACGCTGCGGGGCCTGTTGGGTCTCAGTCTGCCTCAGGGTGTGTGGTTGCTGGCCGGCGTGGGTTTGCTGTATTCTGTGGCGGGCGGTCTCAGGGCCGTGGCCTACACCGATATTTTACAGGTGGGGGTGTTGGTGGCGGGCGGTCTTGCCGTCACGTACACAGCTTTGAAGGGTCTGGGGGACGGAAATATTTTGGAAGGCCTGGCCTCCCTAAAACGCAACGCCCCCGAACATTTTCACCTCATTTTAAAGAAAGGGCAGCATCTCTGGGATGATGGCTCGGGCATAGCGCACGACAATTGGCAGGATATTCCGGGTTTTTGGGGGGTGTTTGGCGCGTTGTGGATCATAAACCTATACTATTGGGGCTGCAATCAATACATCATTCAAAGAGCCCTCGCAGCGCCCAACATCCGAGAAGCCCGGAAGGGATTGCTGATGGCAGCTTTTCTCAAACTGCTGATGCCTTTCCTGGTGGTGATACCGGGCGTGGCCGCTTATGTCATGTATCAGCAGGCGGCTTTTGACAGTCCGGTTGTTCAGAGCTTGTCCGAACTTCAGAATATCGGCGGCAGGCAGGTCCACATCGTAAAACCGGATCAGGCCTACCCCATGCTGCTTACCCTGCTGCCTTCCGGCCTCAAAGGTTTGTCATTGGCGGCTCTCACCGCCGCCATTATTTCTTCGGTGGCCTCCATGGCCAACAGCGCCTCTACTTTATTCACATTGGATTTATTCAAGACCTGGCGCGGCGCCGCAGCCTCCGAGTCCCAGCTTGTGTGGGTCGGGCGGCTGGCGGCTGCGCTTTCTATTGGCGTGGGGGCCTTCCTGGCGCCGGGTCTGGCTCATCTGCCTCAGGTGTTTCAGTTTATCCAAGAATATTCGGCCTTTATTTCTCCGGGCGTATTTGCTGTTTTTGTGGCCGCCATGCTTTTCAAAAAGGTATCGGGCCGCGCGGCCCTGGCAAGTATTTTACTGACCGTACCGCTCTCGGCTCTGATAAAATGGCTGTGGCCGCAAGAGCCCTTCATGTTCCGCACGGCATGGGTGTTTGTTCTTTTGTTTGGTGGTATGGCATTATCTTCAAAATTTTTCGGGTCTGCTGTCAAAAATTTGGATTTTCAGTTTCCGGGGGCTGAGTATTTTCAGAAAGACAGAATTTTTCGCTGGGGTAGCGGAGCGGTGATTTTGGTTTTGGCCTTCTTGTACTTATATTTCTGGTAATTCAGGTATTATGGGTTTAAGGCGAAAGATTGAGCATCTAGTGTGCAGCTTTGTTTACTGATTAGGGAAAAAAGTAAAAATCTCCGGGTATAATGCCGGCCAGGAAACTGGTGTGAAGGCTGCCGTCAGGCCGGTACACATACACCCTTCCGCGCTGTATGTAATCCAGAGCGTCCGCCACATATACAAAGCCCTTCCGCGGATGTATCCCCAATCCGTAAAAGTTTCGGCCCTGGGCCGATATAAAAGGAATGGAAGGCAGGGTGGTTTCTGTGATAGACATCCTATACACATCCCCATTTAAAAAATACAAAGTGTCTAAGGTGCCATTAATGTCCAGGCGCCAGGGTGCATCATTGAGAGATGGAAACTCCAGCGTGGATTCCACCCAATGATGCACGGGATCCATGCGGTGCAGGGAAGCCTTCTCCCCGGAATCGCTGTGTCCGCTGCACAACACCCAGAGTTTACCGTTTTTGTCTTCCACAATCGATTGGGCGCCATAGCCCACAGGAATGCTGTCCACCACGACATCCTGTTGGGTGTTGATAACGTAGACGAAGGGACGGCTGCGGTTGGTCACAAATACTTTACCATACGCCAGGCGCAATTCTTCGGTCCATCCTGGGCAGGGAATGGACCCTGTGAGGTGGCCCGTTGCAAGATTCACTATGGAGATGGCCTGGGCGTAGAGGTCGGTGACATAAGCTTTGGCATTGCTCACGGGTTGAATGTATCGGGGTGAAATAAATCCGGTGAACGTGGCTGTGGCCGCAAAGGTGACGGGGTGTACCACTTCTATTTTTCCGGAATTGTTGACCACGATATAAAAACGATTATTAAATACATACATGCTTTGGCATACATCCCCCAATGGCCTGTTGTTGGCAGGCTTGAATAAATCTTCAATGGCTTCCTCCATCCCTTCGGCATAATAACTTATGCTGGCGTTTCCGAACATAAAATTGCCCTCGTTGCTCACAAATACGCCATCGCTGCCCACAGGAATTTTCACAGGTTCGGTTTTGATTGGAGGCCTGTCTTTTCGGCAGCCGCTTCCGATGGAAAGAATGCCCAGTGCTGAGCTTACAAGTACAACCCAGCAAATTCTGAGAAATGCCGTCATAACTTAAGAAATTTCAAATACTTATCCCCTTTGTCCGTGGAAATTTTTAAGATATACATTCCCGGCGGTAGCGGATGGATTTCCAGACGCACTGTTTTTTCGGTCATAAAGGCCTGTTCCTGCGCTGGGGCGCCTCCCCCAAAAGGCAATACAATCCATTGATGAATCCGGGTCTCTGGAGGCGGCTGAATAAATAAAAATTCTCTGGCAGGATTGGGATACAAAGCCCAGAATCCCATCTCTGAAGATTGTAGGCCCACACTTTGCGCCGTGTGTATCACACCCACGGCGTCCAGGTCAAAGCCGCCCGAAGGGAAAGGTGTGTTCCAAGGGTCGTTCACCTTGCGGCCATCTTTATCGAATGTAGCGTATGCTGGCTGAATACTCCCCACCACATCCACGATCCGCACATGTGTGATGGATTGGATGTTCAGCCCGGGTGTACCGGATAATTGCTCGAGGTCGAAGGGTGTCCCGAAACCGGCCCGGTACTTGCCTGCCAGGTTGTCTATTTGCGCGGCATCCACACTGCCAAAAGGGCCCACTTGTAGGGTATCCTGGGTGAGGGACGTGGCGGGGAACCTGAAAAAGTTTTGCCCATCGGAACTCACTTCCACGAAGGCCAACTCCAGGAAATTGTCATTAAAAGCGTTCTCAAAGACTGCAAAATCCCAGCCAGGGCCGTCCGCTATAGGAACGGCAAATGTAAGCGTGGCCCGTCCGCCGTCCCCCAGGCTCACGACCCCGTTCTGGCCGGCCGGACCTATGGCGCTGGCGCTGTCGCCTACGGTGGTGTAGCCCAGGGACAGGTTAGAAATATCCTGAGGTCCCCTTTCCACCGTACAACCCGTGGCCCAGGCTACAAAGGCGCTGCTGTCCTGTGGGATGGCCGTGGAGCCGGGCTGCCCAGCCGGCGGGGCAAACTGGGCCCTAGCCGCCGGCAGGGCCCAGCACCACCCGAAGATCACAATCCGAAATATCCACATCATTGCTTGAGCAATATCTGGGTCTTTAAATGGTTGTCTTCCTGCCAGGTAAGGAAATAGGTTCCGGTTGACAGATTTTGTAGAGAAACCCATTCTGGCCCCTGATTCACAAGAAGTCCCTCCAAACAGGTGCGGCCGCTCAGATCAACAATTGAAAACCGGGCGGGGTGGGTGGTGAGATTTTCTATCCACACGCCATCCTGCGCCGGGTTGGGATACAACCTGTATTGGGTTCCCTCCGCAGCGGAAAGTGCGGCTGAAGGGACGGCCGCAGGCACAGGATAGCCGGGCCTAATCACTGGGTTGAAATTCATGAAAGAACATCCGAAGAAATCGCCGTTGCCCAGCGGCGTGCTGAGGCCCATGTTCATGTCCCAGTTCCCCAGATTCGTGGCCGACCACGTACCCCAGTAAAGACCGCCTGTCCCGCCGATTCCATTGTGGTTCATGTAGGAAATATCATTCAGGAAACCGGCAGCCATGGCTATGGACAATTGTGGATCGGCGGCGTCTACAGCCTGAAGCATTTGCTCAGCAGTCACGGGGCCATTGTGCAGAAAACCCCAGGCATACGAAGAAGGGGTGTTGCCATCCAAAAAATCTATGACCAGTAGGGTAGAGTCCGGGCCACTGCCCACCCAAAACTGCACATCCTGAGGCGTGAACTGGCTTGGATTAAAAGCTGGAATAGAAGGCCCGGGCGGCAGAGCCGGATTAAAATCCGTGAAGGAGCAGGCAAACCATTCCCCGTGGGCCACCTGGGTGCCAATGCCCATATTCATGGTCAAATTGCCCAGGCCTGTGCCGCTCCAGGTGCTCCAGTAAAAATTGTTGGTGCCGCCAACGCCGCTGTGGCTGCCGTACTGGATGTCCATCAGAAAGCCCCCGGCAATGTTCACCGAAAAATTGATGTCTGCCGCCGCCACCGCATTCAACATCTCTTCTCCCGTAGCCGGCCCGTTGTGCAGAAAGCCCCAGGCGTAGCAACTGTCCCAGGTGCCGTCCTTGAAATCAATCACCAGCACCGAGCTGTCGGAGCCGGTGCCCACCCAAAATTTTACTTCCGGGAAGGCCGTTTGTGCTTTCAAAGAAATGCCGCCAGAAAAAATTAAAGCGGCCCAAAGTGAAAAGGTAGGTTTCATCATGGTGTTATGGGTTTTTAGGGTTTCCGGATGGAGGTTTTTGAAGAATTTGATTGAAAGTGCCATGAAAGGCCGGCCAGAAAATGCCGGCCCGGCATGGGCCGCTGGCTCATCACCTGATAGGCCACATTCCAGATATTAAATAACTGGAAAAAGGCGCCCCAAAGATGGCGCCCGGCCTTCAGGTGGTATTCTGCAGAAAAACTTCCCAAATGGTAAGGCGGGAGGAATTGGGCGTTGTCGGTGCTGATGTAACGATAGCCCACATAATTATGGCGGTAAATGAAAGAAAGGCGGGAGAATTGCAGGGACAGCGCGGCCAGGCCACTGTACATCGGGGTGTAAATCAGTTGCCGGCCCACGGAGGCATCCCCCGGCAGTTTGGATTTCTGGTTTGTGGAGAGCACGTATTGGCTAAGCACGGTGAGCGACACACGGAATTTTTTCCTATGCCACTCTATGCAGGAGAAGGTTTCCGTGCCGCGGCTCCACACCTGCATGAGATTTTGGGGCGTCCAGAAGGCGCCGGCCGGAAGCCAAATAATCCAATTTTTGATAAGGCGCGAGAAATAAGTCACTTCAGTCGAAAGCCTCCAGGCCTTCCAAGAAGTCTTCAACTTAAGACCCCCTTCAGCTGAGAATCCATGTTCCGGTTGCAACTGGGGATTACCGCCCGGGCGCCAGTACAGGTCGTTGAGGGTGGGTACCCGATACACCCGATTGCCCAAGGCTTTAATTTCAAGCCAGCGCCAAGGCGCGAACGTGACTCCTGCGAAACCTGTAAGGGGCGCCCATTGCAGGTTCAGAATTTCCTGCCTTAGGCTCAGGGCACACTGGATTTTTCCGGAGGGAGGAGACCAGGTGTAGCCCGCCAGAACAGCCCCACGGTTTTGATGGCGCCAGCCTCCATAATTATCATGCCGCCCGAAAGCCAGGGTGTTGTGCAGGCCGCCGTACAACAGGTGACTCTCTCCGATGCGGTAGCGCGTTTCGGCTTCCATCACAATCTGCCGGCTCAGGCTCGTGTTGTGAGTGACTGAAGCGGGATCGGAATACACCAAGCGGTCCGCCAGGAAAGCCAGACGCCCA
>JANWWP010000044.1 GCA_025055575.1 Flavobacteriales bacterium | reverse complement strand
ACATCTTCACGCTTCACCTGGTAAAAACGACAAAACGCATCGTTCACAAAAACAAACCGAAAATCCTGATCTTTCAGAAAGAAAATATCTTGGGAGACATTTAATATGGCTTGAATATTGGCTGGAATGATTTCATCCCTGGATATGTTGACGCCATTTATTTCAGAATGTCGCTCCAGCTGTTCAACACGAAATAAAAAGCCCTTCAATTCCTCCTGTACAAGAATGGGTACGATCTGAAGTTTTAAATTCGAATAATTTTTGTAGGAACTTCGAATTTCTACCCATTTACCCCGCATTAACTTTTGAAGACTTTCCCACTGATGGTCACGCATCAAATACCGAATTACGTCAATACTGGATACGTGCCGCCCAACGTAGGTAGAATTGTCACCTAACAGGGCTTTGCTTCTGCGGTGGGTATGGTGCAGCCCTGTGATGTTCAGGTCAGCATCTGTTAAAATATGCAACAGAGGTAATATTTTTGAAGCAGATTCAACCCCCGCCTCTGTTTTAGTTTCCATCGTAGTACTTAATAATTGCAAAAATAATTAAGACCGGTCGCGCTTTAAACCTGAAAGTGTTAAAAATGCAGATTTTTTCTATGACGGGCTTTGGAAAGTCCGTATTAAAAACAAGCACCCTTCATATCGTGGCCGAGGTGCGCTGTTTGAACAGCCGAAGCCTGGACATGAATCTACGCCTCTCCCGCACCCTCTATGACCTGGAGCCGGAAATTCGAGCCCGGTTGGCTTCAAGCTTGGTGCGTGGAAAAGTGGACGCCGGAATATCCCTCCAGTTTTTAAATCCGGAGGCCGAAGGCGTTCTGAACCACGACCTGCTCCGCCGTTATGTTCAGATGTTCCGTGAAATGTGCACAGAAGAGCATCTATCAGAGCAAGACATTTTAGGGGCAGCACTGCAAGTCCCTGGCTTGTGGAAGGATCCGGAAATATATCTGGGTGAAGAGGAGAAAAGTTCTGTATTTCAAGCTCTTGAAGAGGCCTTGCAGGACGTCCATCGATTCCGGGAAAAGGAAGGCCAAAAAATGGCGCAGGTCCTTTTAGATTTAATTGAAGAAATTGAACAAGGCCGGAAAGCTGTTCTGCAATTGGCCGGCGACAGGAGATCTGAAATACACCAACGCCTTTTGGAGGCCTTGGCTTCGGGTGATTTAAAAAAAGCTGTGGACGAAAACCGTCTGGAACAAGAAATTATCTTTTATTTAGAAAAGTTAGATATCCATGAAGAACTGGTGCGCCTTGAGGCGCATATTCAGCATTTTCTCCACACCCTTCACCATGAAACCATGTGCGGAAGGAAATTAAATTTCATCGCACAGGAAATAGGTCGGGAAATCAACACGGCAGGGGCCAAAGCCGCTCATGCAGGCATACAAAAACACGTGACGGGCATGAAAGACGCTTTGGAAAAAATAAAGGAACTGCTTCTGAATGTCCTTTGAAGGAAGGCTATTCGCTTTGGAGGTTCCGAGCGGATTCGAACCGCTGTAAATGGTTTTGCAGACCAGTGCCTAACCCCTCGGCCACGGAACCTTCTCCGCAAAAATAGAACGTTTTATTTTTTGAAGCAATGGAAAGCTGGATTTTTTGAAACTTTAGAACGTTTATTGTTCTGTTTCGAAATACAATTTGTAATAGTGCAGGCCTTTAGCTTCATCAAATCCCCGCTCCACCAAATGTTCAGGACCGTGAATATAAATGTGAAAATGCTTATCCAAACGGATGACGCTTTTAAATTTTTTCTGGGCTGTCTTACGGCTCGAAAGAGGGATCTCCACGCCGTCCACGGGCGGCAGGCGGAAGGCTTCTTCATAGGATTTCCGGAAATCCCTGAACTCTTCGATGATGGACGGCTCCTGAAGTACATTTTCTTCAAAAAGTTGGTTATCCAGCACGGGCGCCTCTTTGAAATATGTGGCACTGCGGCTCAGGATGGCGGCTTTGTGGGCAGGTTCCAAAGGCATATCTCCAAGCCGCACGTTGTCCGCAAACACGCGCACCATATCCTGGTAGCTTTCGGCCAAGTAATTTTCATCCGGAACACGTTCCAGGCCCAAAAATTCTTCCCTCCAAAAGGCGGCATCGTTCAATGGATTGCTTTTGTCCACGCATAAAGCTAAAGGCCGCTCGTTGTCGGCCGGGTAATTAAAAATAAGACACCCCTTGTCCAGTTTGTGCAGCAAGATGCCTTCATCCACGTCCAATACAATGGTGTTGGGTTTTTCACGCAATTTCACAAAACGATCCCGATGTTCCGTTTTAAAAATACCCAGCGCCTCCACCACGGTGTCGTTCACAATGCATCCTGAAAAATGCACAACATACAAATCACCGGATTTAATTTTCGGATGGCTCGATACCTGATACAGATGCTTCGCCAAAGTTTGAGATATGGGAAAAAAGCGCTGTTTGTCTTCAAAAACCTGATGGGCGCAATCCGACACTGTTCTTCCTTTTTCTTCCGAAAACTGATACAAAGCCCTCAGGTCCAATGGCTTTAAAAAAAATTGATACAGAGCCTCTGCCATTTCATCATTTTGAACCAGGGACTCTTTTTCAGACAGGACCAAGTCTTCTCCGAGATAGCTGCTGCCGACTTTGTGAACAATCAGAGACGAAATTTCCGCTTTTGTGAGATCGATCAACATGGCGCGGCAAAAGTAGAGGGATTTTTTAGATGAAATTTTTGGAGGATTAAAATTTTCTATTACCTTTGCAGCCCGAAACAAAATGGCCCATTCGTCTAGGGGTTAGGACGCAAGATTTTCATTCTTGAAACAGGGGTTCGATTCCCCTATGGGCTACGAAAACATCACATGGCCAATCACAAAAATGCCCAAAAAGCCGCTCGCAGCAGTGCAGCCAAACGGCTTCGTAACCGTTATCAGAAGAAGACTGTACGAACCTTGATAAAAAAAATCCGGACCGCTCACAAGAAGGAAGAGGTTAAAGAGATTATGCCTAAAGTGGTCTCCCTTTTAGATAAATTAGCCAAGAAAAACATCATTCACAAGAATAAAGCGGCTAATTTAAAATCTTCCTTAGATAAAAAATTCAGAGCTCTAGCCTAATTTTTTTGTTTTGTAATTTCGAAACCTGCCTCATGGCAGGTTTTTTTGTTTGTGAAAACATCCCAGCACAAAAGCATCAAGACCTGGAATTCTGAAGAACGGCCGCGTGAAAAGTTTGAAAAAAGGGGCGCCGCCGCTCTCACCGACGCCGAGTTGCTGGCCATTCTCCTGAACACGGGCACGCGGAACAAAACCGCTCTGGATCTGGCCCGTGAACTTCTGGATTCGGTGCATCACTCCCTCACGGCGCTGAGTCGCATACCTTTGGAAAACCTCAAGAAATTCCACGGAATTGGGCTCAAGAAAGCTGTCACTTTAGCCGCTGCCCTGGAATTGGGGCGCCGACGTAAAACAGAAGAAGCGTCCCGGAAAGAGGATATTCGCAGCAGCCGGCAGGCTTATGAAATCCTGGCGCCCGACCTGGAGGATGAAACCCAGGAGGTGTTTATGACCTTGTTTCTAAACAGGGCCCACCGCGTCATTCGTAAAGAGGTGATGGCGCGCGGAGGCATGACAGGGGTAGTAGCCGATCCTAGGGTGATTTTTAAAAAAGCTCTGCTTTTGGACGCCACGGCCCTCATCGTGGCCCACAACCATCCTTCAGGGCAGTTGAAACCGAGCCCCGAAGATATTCAGCTCACCCAAAAACTAAAGGAAGCGGCGGCTTTCCTGGATATGGCATTGCTGGACCACCTGATCATCACGGCCCATCATTATTTTTCCTTTGCAGACGAAGGCTTGCTGTGATTTTTTCGAGCTTGGGGCTGGCAACGTCCCGGAAAACAGATATTCAGAAACAGCCGTACTGCACCCGGAACAGCTGCGGGCAACTGGCGAAAGAAGCTCAGGGTCGTATAGTACACCCTACCGCGTCCCCACTGCGCTTCCAGCAAAAGTCCTTTAAGGTTGGGTTCGCCCGGATCCGAAGAAGCCAAAAGAGGCGTCCAGGAAGCATCCCAGGAATCCGGGACATATAATGCTTTTTCCTGAATCCAGTTTCGAAAATCATATTCCTTAATCTTTAATGGACAATGCCAAATGGGATGCTGACTGTCCAACAATTGCACGGGAGCCGTTTCATCGGTGATCCTTTGTCTGGAAATGCGGAGACTCTGCGGAATCCATGGGGCCAAATCGGCCACATCCTGCAAGGTGTTGTATTGCATCACCAGGCGTCCTCCCGCTTGCACATACGACGGAAGCGCCTGACGCAGAGCCTCTAGGTCTTTTCTTACATTCAATACCCGAACTCCGCACACCACCAAGGGATAGTTTTCAGGAGTCAAAGGACCGGGGAAATTCTCCCCTTCCTGCCATAGGGTCACGTCAAAGCCCAGTTGCCGCAAGGCTTCATCCCCGTAATCCCCGGAACCTTTGACATACAGACACCGAAGCCGGGCCAAGCGGGCTTGGGACTCCAGCACACAGGCCTGGATGTCGAGGGGCGCGAAAACCACTTGCCTGGGAATGTGGTCATACTCTATTCGGTGCTCCGTGAGGCGATAAGTGCTCTCCCGAATCTTAACTTCAGGACGAATCCGGCAAGTGTGAGGTGCCCACGATTCAGGTACGTAAATATCAAAAAAAATTGAGGTATCCGCACCTGCCTTAAGGTGGCCGTCCCACTGAGAAGGTCGGGCCTGCAGGGGCGCCTCCACACCGGGCATCAGCCGCACTTGGGCCGAAGGTCCGTCATTACGTAATTTGAACCCGATGCGGGTTGTTTTTCCTGCAAAAAAATAATAAAAAGGCTTCTCCGAGAAGAGAATGACCGGAGGACCTACCACCAGAGGTTCGTAGCATTCCCCCCGCACTGGGTCCACATTTTTATAGAGGATCTGGCATTCCCGCACCAGGCGGTGCCCCAATATCTCAAAAACCACACGGCATTGAATTTCAGGACGGTATTCAGGCCAATGGACCACAGGCGCATAGGCTTCCATTTCTGCGCCTTCCAATAGCTTTTCCAAATTTTGATTCTCAGCAGCCTCCTGGGGAAGATACACCCGCAGGGGCTCATGTTCCACATAATCGTAAGGCATGGAAATCACTTCCTGCCATTGAGATACGCCTCGGAGAGTGTCCCTGAAAGGTTGACCAAATTCTAATGAAGCAGAGTAGAACTTTGAAAATCCCCAGCCAGTGACTTCTCTCAAAACCACCGGAACCGGGCTACGGTTTACCACCATGAATTGGATGGTGTAAGGGGAATTCACCAGGCGGCGCGGAGTGGGTGATGTGGCTTCAACAAAAATTCCGCACACATCCAACACCAAATCCTCCAGTTGCCGGAGACGATGGTGCAGGATGGCAGGTAATGGCTCAGAGGCGCTGCGCTGAGCCTTGGCCAGAATGGCAGCCCGCAGATTTAAAAGCCCCGGCGCCAAAGCGCTGGGGTTTTGAAGGTCGAACTGTTTCAAAAGTCCGTTTAAGGCGCTGTCCACAAAAGCCCAGCCAGGGTAACGGCTCCACCCTCCAGGCACATGATCCAGCAGATCGGTGGATGGGGCTGTTCCTTTCAGTGTTTTAAAATATTCTTCCACGGGCTGCCGTTTTTTTTCGGTTCCAAAGCCCTGACTCCGATGGCAGGAACGACTTTCAGCAGCCAGTTCTCCAACGCTGGCTCCCAACAAAGGAATAAAAGTCCCCACTTCCTGGCGGTACTGACTGCTGTCTATTGTATTAATTTGTCCGAAGCGAAATGTATTCCATAATAGGCGGGGGCAACGCCAAGGCTGTACCCATCGGAGTTGTTCCGGGAATACAGCGGGATGGGCTGCCCATTCCGCGGCTTCCTCTGCCAGGATAGCCGAAGCGGTATGATGGCCGTGGCCCCCTTCCCCTGTCGTGGGGAAACGGCACATGATGACATCCGGTTGCAGCTGTCGAATGATCCACACAAGATCCCACAACACAGAATCCCGGGACCAGAGACGTAGAGTTTCTTCAGGTTTTTTACTATACCCAAAATCGCGGGCCGTGGTGAAATATTGTTCGGCACCGTCCACCCGACGCGCCGCCAGCAATTCCTGGGTTCGAAGGATGCCCAGTAGCCTTCCTTGCTCCGGGCCAATCAGGTTTTGCCCCCCTTCGCCGCGGGTGAGGGATACATAAGCCGTGCGTACCCCCCGTGCACGTGCCAACCAAGTGAGCAAGCGCGTATTTTCATCGTCGGGGTGGGCCGCCACATAAAGCACCGTGTGGGTGTTTCCCAAAGCTTTCAAACGAAGAAAAAGTTCTCCGGGAGCCTGACATATTCCCCTCGCCCCGCTGCCGATTATTAAACATGTGAGTAGTAAAGTCAAAAAACCTTTCCCTAAAAACATACCATCGATTGCCACGCAAAGATGGTGCGCGGCATGGGGTTTTTTATGGAAAAAACTTTTTTTGCCTTGGGATGATCCCCTCTTTCCAAATCTTTTTTAAGAAAAATCCAACTTAACCTCCCAAAGACCCTCATAAATTTATGGCCTTGACCCCGGCGCATCCTTCCAGCTATTCTTCGTACGCCGAAGTGCTGCTGCCCCTGCCGCTTGCGGGGCCTCTCACTTATGGCTGTCCCCCGGGTTTGGAAAATTTGGCGCAACCTGGATGCCGGGCCGTTGTCAGCTTCAGAAAAAACCGCCCTATGGTGGGCTTGATCATCCAGGTTCATGCAAATAAACCGGTGGACTATGCCGTGAAGCCCTTGCTGGAAGTGTTGGACTCAAGGCCTGTGATACACACCTGGCAATGGACTTTCTGGCAGGAAATGGCCCAATATTACTTATGCACGCCGGGAGAAGTGCTCCAGGCGGCCATACCGGCGGGTCTTCTGCCTCAAAGCCGCACGCTTTTCCGGCCGCACCCCGAGGCCCCAGATAACATTTTGGATTTAGAGGAAACAGAATATGAAATTTTCGAATTTCTTCAGGCCCATGGGCGCGCTTCTCAGGAAACCCTACTGAAACATTTCCCGGGACGACAGATACAAAAGGCCTTGCGTAATTTGGTTTCCAATGGATGGATCGTGCCGGATCAAGAATGGGAAAGGCAATGGCGACCCAAAAAGATTCGTCACATCGTGTTGAGCCCGGACTTTGAAAACGAAGAAGGGTTGCGTCGGGCTTTTGATTTGGTGCGCCGCGCACCGCGTCAGGAAGCGGCTTTGCTTGTATTTTTAAAAAATGCCGGATGGGACGCAGGCCGTTCCGTTCCGGTGCCATGGGAACAGGTGATGAAAGAAGATCCTTCGCTTCAGCCCGCTTTTTCTGCCTTAATCAAAAAAAAGATTCTGGCGCTCACCGAAAGCCCCGGATACTACATTTTGCCCACGCAGGGCGCCAGCTTGCCCCCGCCCCAGCTTACCGAGGAACAAAATCGAACTCTCGAAGAAGTACTCGGGCATTTCAGAAAGAATCGGCCTGTTCTTCTTTTCGGAGAAACTTCATCTGGAAAAACGGAGATCTACCTGCACCTCATTCTGGATATCTTAAAGCAAGACCCACAGGCCCAGGCGCTTCTATTGGTTCCGGAGATTGCTCTCACCACCCAGCTCATCGAAAGGCTTCGGAGTTATCTGGGCGACGCCGTAGCGGTTTTTCACTCACGGTTTGGGGAAAACAACCGCACCGAGGTGTGGATGAATGTTTTGAATAATCAGCGCTTCCGACTGGTAGTGGGAGCGCGCTCCGCTTTATTGTTGCCTTTTGCCAATCTGCGCCTCATCGTTGTGGATGAAGAACACGATGCTTCTTACCGGCAAGAAGATCCAGCCCCACGCTATCAGGCCAGGGATTTTGCCGTGGTTTTGGCCCGCCGTCTCGGGATTCCCATCGTCTTAGGCAGCGCCACACCTTCTGTAGAAAGTTATTTCAATGCCTTGAATGAAAAATATGCTTTGGTTCGCCTGAACGTACGCTATGGCCAGAGCCCGCCACCGCGCCGTGCGGTAGTGAACCTTGCCGCAGAACGCCGGGGCGGAGGAGGGCCCAGCATCCTCTCCAAAACGCTTTTGGCAGAAATGGAGCAATGCCTCCACACCGGCCGACAGATTATTCTTTTTCAGAACCGCAAAGGCTATGCTCCCGTGGTGCAATGCCCTTACTGTGGTTACGTTCCGGCCTGCCGCCATTGCGATATTTCACTCACCCTCTTTCAGCATCCCACCCCATCCTTGCGCTGCCGTTATTGTAGTTACGCTGAGCCCGTGATAGCCCGATGTCCCGTGTGCCATGGTTCGGAAATATTAAAAATTGGGTTTGGCACAGAAAAAGTGGAAGCCGAAGTTGCGCGCCTTTTTCCCGGGGTGCCGTCCGAACGTTTAGACGCCGAAAACGCACGCACCCTCACGGCATACCGGCGCATTCTGGAGCGCTTCGATCGGGGGGAGACCCGCATCCTCATCGGTACGCAAATGGTGACCAAAGGGTTGGATTTTGCCCGTGTGGGTTTGGTTGGCATTTTAAATGCCGATACGATGCTCTCTTTTCCAGATTTCAGGGCCGGAGAACGCACATATCAGACTTTGGTTCAGGCGGCCGGGAGAGCAGGACGCCGCCAGGAAACAGGCTTGGTGCTGGTGCAAACCTATCGGCCGGATCACCCCGTTTTGACGCATTTTCTCCAAGGCCAAACCCAACGTTTTTTGGAACAGGAACTGCAAGAACGGCGGCAATTCGGATACCCGCCATTCGTTCGGTTGCTTCGGCTCACGTTCGCGGCTTCCGTTGAAAGCCGGGCCCTGCAGGCCGCCGACCACGTGAAACACGCCTTCCAACAAACTTTTCAATTTCCTATTCTGGGGCCCGAGGCTCCTCCGGTAGGACGCATTCGCGACACCTATCTTTACGACCTTAACGTTAAATCCCCACCCCGGCAGGACATTCTAAAAAAAATTAAATCCTTCCTCTGGCAGAGCGTTCATGAAACGTCGTTTATCAAACTCTTTCCTAAAGTGCGTGTGGTTTTTCGAGTGGACCCCTGAAGGAGCACGCAGCCATCCGTGCCACGGCACCCGCCCCAGGGGTCTTCCTCCCGGATGTGTCTGGGGCTTGGGACTGGTGCTTGTCCTGGGGCTTGGATCTTCCGCGCAAGCCCAGCGCTACCTGGGTGTGGACATTGGAAAAAAGAGGGTGTACTTCAAAGCGGGAGAATCTTTGCGTATGCGCCTCTCGGGCGAGGAAGACTACACACTGCGCCGCCTGTCTTCCATCCGCGACACCGCCCTCATCCTGGACGACAAAATGGCCTTCCTCCCCTCTCAAATCGAGGCTATACAAATGCCTTCCCGCAAACAGCGGTTCCGCATTCTTAAAAGCCTTAGCCTTTACGCCGGTATAGGACTCCCGGTATTGTCCGCCGCCAACGGCCTCATTTTTGGTCACCGCCCCCTCCTTACGCCCTGGTCTCTGGCGGCAGGCGGCGTCCTGCTCACCACTTACGGGGTGCTCATGGCAACCACACATATTCCACGTCATATACGGAATTCAGGTGGCACCCGTTTTAAAATTCTCGTCCTGGAACCTTAATAACCCCTATGCTGCGCACCGCTTTCTTATTTTTCCTTTTCTGGAAAGTCTTTGAACTTTCCCTGTCAGCGCAAGACGTCTATCTCCCCTTCCGCGTCGAAAAACTGCCGATAGAATTCAAATACGAACAAAGCTTTCCACCCAAGGAAGTCAAGAAATACACCTACATCGCCTCCGATGGCCAAAGCGAGTTTTACATCAAAATCACCCGCATCAGTCCCGATTTCAATGCCGACAGCCTCAAAGCGATGTTTTTTAAACTCTACGACGATCCCCAGATCAAAAATCTGCAGGTACGTGAACTCGGAGAAGCCGTGCTCGGTGGCAAAAAAGTCTTTAAATGCGTGCTGGCTTTTATGGCGGCTGACAAATGGTATCTATCCACCATCTACATGGTGCCTTTTTACATCAACGCGCGCTACAACAGCCTTTTGTTCTATTTCGAAATGGGCGAAATGCGGGCGCCTTCCTACGCCATGATTCAGGAAAAAATGATTGAAACCCTTCGCTACACGGATTTTTCTTTCACAGATCTCAAAGACGAGAAGTGGCCCTACAGTTTGTGCAAACCGGAAGTGTGGAGCCACAGTTTTGATGCGGAAAGCCGTTCTCTCACACTCACCGACGACCGGGCGCACCTCATCCTGCAACCCATGGCCTCTTCCGATACACTGAGCCCCGGAAAGCTGGCCGACCTGGAAAAAGAAAAAATGAAAAATGACCCGCGCTATGCCGCCACAAAAATCAAAACCTCCACAGAAAAAATTGGCAAAACCACCCTGGGCAAAGTCCTCTATAGCCACGATGAACCGCGCGGCCGCAAAACCGTGCGCATGCTCCACACCCTCTGGCTGGTGCCGGTGCCCGGCCTGGACGGTGTCCCTGGCTTCCGCCTGACGTTTTCCTGTCCTGAAGAAACCGCCGCCCACTACGAGGCCCTGCTTATCAAAATATTAAAATGCTGGGACATCCAAGGCCACAAACCCTTTGCAGATCTATAGCGAAACCCAATGCAGAATTTTGGCCTCCGGCGCCTGATTCCGTTCCAACCCTGATCAGCCGGGTCTCAGGATGGGGCCGCCTTGTCCGTCTCCGCCTGCAAGTCCGCGGTGCGGGCGGGGGGCGGCGTGGGCCGGCCGGGAGCTTCCGGCCGGTCGCTCCGCCCGGCGGCCGCCGCCCAGGGCCGCCCACCCCTTGCGGGCTTTCCGGCTCCGCCGGGGCGGTTTTCTTTAATTTTTTAAAAAAGCCCGGTCCCTGAGTAGCCGCGCTTCGCGCGGCGTATCGAAGAGCCGGATTTCAAAACCAATTGTGGTATGCAGGCCATCGCATGGAAGAAGCCGCGTCCCTGCGGG
>JANWWP010000026.1 GCA_025055575.1 Flavobacteriales bacterium | reverse complement strand
AAAATCACCCATCGAATACAGTCCAAAAAATGGACAGCAATTAATTTAAAAGGAGGCGTATCAGATCTTCTGCCGTAACGGAAGCCGCTTCTGCCTTGTAATTTCGGATGAGCCGGTGGCGCAGAACATCGAAGGCCACGGCCTGAACGTCTTCAATGTCGGGGGCGTATTTGCCGTGTAGAACGGCATGGCATTTGGCCCCAAGAATAAGGTTTTGGGAGGCACGGGGCCCGGCGCCCCAGCTCAAATACTCATTCACTTCTTTGAGGGCCGCCGGCGTGCCTGGACGGGTTTTATGAACCAATTTTACGGTATAATCCACCACATTGTCGGGAACCGGCACCTTGCGCACCAATTTTTGAAAATATATCACTTCCTCTGCATCCATCAGGGCTTTTGGCTCCTGAATATCGGCGCCGGTGGTGCCGCGCACAATATCCACTTCTTCCTGAAAACTGGGATAGTCCAGAGTGACATAATACATGAAGCGGTCCATCTGGGCCTCCGGCAAAGGATAGGTGCCCTCCTGCTCGATGGGGTTCTGGGTGGCAAGCACGAAAAAAGGAAGACTCAGGGCGTAGCGCTGCCCAGCGGCCGTCACAGCTTTTTCCTGCATGGCTTCCAGCAAGGCCGATTGTGTTTTGGGCGGGGTCCGGTTAATTTCATCGGCCAGCAAGATATTTGTAAAAACCGGGCCTTTGATAAAGCGGAAACGGCGGTTCTCATCGAGAATTTCTGCGCCGGTGATGTCTCCGGGCATGAGGTCTGGAGTGAATTGGATCCGGTTGAAATCGAGGCCTAGGACTTTTGCCACCGTATTCACCATCAAAGTTTTAGCAAGACCCGGCACCCCCACCAAAAGCACGTGACCACCACAGAAAATGGCATTATACAAGGCCTCCAAAACCCGTTTCTGACCCACAATGACTTTGGCTGTTTCAGCCAATAGGCCGGCATATTTTTCCTTGAAGGCATCGGCCGCTTCTTTTTCGTTGTTGTAGTTGGGCATGAACAAAATTTTTACAAAAATTTAGGGTATTCTGAAAGTTTCAAAGGGGCAGCCGGCATAGGCCTCATGGACCCGGATAAAATATTCCCCCTGTTTTTTTTGTATCCACCGGCCAATGATCTGCTTCTTTTTTTGTTCCAGGGCGGCTTCCTGAATGGCTTCAAAATCATTCACCAGATCGGCCACGTGCGGATTGGTACGATTCAGCAATTTCACGATGCGAAAGGCCTTTTGGCCCGTCGGCGTTTCATACAGTTGGGGACGGGAGTATTGCCCGGGTTCCAAAGCATTGATCAGATTGAATGTGGCCATGTCGAGATCGCCGACGCGAAAGCGGCTGTTGCCAGTGGCCGGATTCACCATGCGCCCTTCGTTGTAGCGGCTGTCTTCATCCGTAGAGAACAGTTCCGCCAACTTGCCGAAAGTGAGCGTATCATGGCTCTGAATGAGATGGTACACACTGTCAATTCTTTTTTCAGCCTGACGGAAATCCGCGTCGGTGGGCTTGGGTCTGAGAAGGATATGTCGGAAATTGGAGTACTCGCCTCGTCTTTCAATCAGTTGGATGATGTGATACCCAAACGGTGTTTCCACGATTTCGCTCACTTCGCCTTCCTTAAGCCGGAAAGCTACAGCCGCAAATTCGGGTACCAATTGCTCGCGGGTCATGAAGCCCAGTTCGCCCTGATTTTGTGCAGAAACTTTATCTTCCGAAAAACGCAGCGCTTTGAGTCCAAAGCTGGCCCCGTTCAATATCTCCTGCCGGATTTCCTGAAGTCTTTTGCGCACCCTTTCTTTTTCGGCCGGGCTGGGTTCGGGTTTTATGACAATTTGAGCCAACTCCACCTCACTGGGCACAAAAGGCAGGCTGTCCGGGGGCACCGACTCATAAAACCTGCGGACTTCGGCCGGCGTCACCTTGACGGAGCCGGTGATTTTTTCTTCCATCTGACGCACCAAAAGCTGATCGCGTACCTGGCTGCGAAATTCTTTTTTAATCTCCGGAATCGTGCGGCCCAGGAACTGTTCCATCTTTTCAACCGATTCAAACTGGGCCCTGAAATAGTCCAAGCGTCGATTCAATTCACTTTCCACCTGTTCATCGGTGACGGTGAGCGAATCGCGTTCCGCCTGCTCCAGACACAACTTTTGAAACAAAAGCCCTTCCAAAATCATGCACTTTTCCCGAAATCCAGTTTTCTGGCCTTGCATACTCAACTGGCGGGCTTGCTCCTCCACTTCTGACAAAAGGATGATCTCATTGCCCACCACCGCGATCACCTCATCCACTACTTTCCGGTTCTGCGACAAGCCCCATGAAGCCTGCACCAGGGCCGCAAAAAATATCCATATCCTGGCCCCGCCCTGACTCATGCACTGCCTGAAAACGCTGGAAGATCTGCTTTAGTGCGCACGAAGAGACCTTAATTATTTGCCGATAAGGCTGTAGAGCACCTCTTTGTTCACTTTCCAGTTGTACTGGCGCCGCAGCTCCTCCACCCACTGCTTTTCGAGTTCCTGCTGATAATCGCTGATCACCTGGCCTTTGGCCTCTTTAAATTCTTTGGGACGGGGCGGAAATGTCTGCCGGATCACGAAATAATTGTAATTATCGCGGTTGCGGAAGATGGGGCCCACCGTGGGCTTCCAACCTAAGGAATCCACCATGGCGTTGTCGCCTTTTTCAAAAAGTTCCGTGGTGTATGTGAGCATGGTTTTTTCCTTGTTGTATTTATCTACAAAATTTTCCGCATTCACTTTTCCTGTGGCCACGGCCATGGCTTCAGCCTGGCTTTTTCGGGCTATGTCTTCATCGGCGGTGATGAACCGGACGGCCTCCACCCGCTCGCCCCATTGGTATTTGTTTCGGTTCTTATTGTAGTAATCCCTCAATCCGGTGGTATCGTTCAGGGCCTTGTTCCAAACCCGTTTTTCCATCAATTCAAACAGGAGGATTCCTTCCTTATATTCATTGAGCAAAAGCCGGAATTCTTCGTATTTCTTATCCAAGTTTTCTTCGCCATAATCCAGAACCTTTTGTTGCATGAAAGGGCGGATGTTTTTTTCCAGAAGCTGGCAATAGGAAATCTCTCCGGCCCGCGGGAACCGGCCACGATATTGCTGCATAAAATCGCCGAAGGTGACTTTATATCCGTCCCTGAATGAGAACAGCACGGCGCCTGACTCCACGCTGTCCAGCTGACTGACGCGGATCCCTTTTTCACCCTGCAGGCGCCGCAGACTTTGCAGGAACTCTGAATTTTCCTTATAACCGGCGTTTTGACGAATCTTTTCGGCAAACCAGTCATTGATGAGTTTGTAGCGTGGATTGCGTTGCAATTGTTTGAGCAGATTGTCCTTGACGGCTTCAAAGGGCTGGATGCCCTTGCGCTCAATGAGTTTTACAATGTGCCAGCCGTAGCGGGTTTGAAAAGGCGCGGAGTAATCACCGGGGTTTTTCAGGGAAAAAGCCTGGTCTTCAAATTCCTGCACCATCTTCTGAATACCAAATGCCGGCAACTCCCCACCGTTGTTCAAACTTTGCCGGTCATCACTGAACATTTTCACCACATCGGCAAAATTTTCCCCTCTTTTGAGCCGGGCATACGCCGAGTCAATTTTTTCTTTACCTTTTCGCACCAGGGAAGTATCATTCTGAGGCGCCTGCACGAAAATGTGGGCCACTTTCACTTCGCCCACGGCCGGCCGGCTGCCCAAAACTTTGATAATATGATAACCGAAGTTGGTGCGCACGGGCATGGACATTTTACCGACGGGCGTGTTGTAGGCCGCTGTTTCAAAAGGATACGCCCACATCAATGAGGAAAACCACCCCAGATCGCCGCCTTTGTTTTTGGTGTTTTCGTCCTGGGAATGCTCCAAAGCCGCTTTTTCAAAGGTGTATTTCTTCTTGATTTTATTGCGGATTTCCAGGGCTTTGTTGTAGAGTGCCAGGGTGTCTTCAGGCAATTGACAGTCCGAAGTAAACTTGAGCAGAATATGGGCCACATGCAGGTCGGTTTTGCTGCGCTCATACGCTTCTTTCAGCAGTTTTTCCTCAGCCGCTTTGTCTTTCATGTAGGGTGCGGCCAATTGTTTTTTGTAACCGGCAAATTCTGTTTTAAAGGAATTTGCTGTATCCAACTTTAAATCCAAGGCTTGGCGCACTTTAAGTTTATAATTAACAAATAAATCTATGTATTCATCTAAATCTTTCTGCGTGATTTTTCGGTCTTTGGGGCTGTTTTTGCGGAAAATGGCTTCAAATTCGTCCAGAGTGATTTTCTGATCGTTGATGGTCATCAAAACCGGCGGACCCGGTTGTTGACCCTGGATCGTGGGAACAAGCGAAAAGAGGAAAATACCGAAAACGAGATTCTTGCGTCGGGAAACCATAAGCAACATATATCTTTTAAATTGTTTTTGAATAATTAGGCGCTTCATGCGTAATAAAAATGTTGTGGGGATGGCTTTCGATGACCCCGGCGTGGGTGATACGCAAGAACCGAACTTTTTTCAGGTCGGCGATGGTGCGGCTGCCGGTGTAGCCCATCCCGGCCCTCAGACCGCCCGTAAGCTGATACAACACCTCGGCAAGGCTGCCTTTGTAGGGCACACGGCCCACTATACCTTCGGGCACCAGCTTTTGGGTGTCGGTGGTCTGATCCTGAAAGTAGCGGTCTTTGGAGCCTTTTTGCATGGCCTCCAGAGAGCCCATGCCCCGATAGGTTTTGAATTTACGGCCTTCAAAAATGACGGCCTCTCCGGGCGATTCATCAGTACCGGCAAAAAGACTACCGACCATCACACAATCGGCCCCTGCGCCAAGGGCTTTCACAATGTCACCGGAAAAACGAATACCGCCATCCGCGATGATTCCAACATCGCCAGAACCCAGAGCCTGCACCACCTGCATGACGGCCCAGAGCTGGGGAACGCCGATGCCGGCCACCACCCGGGTGGTACAAATAGAGCCTGGGCCAATTCCCACTTTCACGCCGTCCGCTCCGGCCTCCGCCAAAGCTTTGGCGGCTTCAGCCGTGGCAATATTGCCGGCCACAATGTCCACCGCATCAAACACTTTCTTCAGTTCGCGCACCGCTTCCAACACTGATTTGGAATGCCCATGGGCCGTGTCGCATACCAGGGCATCCACGCCGGCTTGGACTAAGGCTTCCGCACGCTCCATGAAGCCCGGAGCCACGCCCACGGCGGCCGCTACCCGCAGCCGGCCTTTTTCATCTTTACATGCCAGCGGCTTGTGCTTGGTCTTGATGATGTCTTTGTATGTAATCAACCCCACCAGGCGGAAATCTTTGTCCACCACGGGCAATTTTTCAATTTTATAGGATTGAAGGATGTCCTCGGCCTTATCCAGGGAGGGGACTTCGCAGGTGGTGATCAGGTTGTCCTTCGTCATCACTTCGCGCACAGGCCGGTCTCTGTTTTTTTCAAAGCGGAGATCCCGATTGGTGACAATGCCCACCAGCTTCCGATCGCCATTCACCACGGGGATTCCGCCAATTTTGTGTTCCCGCATCAGATGGAGCGCTTCCCCCACGGTAGCTGTTTCCTGAAGCGTCACAGGATCGTTGATCATCCCGCTTTCGGCGCGCTTGACGCGACGCACCATGGCGGCCTGCTCCTCGATGCTGAGATTTTTGTGGATCACGCCCAGGCCACCTTCCCGCGCCATGGCAATAGCCATTTCAGCCTCTGTCACGGTATCCATGGCCGCCGAAACAATCGGCACATTCAATCGGATACGTCTTGAAAACCGCGTGGAAATATCCGCTTCATGCGGAAGGATTTCGGAGTAGGCTGGCAACACCAGCACATCATCGAACGTGAAGCCTTCTCCGATTATCTTATCCATGCGCTTTTGAAAAAGGTGCGCAAAAGTATAAAAAGCGCAAGCAAAGCAAAAGCCTCCTATTTTCAATGCCCAAATGTGGGACAGTTGCAGGAATTTTTTGCCGTTTTACAACCTTGTAAAATTCCACCCGAGATCCCTAACAAGACACACAAAACAATGCGTACCAGCCGAACCCGGAAATAGTTTTTGATTTTCATCCAAACAAAAGTAAAAAGAAAATCCACAAATTTTTATTATTTCAAAAAATCGCAGAAGTCTGTAAAATCATGAAGTAAAAATTAACGGATGATATTTGAACATAAATAATAATGTATAAATTTTTAAATATAAATTCCTTTTTCAGAATTTCACCCATTCATTTATGGGTTTTTATCATTAAAAAAAATTTTTTAGAACAGAATTATATTTAGTTTCCGATTTTGAAAAAATCTAGGCAACGAAGTATCCTGCAAGCCGTCCATAATAACACGTTAAAAACTTTTTGGCCCTGGAGCTTTAAGAAATTTTCCTTACTGACACTTTTGCTATATGGCAGAAAAACCCTTGTTGGAATGTGTTCCTAACTTTAGTGAAGGCCGCGATAAATCCGTAATTCACGACATAGAAGAGGCGATTCGTTCAGTGGACGGCGTGACGCTTTTAGATGTAGATATGGGCTACGACACCCACCGCACGGTGATGACTTTTGTGGGAGCGCCTGAGGTGGTGTGCGAAGCCGCCTTCAGGGCGATAGCGCGCGCGGCCGAGCGGATAGACATGCGGCGCCACAAGGGGGCCCATCCGCGCATGGGCGCCACGGATGTGTGCCCGCTGGTTCCGGTGGCAGGCCTTAGCATGGAAGAAGCCGCTGCCTGGGCTCACAAACTGGCACGGCGCGTGGGCGAGGCGCTCAACATTCCAGTTTATTGTTACGAATATGCAGCCACCGCGCCCCACCGCAGGAATCTGGCCGACATCCGGGCAGGAGAATATGAAGGATTGGAAAAAAAAATGCAACAACCGGAATGGCGGCCTGATTATGGCCCGCACACCTTTAATGCCCGGAGCGGCGCCACGGTAATCGGAGCGCGGCACTTTTTAATCGCATACAACGTGAACCTCAACACCACTTCGGTGCGCCGGGCCAATGCCGTGGCTTTCGATGTGCGCGAGAGGGGCCGCATCAAACGCACAGGGGATCCGCTCACGGGGCCCGTTGTACGCGATGAAAATGGCGCACCTGTGTACGAACCCGGTTTGCTGAAAAGTGTGAAAGCCATCGGCTGGTACATTCCTGAATATGGCTGCGCCCAAATTTCAATGAATCTCACCAACCCGGATGTATGCGATATCCACGAAGCCTATGAAGCCGTAAAAAAGCAGGCCGAGGCCCGTGGCTTGCGGGTGACAGGGTCCGAATTGGTGGGACTCATTCCCAAAAACAGCCTTCTGAAGGCCGGCCGTTATTATTTGAAGCTGCAACAACGTTCTGCCGGGTTGCCTGAAAAAGAGATTATCAGGCTGGCGGTGGCTTCCCTGGGTTTGGATGCTCTTAAGCCTTTTGATGTGTCAAAAAAAATCATTGAATATGCCGTGGAAGCGGCCGATGCTAAGCCGAGGCTGGTGGACAAATCGGTGCAGGATTTTGTGTATGAAACTGCTTCTGAATCCCCCGCCCCCGGCGGCGGGTCCGTGGCAGCTTTATGCGGTGCGATGGGGGCCGCCTTGGCTACGATGGTAGCCAATCTTTCGGCTCATAAGCGCGGTTGGGACGACCGTTGGGAATACTTCAGTCAATGGGCAGAAAAAGGGCAGCATCTGGCCGATTCTTTCTTAGAGCTTGTGGATGCTGACACCCAGGCCTTTCATGATTTGATGGCGTGTTTTCAGCTACCCAAAGCCACCGAGGAAGAAAAGGAAATACGACAAAAGGCGATTGAAGAAGCCACCGAACGCGCGGCCCTGGTGCCGTTGGAAGTGATGCGGCAAGGTTTAAAATCTCTTGAAGTGGCAGAAGCCATGGCCCGCGAAGGTCTGGAGGCTTCGGCGAGCGATGCCGGCTGCGCAGCCTTGGCTCTGAAAGCAGCCGTGCAGGGGGCCGGCCTCAACGTGCGCATCAACGCCCGCAATCTGCAAAATGCCGAACGGCGGGAGGCACTCCTGCGTCAGACGGAAGAACTGGAAAAGGAGGTCGCGAAAAAGGCCGAAGAAATTTATTCCCTTGTATGTCAAAAAATCCACCATCCTGGATAAAACCCTTGTGAGGCAATGACACCGGCTGCATGGGAAAAAAAACCTCCGTTTTGGAAGCAGGTGCTGTTTTTCTTTCCTGTCCAGCTTTTGCTGGTTCACATCCGAAGCAGCATCCTGTTATTTTCATTTTTGGCAGTTCTCACCCTGGTGATTACCGGCAATATTCTCCGGATCAGCGGGGGCTATCTGCTGTTTCTGGACCCGGAATACCTGGGACGGGTGTCCATGTCTTCCTATTTCATCGTGGGTTTTGCCGCTGGCGGCTTCATCAGCGCTTTTAATATTGCCAGCTACCTCACCCACAGCCGGACTTTTCCTTTTTTGGCCACCGTGGCCAGGCCATTTTCAAGATACAGTCTCAACAATTTCATTCTGCCCAGCCTGTTCCTTGGTATTTACCTCTTCCAGCTTTGGAAATTTCATCAAAAAAATTACCCGGATCCCGTCCTGACTTATCTGAGACATGGCGGCAGTTTCATGGCGGGTTTCATTGTGTTTACGGCGGTCACTTTTTCTTATTTTTTGGCCTTCGGACGCGATATGCGCCGGATATTCGGGATTGATCCTGAAAACCCCAGTGCCGACACTTCTTCCAGCTCTAAGAAAAACTGGCGTATTCGACCGGTTCGGATTTTGCTGAATCCAGAAAAAGATAAGCTGGAGGCCGTAGCCCGAGCCCTCAGGAAAGAGAGTTGGGAAACCGCTACTTACCTGGCCAGCCCTTTCAGGATCCGTCTGGCACGGCCCACTCATCATTACAACCCTGAGGTGCTGGACAGGGTTTTTTCAGAAAGTCATTTTTATGCCTTTCTATACTCCGCTCTGACCATTCTTTCCATATTTATCCTGGGCCTGTTGCGGGAAAAAGAATGGTTGATTTTACCGGCTGCCGCCATCTTTTTCTTGTATTTCACATTGTTGATGATGTTCACGGGAGGTCTGAATTATTTCTTCGGCCGTTGGTCCGTATTGGCGTTTATTTGTTTATATGTTGGGTATAATGTGCTGACGGCGCGCGGTTTTTTGACCACGGAAAGCCGGCTCTATGGCCTCAATTACGAAAAAATGTCGGATTACCATCCCGATTCTTTGGCGCGGCATTACTTTAAGACACCTGCTGATACTTTTCAAGAAAAGCGATGGCATGAAGGCATTCTGAACAAATGGAAAAAAAAGGTCTCTAAAGGGAAACCGGAAGATATTTACAAGCCACCCATCGTTTTCATCAGCTGCACCGGTGGCGGCAGCAAGGCGGCCACCTGGACCTTTTATTCATTGTGCTGGGCCGATAGCCTATTAGGCGGCAAACTGCTGCAGCACACCTATCTCATCAGCGGGTCTTCCGGCGGGGCCCTGGGCGCGGCCTATTTGAGAGAACTTCACTACCGGCGCATCTCTGGATTATTAAAAGGCGCTTCGCTGGACAGCCTCACCGAGTGCATTGCGGCGGATATTCTGAATCCGGTGGTTGGAGCCATGCTCCTGAGCGATTTTTTCATTCCGACAGGCCGCTTTAAATACGAAAGATTCTGGTATCCCAAAGACAGAGGTTATGCTTTTGAGAAACACTTCAATCAGAACACCGGCTATGTATTGGACCGAAAATTTTATGACTATGCCACACCCGAATACAATGCCACCCTTCCTATAATGATCTTTTCGCCCACCATCATCAACGATGGACGGCGTATGCTCTTTTGCACCCAACCTCTGGGATTTATGACCCAAAAATCTCTCAGCCGGGACACATTGTCTCATATTCCAAAGCTGGAGGACATAGAATTTTCGAAGCTTTGCCGGCAAGAAGGCTACCGCAATATTTCTTTTCTTTCAGTGCTGCGGGCCAATGCCACTTTTCCTCTCGTCATGCCGCCGGTATCCTTGCCTACACGGCCCAGAATTGAGCTCATGGATGCCGGTTTTCGGGACAATTATGGTATTCAAAATATTTTAAAATATATTTTCCACATGCGCCAGTGGCTGAATCAAAATGTTTCCCGCATCATTTTGCTGGACGTGACAGACCGCCTGAGGCACGATCAATATCTATTGAAAAGACGGCAACGCCGTTGGCGCTCGGCTATTGAATCGTTGTTCACGCCTTTTGGTGGAGTTCTCTCTAACATCACTACCACCCAAGTGTATGTGAACGAGCAAATGCTCAAATTTGTGGCCGGCAGCCTGAGTGTCCCTGTGCATCATGTGCTATTTGACCTGGCCAATGAAGCCAAAGATGAAATTTCGGTCAGCTTTCATCTCACCTCTTCCGAAAAAAAAGACATTGTATCCGCTGTAGCCCTTCAACGCAACCAAAACACCCTGGCGGCCCTGATGCGCTGGCTGGGTGTGCGCAAACTCAAATCATTCCATACGCCGTCTTCTTAAGAGGTTGAATTTTTACAATAATTTTGCCCCACTTAAGAATTCATCCGACAATGCAAAACTTCATCAAAATTGCTTTCCCAGTGGCTTTTGCCGCTTTTTTTTCCTGCAAAGGAAAGCCTTCCATGACCCCGACGGCTTACAATGACTCCATCGTAGCCCATCAAACACTGATTGCCCGCCTGATGATCGATATGGCCAACGCCGGAGATGATATTCAAAAGGCTCAGGAGCTCCGGCAAAAAGCTGCAGCCCAGGCGGAAGCGTCTGTTAAGGCCATCGAAAATCTGGGACCCTACCAGGATGACAGAAAGCTGTTGGACGCCGCTTTGAATCTCTTTAATTTTTACAAAGACATTTGCAACAATGAATTTAAAGAATTGTATGATTTAGCGAACAATACCATACATGGAGGCGATTCCACTTCCCTGAAAAAAATGATGGAAATCAATGAACGTATTGCCGAAAAAGAAAAGCCCTTAGATGAAGCCTTTGCCAGCGCCCAGAAAGAATTTGCCGAAAAGCACAAGATAAAAATCGAGGAAAACGCTCTCCAGAAGGAGATCGACGCCCTCGGCAATCCTTAAAAAAATACCTTCATCGAAGCTCTTCTCCTGAGGCCAATCGCTGTGAGGATCCACGGTGCTTTGCCTCCTGTATGATGAATATTTAAACTGAGATGAAGACATCTTTTAATGTGGGGTTTGTGGCCGGGTGGATACTCTTTTCAGGAGCTCTCCTTCTGTATTTATTCGGTCGCAGCCCCCTGTGGAAATTTCGTTATATCACTTTTTGGATCCCTCCTTTGGCTGTTGCTTTGTCCATTGCGTTGGGAAGACCCGCTCATCGGGAGCTTCCCTACCCTTTTGGTGTGGCCTTCCGCAAAGGCCTTCTGGCAGCTTTTGTTTTGGCCTCCACCAAAGCCATGCTCATCTATTTATTAATTTTTTTCAGGCCTCAAATTATAGAAATGCATATGGAGGAAATTCGCCAGGATCTTGCGCTGGTGTACCAGGGTCCTTTAGCCTCTTCCCTTCCCACAGATCCCGCGGATTTTCTGAATCAATTAAAACGTGATGCCACCCCGCTTCGATTGGCATTCGCCGAGTTCCAAATGAATCTTATGGCCGGCCTGGTTTTGAGTGTTATTTTTGGGTTCATTTTCCAAAGAAAAAGCCGTAGGCTGCCTTCGCATGACCCCTCCTGACCTTTCGCTGGTAATTCCGCTGCTGAATGAAAGAGAATCCCTGCCCGAACTGACCGAGTGGATCCATCGGGTGTGCACCGAGGCCGGGCTATCCTACGAACTTCTTTTTGTGGACGATGGAAGCCAGGACGGTTCCTGGGACACCATCTTGGAAATGAATCAGCGCTTTCCGACAGTGCGGGGGATTCGTTTCCGGCGCAATTACGGCAAAAGCGCAGCCCTGAATGTAGGTTTTCAGGAAGTCCGGGGCCGGGTGGTGATCACCATGGACGCCGATTTACAAGACAGCCCGGATGAAATACCGGCCTTATTCCGAATGATCACGGAAGAAAAATATGATCTGGTGAGCGGCTGGAAGAAGAAACGCTACGATCCTTTAAGCAAAACCCTCCCTACCAAATTGTTTAATGCCGTGACGCGGTGGGTTTCAGGCATCCCGCTCCATGATTTTAATTGTGGCTTAAAGGCCTACGACGCCTGTGTCGTTAAAAGTATTGAAGTATTTGGAGAAATGCACCGCTATATCCCCATTCTGGCTAAACAGGCCGGATTCAAGCGCATTGGGGAAAAGGTTGTAACACATCGGGCCCGTAAATACGGACACAGCAAATTTGGCCTGAACCGCTTCATGAATGGACTTTTAGACCTTTTCACGATTGTTTTTTTGACCCGTTTTGGCAAAAAACCCATGCATTTCTTTGGTCCCTGGGGCCTGCTTTTATTTTTGGCGGGCTTTGCCATAGCGGCCTATCTGGCCGTGGCTAAGGTGGTGTTTGAGCAATATCGCATGACCGAACGACCCATCTTTTACCTGGGTCTTCTGTGCATGGTGGTGGGAAGCCAGCTTTTTTTGGCCGGTTTCCTGGGCGAACTTGTCCTGCGCAACTCAGCTGAACGCAACACTTATCTGATCCGTGAAAAGCTGGCGTAGCCCCCTGGCTGGCAGTATGGACCGGCCAGAATTTTCACTGATCTCCCCCACCTTCGGGCGGCCCGCCGAAGTGGAAGAATTTCTCGACAGCCTCACCGCCCTCCGTGGGCCGTCTTTTGAGGTAATTCTGTCGGATGGTTCCCCGTTGGAAGACGTGGAACCGGTGGCACAACGTTTTTCCAACCGCTTGCCGCTCACTTTTCTATACGAAAAAAATATCGCCGTAAGCCCGGCGCGGAACAGGGCGGCGGCTTCGGCTTCCGGGACCTGGCTGATATTCCTGGACAGCGACTGCCTGATTCCCTCCGATTATCTGCTGGCCGTCCAAAAAGGGCTAAAAGACTGTCCGGGCGACGTCTTTGGCGGGCCGGATGCGGCCCATCCCAGTTTCACTTTGCTGCAAAAAGCCATCAGCCACAGTATGACGTCTTTCCTCACCACCGGTGGCATCCGCGGACGCTCGGTACGCACAACGGCCTACCGCCCCCGGAGTTTTAACATGGGCATCCGCCGGTCCGCTTTTGATACCGTGGGAGGTTTCAGCGATTTGCTTTGCGGCGAAGACATCGACCTGAGCATACGTCTGGAAAAAGCCGGATTCAAAGTCTGTTTTTTTCCGGAAGCTTTTGTTTATCATAAGCGACGCACCACAGGGTCCAAATTCTTCTGGCAAGTCTTTCGATTTGGGGCCGCCCGCGTACTGTTGGCCCGGCGGCATCGGGGCGAGCTCCGGCTCACCCATCTTTTCCCGGTCTTCTTCCTGTGGGGGCTGCTGGGCATGCTCCTGGCCGCTTTCGTTTGGCCTAAGGCCGCCGTCCTCTTGGCTGGAGCGTATCTTGCGTATTTCTTTGCGGTGGGCCTGGAAGGTGCCATGCGCCATCGGACAGCACGCCTTTTTGTTCTGGCCATCGGAACCACCTGCATTCAAATGGTGGGGTACGGCTGCGGATTTCTGGCAAACGTATGGACGGTGTACATTCGGGGTCGGACCAACGGCATCCGTCTGTGAGGGGTAATATTTTCTTCGCTTCGGATTTCCACCTTGGCATTCCGGACCACCGGACGAGTCTGGAAAGGGAAAAAAAGATTGTGGCCTGGCTACGACGCGAAGCACCGAACATGGCAGAGTTGTGGCTCCTGGGAGATGTGTTTGACTTTTGGATGGATTACAAAAGTGTGGTACCTCGGGGTTTCGTGCGTTTGCTGGGCCAATTGGCAGAATTGACGGACAGCGGCATCCCTGTGCACTACTTCCCAGGCAACCACGACCAGTGGCTTCGGGATTATTTTTCCAAAGAATTGGGCGTTGTGGTGCACCAAAGGCCTCTGTGCGTTATCCTGGGATCCAAAAAATTTTTCCTGGCCCATGGCGATGGGCTGGGGCCGGGAGATTATGGATACAAAATGATCCAGTGGCTGTTTTCCCGGCCTTTTAACCGATGGCTTTTCCGCCAGGTGCACCCTGACCTGGGCGCGCGTCTGGCCCGTTTTTTTTCTTACTCCAGCCGGCATTACAGTTTTTTTGAAGAGCCCGACACCGTGCGGCCTGAGAAGGAACGCCTTTTTCTTTTTTGCCAGAAATACCAGACAGAAAATACTCCTGTGGATTTTTTTGTCTTTGGCCACAGGCATAAACCCTTATGGCTTCCTTTGCCCTCCGGAGGGGTGTATGTGAATCTGGGCGATTGGCTCCACCATAACAGTTATGGCCGCTTCGACGGTCAACAATTTTTCTTAGAAAAATATTCTGAATGAACGTATTAAGAAACTCCCCCCCCCTGCTTTTCTTCTTATTTAAGTTTTTAATTTCTGCGGCTCAGGTGCCGGGGGAATTTCGCCCTTGTCCTGAACCGGAGGCCGTGAAAAGACTCCTTAAAAACCAATTGAACGCCATTCAATCTATCCGGGCCCGTTTCCGTCAGGAAAAAGACAATCCTATCCTTGCCAGGCCGCAAACATCTGCAGGTGTTTTTTGCTTTTCGAGACCCGATAAGATCCGTTGGGAATATCAAAAACCTTACGCTTGGCTGTTCATCCTACAAAATCAGGAATTGTACCGGAGCGAAAACGGCCAGGAGGTGGCCACCTCTCCCCAGCAAAAGCGTTGGTTCACTTCCATGGCCGGCAGCGTGATACGCATGATTCAGTCCGGCATGTTGGAAAATCCGGACTATGAACATTCATTTTTTTGTGACCCTGGAGGCCGCATTCTGGTACGCCTAAAGCCCCGAAATAGCCGCATCGCGCGTTATATCCGCGAAATCCATTTATACTTTCCCCCCGGCGGCGGCGCCTTGGAACGCATGGATATGCTGGAAAATCCAGAAGGTGTGACCCGTCTGTTTTTTGAAGATCAATCCATCAACCCGACGGTTTCGGAAGATTGCTTTTCCAAACCTTGAAGACTTTTCATTTAGTCACAATACGCCGTGCCCCTGCTGTCCAAAATACACTTTTTTTTACCAGAAGTTCCAATAAAAAACCCGGGCTTTTCCGGGTGCCGTTCCAGCTGGTCCCATTGTATCGGAGCGATGATTTCCCCTTTGGAATTAATCAGTCCGTACTGATCATTTTTTTTAACAATAGCTGCATTCTGGATCATTTCGCTGGCATCTTCAAATTGTAAAGGAATCACGATTTTACCTTTCCGGTTGATATAACCCCATAGTAGGCCCTGGCGCACGGGCGCCACTTCCCCGTAAAAATTTCGGGTTTTGTCAAAATCCCGGCCCATTTCCTTGCCATTCAGGTCCACGAAGCCCCATCGGCCTGCAATAGGAACGGCGGCAATACCGGTGGAGAATTCAGGATAACGGTCCAATCCCGGGACCTTGGGGAAAATATTTGGGAAAAAAGTCTTTCCGTCGGGGGTGATAAATCCAAAATGTCCCGACTTGAGCGTGACGGCAAATCCTTCCTTAAAATTACCCACAAAATCATACTCCTGGTCCGTTTCCCGAATTTTTCCTTCTTTGTCCAAAATCTGATACCGCGTGTTGTATTCCACCACCGCATAGCCTTCCTGAAAATCGGAAACGTCCGTGAACCGGGGGGAAATCAGCTCCCGGCCATTGGCTTGCAGAAAGCCCCAACGCCCCTTTTTCTTGACAGCGAAAAAACCCTCTGAACCCGGCCGCATATCCTCATATGTCTGAACTGAAACTGTCTGACCCGACTTATTGATAAGACGCCAGACCCCATCGGCCTTCACGGCCGCAACGCCCTGGTGGAATGGGAACACCGTATCGTGAGCACAGGGTATTGCCAGCTTGCCTTGGGCATCCACAAATCCCCAACGGCCCGATTTTTTGACGCCTGCCATACCCTCTTGAAAATCTTGGGCGGCTTGAAATTCAGGAGTCATAAGAAACCGGCCCTCGATATCCACAAAACTCCAAATACCATGAGGAAAATCTCCGCAATCCGTGCTGCAAGGAACGCTGACGGCACCCCAGCCTTCCCGGAAAAAGCGCGCTTCCTGAAACGAGGGCGCCACCACCTGTTTTTTCTCAGCCGTGACATAGCCCCACATTCCTTTTGAAAAGTAAGGTATCAATTCCGTTGGTTTTTGGCCGCTTTTCTGGGCGGCCACCCAGAAGGGCGCTGGAAGGAGGAAAAGGAATGCAAGGGTACTTAATTTAAAATTATTAATGTGTGGCTTCATCATAACCTTTCCATTAAAAAAGGTGCAGGACGGGCTCCTTAAAGTATTCAAATTTAAAAATTCCCTTCATAATTTAGATTTAACTCTGTTTTTACTCTACGTGATATGTGGTCAGAAATCAATTAAACCTTTGGACAGCTGATAGGCGGCCACCGCAGCCACCCAGGCGCAGAGGGAAAGCGTTAAAAACTGCAGCAGGGGCCAGCGGAGACTTCGGGTTTCGTGATATACCGTGGCCACGGTGCTCATGCACTGCAAAGCCAGGGCATAAAAGATAAGGAGAGCGATGCAGGCCGGCGCGCTAAACACCCGGCGTCCGTCCGGATACCTGAGATCGCCCAGATGCGCCCGGAGACCCACCCCAGGAGGAGGTGGAAAAAGTGTGGCGAGAGTACCTGAAAACACCTCCCGGGCTGCAAAACTGGAAATGATGGCGATCCCTATGCGCCAATCTCCGCCCATTGGCTCGATCGCCGGCTCGATGGCCCGGCCCAGAAAAGCCGCCCAGGACTGATCCACGGCTTCCACCGGCCGGAGGTTCAAAACCGCTGGTCCGGACGGGTCAGACGTCCCCGGACCGTAGCGCATCAGACCCCATAAAATAATGGAAATCAACAAAATAATTTTCCCTGCACCTATAATAAAACCCTTCAATCCGTTCCAAGTTTTAGCCAGGACCACACCAATTTTCGGACGCTGCAAATGCGGGAGGCTCATGATCAGGTAATCCCGTCCGGCGCCCGGCAGCACCCTGGACAATAAAAAAGCCGCCCCGACAGCCAGGCCAAAACCCGCCACGTACATGCCCATAAGAGCCAGGCCCCGCACATCCAAACCCCAATAAGTCTGTTGCGGGAAAAGCAAACCGATCAGCATGGTATATACCGGCAATCGGGCGGAGCAACTCATCAGGGGAATCACAAGGAGAGTGATGAGCCGGCGGGTGGGATGGGGAATCGCCCGAGTAGCCAATATGGAGGGCACTGCGCAGGCCGCCCCGCCCAGAAGGGGCACCACCGAGCGGCCACTCAGGCCAAAGCGACGCATCAGACGATCCATGAGCGCCACAGCCCGGGCCATATAACCGGATTCTTCCATCCCCGCGATAAAAAGGAGTAGAAAGGCTATCTGGGGCACAAATACGAAAATTCCGGACAGCCCTTGCACCAGTCCATCCGACACCAGATCCGAGAGCGCTCCCGGGGGCATCGTGCCTCTGAGCCAGAGGCCTAGATGCCGAAAAGCCCATTCAATGGCCGCCATCGGATAGGTGCTCCAGGAAAAAATAGCCTGAAAAATCAAAAAAAGTGAGGTGATGAAAAGGAGGGTGCCCCAGACCGGATGCAGAAGAATCCTGTCCAACCGGGAAACCGGCGCGCTTTCACCCGGAAGGGTGCGCCGGAAAATGCGCTGGGCCGGTTCCTGAAAAAGATTGAAATCCCTTGTGCTCTGGGAAATCCGGACATCAGGGCTGGGCTTTGAAAAACCGTGAAGCAGAGGGTGCGAGCGTTCAGCGGTCCCATCTTCCAGCGCCTCCGCCAAAGCCTTGCGAATCTGACGCAGGTGCACATGGTTGCGCGGGTTGTGAAAGGCTATACGCAATGCATCCCCAAATAAGGCGCGGAAGGCTTTTTCATCAAAGCGGATGCCCTCCTTCTCGGCAACATCCCAAAAGTTGAAGACCACCAGGTGAATATGCACGTAGCGGAGGAGATGCTGGAGTAGATGCAACGTTCTTTGTGGTGTGGTGGGATCGGCTACAAACACCACACACTGGGGGCCGGGCAGCGCCAGGGCGTGACGCAAACAGCGGACGGCCTCCTCTTCGTCAGGCGTATCGGGATAAAGACTGTAAATACCCGGCAAATCCAGACAGGCGACATCCCAGGGAACCCCATCTTTAGACATAAGCCGCACCCGGCCCTCCGCCACCGCCGTGGTGACGCCCGGAAAATTAGCCGTTTGGTGGTTGAGCCCTGTGAGCCGGTTAAAGAGCGTAGTTTTACCAGAATTGGGAGTTCCGGTCAGCAAAATGCGGGGCCTGCCGTCCTGAACCATCAGCCGTTCAGAGGAATAAAACGTACTTCCTGAATTTCGCTTCTACGCACCACAAGGGCGCCATCCGGCGTGTGCACATACACCACGCCCGCCGGAAAGGAGGCCACCCCCAGCCACACCCGGACGCCGGGCACCAGACCCATCTCGGCCAGACGGGCAGACGTCTCGCCGCGGCCCAGGCGTTCCACCACATACCACCCATTTTTTTGCGGAAAAAATTCCTCTTCGGCCATCAACGAATGTTAGGATCGAAAAACCTACGGGAAAACCAGATGGCCAAAAAAGGCATCAACACAAAGGCCGGAAGGCCATACAGCAGACGGGGTTCCAAGAGGAGCAGCAGCAGGGCCGGTAGATTGCACAAAAAGGTCACCCCCACCTGTACGGCCGGCTTCCAGACATTCCGATTCAACCGGTTGACGGCGATTCCTGAAAAAAACAAAAGCAGCATCCATCCCAGCAGCCATAAAGCATTGGACGGATGATCCTCCGGCAGGGCTCTCAGAGCCCGATACATCCAGCGCACCAGGAGGCCTTGGGTGAGAAGTACAGGACCCAGAACGAGCCAAAAATCTTTATTTTTAAGCACTTAAAGTTTTAACTTCCGCGTAACAAAAAAACACATTTTCGACCGGTTGGGTTGATAGGTTGTGTCAAATCCCGGAATAAAATGCCAACAGGCCGCGTTGAGAGCTTCAAATTATTGCGGAATTTTGCGTGCATGTGGTTGTGTTGGTTGGGCGAAGCCGGTGAACCTCTGGTGATGGAAACCCTGGATGAGTCGCAGGACGTGCGCCTGAGGCTCATTGTGGCGGCTTTGATTTTGCTTTTTTGTATTGCAGTCACCTTGGTGATCCTCCTGGTGGTGCGGGGCAAAAAACCGGCTGCCCCGCTGCAGAAGGCAGGAGCCGGACGGCCTCAGGCCTCGCCTTCCGAAAAGCTCCCCTCCATGCCTCCGCCTCCTGGGCTGGAGGAGCGCCCGGGAAGCCTTGCTGTGAAGCCAGCGGCCGCTGCGCCCTTCCAAGGGGCCGCAACGCCGCCCGGCCCTTCCTCCCCTCCCCGGTCTCCCGAAACATCCCCACAGGCTGCCACAACGCCCATGCCCCGCCCGGGCGCGCCTGTTTCCGGAAGTGCAGCGCCGCCACGAAGAACGTCTCCCCCGGCCGCTCCAAAAGCGCCGGAGAAGACCGCCAGGCCGACCGCCAGAACCTTTGATCCGGAGGCGTATAAAAAAGAGCTGGCGGCCATGGATCCGGAAAAGAAACGGCAGGAAATTTTGAAAAGGCTTGAAGAAATTAAAAAAGAAAACCGGGCGGAGCAGCGAGCCGCCATCCGGCTGCCGAGCGTCACAGCCGCACCCCGGCCTTTGCCGCGTAACGTCGGTCCCACCCAAAGCCTTCCGAAGCTTCCGACAATCCACCTGCCTCAGGAACGTGCCCCGGTGGCCGCACCCGAAAATTTTACCCAATCGGAAACCGGCATCCAGGCCGACCCTTCAGAAAAAACCCCAATTCCCAGCCCTACGGCACAGGCCGGGGCCACCCCTCCCGTCCCTGAATACATGACGGCCTCTGATCCTCCCGCGTCTCCCGCATCCAGGCCCGTGCAGAACCCAGGGAGCCCCGCAGAGGATTTCGATTCTGTTCAGGAGCCATCCCGGCCTGCTGCCCGGGATAGGATGCCTCAAGCGCCCTCCTCCGATACGACCAGCGCCGTCGAAGACTTTTCGCGCTTGTCATCCGTGCAGGGCCGTTTTGTGAAGCCGCCGCCGCGCATGGGCTTCCGGGACTGGCTGAACAAGCTGGAAAGGGAGGGATGAGACGTGAAAAATAGGTCCCTTTTGTAAAACAATCTTTTGTTAGGATAAGTATAAATTTACCCTTCTTTTAGAATATTTAGTACATTTTTCTCATCGAAAAGCCCAAGTCAGGCCCACACTACCCCACAAGACAAATCCGCGGGTCATGGGAAAAGCAGCGCGGATCACCGGGCCGGTGGGTGCGGCTATCATCCAGTGGGGATGCAGGGCCCAGCGAAGCGCCAGGCGATGGGGCAGCCGAAAACGCAGGCCGGCCCGGAAGGCCAGTCCCAAGGAGCGACGGGGGCCGGTCTCTAAGGCCACACCCTCCACCCGGCCTTGGCCGGAGACGAAGAAGGGTGTGAAAGCGGCGCCTGTCTCCCAGGTCCATCGGCGATGTCGGGGGCCTGAGATAAGGATTTCAAAGGGCAGGGAAACAGCGGCCAGATTGGAAGAAAAATAACCTCCGGCTCCGGTACGGGCCCGCATTTCCACGAGGCTGTCGGCAAAAAAAACGTATTCGTAGCCCACCGAAAAGAGCCCACCTGGTCCCAGCAGATCGGCGTAAAGCGCATGGCGGCCGGCGGGTTTTTCAGGCCGTTGAGCCCAGGTATTTGCCCCCAAAACCAAGGCACACAGGACCCCTGCGATAACCTTATTCCGCATGCCTCATGCAATGGTGGTGACGGATGCCCCGTGGCAATTTTTAAATTTTTTGCCACTGCCACAGGGGCAAGGGTCGTTGCGACCAATGCGGATTTCGGCCCGTACAGGATTTTGACGGGGCTTTGGGGCTTCTCCAGACGCCGCCGGATGGCCTGGCAACCCAGCTTGAGGCTCAGTGCCCGGGCGGCTGGTGCGCAACTGGCGGGTGTCGGTCCGCGTTTCGCGGGCTTCGCGCACTTCCTCGGGCTGCTCCACATTGATGCGGCTCTTGAGCAAAAAGGAAAGAATCTGGCTGTTGACGTTGTGGATCATTTGCCAGAACACATTGGAGGATTCCAGTTTATACACCAGCAAAGGATCTTTTTGCTCCAAATAGGCATTTTGTACGCTTTGCCGCAACTCGTCCATTTCGCGCAGGTGCTCTTTCCAGGCCTCATCCAGCAAGGCCAGGGTGATGCCTTTTTCGATGCCCAAGGTCAGTTCCTTTCCATCGGTTTCTACACACTTTTTGAGGTTCACGCCGATGTTGAGCAATTTATGTCCGTCCGTGATGGGCACTATGATGTTCTGAAATTGGTGACCCTGTTGCTCAAACACCTGCCGAATGACGGGCATGGCCATGTGGCGGAGAGCTTCGGAGCGCTGACGGCGGGCTTCCAGAATGGCTTCAACCAGGCGCTGGGTCAGGGTTTCGGCATTTTCGGAGAAGAATTCCTTTTCGCTCACCGGGGGTTCCAGCATCAGGGTCCGAAGGAGTTCTATTTCAAAATCTTCATAGCTGCGGGCTTCCAGGTTGGTTTGCACCACATGGGCTGCGTAGTCGTGGATGAGGGCCTGGATATCGGCAGAAAGCCGGTCGCCAAAGAGGGCGTTTCGCCGCCGGCGGTACACCACCTCCCGCTGCTTGTTCATCACGTCGTCGTATTCCAGCAGACGCTTGCGGATGCCGAAGTTGTTTTCTTCCACTTTTCTTTGGGCCCTTTCGATGGATTTGGTGATCATAGGATGGGAGAGCACCTCACCTTCTTTATAGCCCATCCTGTCCATAAAGCGGGCCAAACGTTCGGAACCAAAGAGCCGCATCAGGTCGTCTTCCAGGGAAAGGAAAAAGACCGAAGAGCCCGGATCTCCCTGGCGGCCGGCCCGGCCCCGCAACTGACGGTCCACGCGGCGGCTTTCGTGACGTTCCGTTCCAATGATGGCCAGCCCCCCGGCCTCCCGAACACCCGGCCCCAGCTTGATGTCGGTACCCCGGCCGGCCATGTTGGTGGCGATGGTCACTGTGCCGGCCTGCCCAGCGCGGGCCACGATTTCGGCTTCCTTCTGGTGGAGCTTGGCGTTGAGCACCTGATGGGAAATGTTGCGCATTTTGAGCATACGGCTCAGGAGTTCACTGGTTTCCACTGAGGTGGTCCCCACCAGCACGGGACGTCCGGCTTTAAGATAGTCTTCTATTTTATCAATAACGGCGTTGTATTTCTCCCGCTTGGTCTTGTACACCAGGTCCTGTTCATCCTTACGGATAACGGGCTTGTTGGTGGGGATCACTTCCACTTCCAGCTTGTAGATATCATAAAACTCCTTGGCTTCAGTCTCGGCTGTTCCTGTCATACCGGCCAGTTTCCGATACATGCGGAAGTAATTCTGCAAGGTGATGGTGGCGTAGGTCTGGGTGGCGGCCTCTACTTTCACATTTTCCTTGGCTTCAATGGCTTGATGGAGTCCATCGCTATAACGACGGCCCTCCAGAATACGTCCGGTTTGTTCGTCCACGATCTTCACCTTGCCGTCCATGATCACATAGTCCACATCCTTTTCATACAGCGCATAAGCCTTCAAAAGCTGGTTGATGCTGTGGATGCGCTCGCTCTTAATGGAAAAATCGCGAATGATTTCCTCCTTTTTCTTGAGAATTTCTTCCCTGGGCAATCCACTGTTTTCCAGTGCGGAAAGCTCCATATTGATGTCCGGGATGATGAAGAAATTTTTGTCTTCGCCCTGTTCGGTGATCAGATTGATCCCTTTTTCGGTGAGCTCCACACTGTTGTTCTTTTCATCAATCACAAAAAAGAGTTCATCATCAATCTTGTGCATTTCTTTTTGTTGGTCCTGGAGGTAATAATTCTCCGTTTTCTGCAGGAGGGTTTTCATGCCCGGCTCACTGAGAAATTTAATCAGGGCGTTGTTTTTGGGAAGTCCGCGATAGGCCCGTAATAATTTTTCGCCGCCTTTTTTCTCATCTTCCTTTGAAGGATTGCCCGAGAGGAGCTTTTTGGCCTCAGCCAGTTCCTGGGTCACCAACTTTTTCTGGAAGTTGACCAGTTTCTCCACGCGGGGCCGCAAAACATCAAATTCGTGTTTGTCGCCTTTGGGGGTGGGACCGGAAATGATGAGGGGCGTCCGGGCATCGTCAATCAGCACGCTGTCCACCTCGTCCACAATGGCATAATTATGAGGCCTTTGCACCATTTCTTCCGGACTGCGCACCATGTTGTCACGCAAGTAATCGAAGCCGAATTCGTTGTTGGTGCCGTAGGTGATGTCCGCCAGGTAAGCCTGGCGGCGCTGGGGCGAGTGGGGCTCGTGCAGGTCAATGCAGTCCACCGTGAGGCCCAGAAACATAAAGATAGGTCCGTTCCACTGGGCATCGCGGCGGGCCAGGTAGTCGTTCACGGTCACCACATGCACCCCTTCTCCGGGCAAGGCATTGAGATACACAGGCAGAGTGGCCACCAAGGTTTTACCTTCGCCGGTGGCCATTTCCGCAATTTTGCCTTCGTGCAGCACCCGGCCGCCGATGAGCTGTACATCGTAGTGCACCATGTCCCAGGTGACTTTGTTGCCCGCCGCCATCCAACTGTTGCTCCAGACGGCGGTGTCGCCCTCGATGCGCACAAAATCGGCCCCCCGGGCGGCCAGTTCCCGGTCCATGTCGGTGGCCATTACGCGCAATTCTTTGTTTTCTGCAAAACGCCGGGCTGTCTCTTTCACCACGGCAAAGGCTTCGGGCATCAACTCCCGAAGTACTTCTTCCGTTTTAGAATGCACCAATTTTTGGAGTCGATCCAGCTCCTCAAAGATTTTTTCATGGGCCTCGCCCGCCTCGTATGCATGGCGTTCTATTTCAGTTTTGAGCTCTTCAATACGCCGACGTTCTGTGGCTGTGTGCTGAAATATCCGCTCACGAAACGCTTGAGTCTTCTGGCGCAGTGCATCGTGAGAAAGAGACCGGAGGCTTTCAAAGGCCGTATTGACGCTTCGTATGAAAGGTTCGTATTGCTTCAGGCGGTCTTCCTGCTTAGCGCCGGTCAAAATTTTAAAGAGGGATTTGAGCATATAATGAGGTAAGTTTCAAAATATATCAAAAATCAATCCGCAAATTTAGCCATGCAGTCCGGCCGCCCGGCTTTTTCTCCAAACATATCCCTAATAATCCGACGCACCCCCGCCCCTTAACATCTTCTGACAAAATTTCATATCTTCAACCCGATTTTTTGCCCGCTGTTCTAAATTTAAAATGCTCTGAATGGCCCCTTCCGAGCCGGACAAGCTGCACAGTTTTTCTTTTTGGAAATTGGCTTTAAGTTTGGAAACCTAATTGTCATCCGGAGGTTAATACTTTCACACACAATTGAACCATGTCAAAAGGAGAGATTATTCGCTCTGAAGCCAGAGGCCACCGGCATCATGGTTGGCTGGAGACGTACCACAGTTTCAGCTTTGGGGACTATTATGACCCGCGATTCATCCAATTTGGGGCTCTACGGGTTCTCAACGAAGATTTTGTGGCGCCCGCACGGGGTTTTGCCACCCATCCGCACCACAACATGGAAATTATAACCCTGCCTTTAGAAGGCGAGCTGGAACACCGGGACAGTATGGGGCATGCCCAACTGTTGCGGCCTGGCGAAGTGCAGGTGATGAGCGCCGGAACGGGCATATACCATTCCGAACGCAACCCCTCCCCCACACAAACTTTGCATTTACTGCAAATCTGGGTGATACCCGAAAGTCTGAATGTGGCGCCCCGCTATCAGCAGGACGTCCTGCCCAATTTTAGCCCGGATGCCTTCTTCACATTTTTAGGCCCGAGGGGCAGCGGACTTCCGTTCTGGATTCACCAGCAGGCCTGGTTCAGTTTGGCCCACCTGCAGCCCGGCTCTTCCACCGACTATCAGCCCAAGGACAGTGGAAACGGTCTGTACTTTTTTATTGTGAATGGAGAGGTCAAAATTGGGGAAGCCCTTCTAAAAGCCGGGGATGCTTTTGCCGTTTCTAAGGCTCGAAAAATAGCATTCACGTCTTCCCCTGACCAGGAAGCCCGGGTGCTGGCCATGGAAGTGCCCATGCGCGGCTTTAATTAAAGTGCGGCTATCATTGACACAGCTCAGATACTGCCTCCGACGGCACAGATGAAAATGTGCGTGTCACCAGTGGACGCAGTTCGAACCCAAAAAATCGGGCTATGGGATTATTTCCAAAACGGGCTTCGTAGTGCCATTCCAACTGTGTGGTTCCATCTGCTGCGGCACGGGGCAAAAAGCGCATCAGCGCTTTTCCTTTTTCCCGAAAATTCAGGCCCACAAAAACACCGCTGTCCTGCGATTCTTTTAGAAATTCGGCGTAGGCTTTCAAATGCCCCGTTTCCCGGGCATACCAGGCCACACCGGCATTTTTTTCCTGACTTCCGTATGGAATTTTCGTGTACCTTTCAGCATCCTCCATAAAAGGCAACACGGCGCTCAAACCCTGAGCCGTGCGAAGGTGGGCCCTTATGGTGTCGGAGTTGCACGGAATGGACCAATGGCCGTGCACCACGAGACGCTCGGGAAACAAGAAGCCAGTCATAACACCTGCCAGCCCTATAACGAGGAGCCAAAATAACACTTGGCCGATTCGAATAAGTATCTTTTTCAAGGGATTAACCTAGGAAACATGAAATTTCGGGCAAAATTGAGAAAGAACTTTTTCTATAATTCAATTTCCAAGAATCGAGGGCAGAAATTTTAATAATTGCACGCAGAGAGACCAAAACTCCAAGGTTTTTCTTAATGCATGAGGTATTAAGAAAGCCGCCTTTTTTGAGGCCCCGCGAAAAGGCTTTAAAAAAATAGGCCACGCATGTGTATGCCTCCGACTCTTTCCAAGCTAATTCCAACAGGGCACACTAGCGCTTTATCTTTTGTGGCTGGAGAAAGGCTCTGAAATTCCGGGACCCTTTAGCTATCTTTGCACCTCGCTAAAAAATAACCATGCAGGATTTTTTAGGTATTCGCACCCGACTGCACGCTTCGGGCCCTGAATATTATAGTTTAAGGATACTGGAAAACAAAGGCTACCCCATAAGCAGCCTGCCTTTTTCCATTCGAATTTTGCTGGAAAACGCATTGCGGAATTACGATGGATTTGCCATCACGCAAGAAAATGTAGAGACGTTGCTGCACTGGCAACCCCAGCCCGCGGACCGTGAAATTCCCTTCAAGCCGGCCCGCGTTCTGATGCAGGATTTTACAGGGGTGCCTGCGGTGGTGGATATCACATCCATCCGCGCGGAGGCGGTGCGGCAGGGTAAGGATGGCCGTCGTGTGAACCCCCTGGTCCCCGTGGATTTGGTGATTGACCATTCCGTCATGATTGATGTTTTTGGCCGGCCAGATGCTCTCGAAAAAAATATGGAGCTGGAGTACCAGCGCAACGGCGAACGTTACCGTTTTTTGAAATGGGCCCAAAGAGCCTTTAAGAATTTCAATGTAGTCCCCCCCGGCATGGGCATCTGTCATCAGGTGAACCTGGAGTACCTGGCATCCGGCGTGACGGTGCGGGACGGATTGGCTTTCCCGGACACCTTGGTTGGAACCGACAGCCACACACCCATGGTGAACGGCATAGGCGTGGTGGCATGGGGCGTGGGCGGCATCGAAGCGGAAGCCGCGTTGCTGGGTCAACCGCTGTTTTTCGTTATGCCCGAAGTGATTGGTCTCAGGCTGACCGGCCGCCTGCGCGAAGGGGTCACCGCCACCGATCTGGTGCTCACCATCACCCAACTGCTCCGAAAATATGGCGTGGTGGAAAAATTTGTAGAGGTCTTTGGTCCGGGGCTGGATCATCTCACTGTTCCAGACAGGGCCACCATCAGCAACATGTCTCCCGAATTTGGCTGCACCATCACGTATTTCCCCATTGACGACCGAACTCTCGACTACATGCGTAAAACCCATCGCAGCGAAGCTCAGGTGCGTCTGGTTGAAGAATATTGCAAAGCCAATCTATTGTGGCGGGAAAATGAAGAGGCCATAAACTATACCCATGTCCTGGACTTGGATATGACCACCGTGGAGCCGACCTTGGCCGGCCCCAAACGCCCGCAAGACCGCGTGCCCCTCAACGAGCTAAAAACCACGGTTCGCAAAACCCTTAGCCAGGATTTTGGCCGCAACGGGGACAAAAAATCTTCCGAAAAAGCCCGCTTCAACGGTCATGTACTGCAGGACAGCGATGTGGTGATCGCCGCTATCACATCCTGCACCAACACCAGCAATCCCAGCGTCATGATCGGGGCCGGCTTGGTGGCCCGAAAGGCCCGCCAGCTGGGCTTGCAAACCCGCCCCTGGGTGAAAACTTCTCTGGCGCCCGGGTCGCGCGTGGTCACCGATTACCTCAAGCGGTCGGGGCTTCTGGAAGATTTGGAAGCCCTTCGGTTCCACCTGGCAGGCTACGGTTGCACCACCTGCATAGGTAACTCAGGCCCCTTGCCCGAGGATATTTCTTCCGCCATCGACGCCGAACAGTTGGTGGTGGCGGCTGTGCTCAGCGGCAACAGGAATTTTGAAGCGCGGGTACATCCGCAGGTAAAAATGAACTTTTTGGCTTCGCCGATGCTGGTGGTGGCTTATGCTCTGGCCGGTACCACGGATATCAATCTGGCGGAAGATCCCATCGGCGTGGACCGAGAAGGCCGTCCGGTCTATCTGAAGGATATCTGGCCCTCCTCGCAGGAAATTCAGGACGCCGTGGCACAAGCTGTCACCACCGAAGCCTTTGCCCGCGAATACGGCCGTGTTTTTGAAGGAGATGAGCGCTGGCAGGCATTAGACGCCCCGGAAGGAGACATTTTTCCGTGGGATCCCAAAAGCACATATATTGCAGAGGCGCCCTTTTTTAAAAATCTTTCCGCGGAACCTGGAACTCCAACTGACATCCGGGGAGCTCGGGTCCTGTTGAACCTGGGCGACTCCATCACCACCGACCACATCTCCCCCGCCGGTTCGTTTAAAGAAAATACTCCAGCCGGCCAGTACCTGCTGAGCCACGGAGTCCAAAAGGCCGATTTCAATTCCTACGGTTCCCGCCGGGGCCACCACGAAGTGATGATCCGCGGCACTTTTGCCAACGTGCGCATCAAAAACAAACTTGCATCTAAAGAAGGCGGATTCACTCTTTTGCTTCCCGAGGGCACGGAAACGACAGTGTATGAGGCCGCGATGGAATACCAACGCCGCGGCACACCCCTGGTGGTGCTGGCCGGTAAGGAATATGGCAGCGGGTCTTCCCGGGATTGGGCTGCCAAAGGCACTTTTCTGCTGGGGATACGCGCTGTCTTAGCTGAATCGTACGAAAGGATTCACCGCAGCAACTTGGTAGGGATGGGCGTTTTGCCGCTTCAGTATTGTCCGGGCGAATCCACTGAAAGCCTGGGGCTCTCAGGACATGAAACCTTCGACATCGAAGGCATCGAGGATGGCCTGACACCAGGAAAGCCGCTGCGCATAACCGCCCGAAAGCCCGATGGATCGATCGTGCAGTTTCACGCCATCTGCCGGCTGAATTCGGCCATAGAAATTGAATATTACCGCCACGGCGGCATTCTGCAATATGTCTTGCGTCAATTTTTGAAATCCTGAGAGATGGCCACCATTTCCGACATTAAGCGCGGCACCTGCATCCGCTTTAATGGCCAACTGTGCATAGTTCTGGATTTTCAACGCTTCCAGACAGGACGCGGCGGCAGCAATGTGCGCACAAAGCTTAAAAATATCCAGTCCCAGAAAATATTTGACCACACTTTTGGCGCCGATGAAAAGGTGGACATTCAAACCATACAGCGCCGGCCCTTTCAATTTTTATACAAAGACGACAGCGGCTACACCTTCATGAATACGCAAACCTTCGACCAGATCACCCTGCAGGAAGATGTGATCGAAGGGGCCGAATTTCTCACAGACGGCATGGAAGGTATTGAAGTGGTTTTCCACGCGGAGGAAGACCTGCCTTTATTTGCCGAACTGCCCACCCACGTGGAAACGGTAGTCACCTACACCGAACCCGGACTGAAAGGCGATACAGCCGGCGGCAGCCTCAAACCTGCTACCGTGGAGCCGGGCGCCCGAGTGATGGTGCCGTTGTTCATCCAGCAGGGAGAGCGCATCCGCGTGAATACCAAAACCCGCGAGTACTACGAACGCGTCAAGTAACCGTGCGCTTCCACCGCCCTTACACCTCTGCCGAAATCGCCGAAAGGCTCGGAATGAGGGTGCAGGGACCAAAAGATGCTGAAATCACGGGCCTGAATGATACGCATATAGTAAGCCCGGGGGAGGTATGTTTTGCGGACCATCCCAAGTATCTTTCCAAAGCCCTTAAGTCGGAGGCGGCGGCCATCATCGTCCGGGAAGGTCTTATCCCGGTCGGGGCCTTTTCCAAAATATTTTTCACGGCTACAGACCCTTTTGAAGCCTTCGTTCAACTCATCCGGATGGTGCAGGAGGATGCCCGGAATTCCGGGCACCTGGGCGCCCCGCCCCAAGTGCATCCCACAGCCCGCGTGGCGGAGGGCGTATATCTAGGAAAAGATGTGACGGTGGGGCCTGGCACAGTGATTCACCCCCATGTGGTCATATACGACAACTGCCACATTGGCGCGCATTGCGTCATTCATTCCGGCAGCATCATCGGGGCCGATGCTTTTTATTTCAGGCGGCGCGGTAATACGGGGTTTGATAAGTTTATCAGTTGCGGCCGCGTGATCCTGGAAGACCATGTAGAAGTGGGGGCACTCTGCACCATCGACCGCGGCGTCACAGGCGATACCCGCCTGGGCGCCCACACCAAACTGGACGACCAAGTGCACATTGGCCACGACGTCAGCGTGGGGCAACGCGTTCTCATGGCGGCCCAGTGCGGAATCGCCGGCTTTTGTGTGCTGGAAGATGACGTGGTTTTATGGGGCCAGGTGGGCGTCACCAAAGAAGTCCGCATAGGGGCCGGGGCTCAGGTGCTTGCCCGCTCCGGGGTGATGAACCCCTTGGAACCAGGGAAAAAATATTTTGGCAATCCGGCTGTGGAAGCCTTTCAAAAGCACAGGGAAATTATTCTGCGTCAGCGACTGTCGGAAGTTTTTAAAAAATTGGGAATATGAATTTTCTGGAGATTTTTATCACTTTTCCGGACCTGGCTTCTGCCGAACGTGTGGCCCGGCTTCTGGTGGAGCAAAGACTTGCCGCGTGCGTCAATATTTTTCCGGGAATTCGCTCTGTGTACAGATGGGACAATCAGGTGCAGACCGATACGGAAGTGCTGGCCTTCATCAAATCATCCGAAGAACTTCTGGACCCGCTTGTGGCCACCGTGCGGGCCCACCATCCCTATCAGGTGCCTGCCATTACAGCTTTCAGGGCAGACTACCTGCCGGAAGAGGTGCGGCACTGGCTAGGACAATCTCTGCTTTCCGAGGCCTCCTCACGGGATTAAAGGCTGACGTTCCTCTATTTTGATATTTAAGTCATTGAATTTAATGCTTTTATTTGGAAAATTAGAGGGATTTCCAGAAGTTCTGGACTTTTCCGGAAGTTCATTTTTTTGAAACCCGCCCGGGGAGAACGCAGAACATGACCTGTAGGAAGGTTCTACCCCCACCTGAATACAACATTTTCTTAACATTACAAACAATTGAATATCATCTATTTAAATTCAAAGTTTAAGACTCAGATTACTGAATTTCAATACCTTTTAATTTTTCACAGAATTAACTTGTGTCTGTTTATTGTTTGGGGAATATTTGTTTAAAACCCCTGTCATTCCGCTCTAACTTCGCTTACACAAACAGGGTAAAAAATCATCTGTTAAAAAATCATTCGGCCATGTTCGCAACTCACCTCCGGAAAATTTGCGCACCACTGTTCTCCCTGCTGACCTTTGTATCCGGGGGCTGTGCTTTGAAGGTTCGCCCCTTTTTTATCCTTTAAAAACCGCATTAAAATCCGTGAATCACACATCACAAGAGAATTTCTGTCCCACCCTTTAACCCAAAACAAAAACGATATGAGTCAATTTTCCATGCCACCGATTTCTTCTCTCGCGGAAGACCCCTCCGCACCCCTCGTCCAAGGCGGGCCCCAGCAGCCTGTGGAGCCCATCCTGCAGGAGAATCCCAACCGATTTGTCCTGTATCCCATCGAGCACAACGACATTTGGGAATTTTATAAAAAGCAGGAAGCCAGTTTCTGGACTGCGGAAGAAATTTCCCTAGCCGAAGACCTCAACGACTGGAACAACCGACTCACGGAAGATGAACGCTATTTCATCAAACACGTGCTCGCGTTCTTCGCCGCCAGCGACGGGATCGTGAATGAAAACCTGGCCGAAAACTTTGTCCGCGAAGTTCAGTACACGGAAGCCAAGTTTTTTTATGGCTTTCAGCTGATGATGGAAAACATCCACAGCGAAACTTACTCCCTGCTCATTGACACTTACATCAAAAATCCGGAAGAAAAAAATTATCTGTTCCGTGCCATTGAGAATCTAGACTGTGTGAAAAAGAAGGCGGACTGGGCCCTGCGCTGGATAAAAAACGGCACTTTCCAGGAGCGTCTGATTGCTTTTGCGGCGGTAGAAGGCATCTTTTTCTCCGGCAGCTTTTGCTCGATTTTCTGGCTCAAAAAGCGCGGCCTGATGCCGGGCCTGGCTTTCAGCAACGAATTGATTTCCCGCGACGAAGGCTTGCACTGCGACTTTGCCTGCCATCTCTACAACCATCATGTGGTGCACAAACTGCCCATGGAAAAAGTGATCCAAATCATCACCGAAGCCGTGGACATCGAAAAAGAATTCATCACCAGCGCCCTTCCGGTGCGGCTCATCGGCATGAACAGCGACCTGATGTCCCAGTACATCGAATTCATTGCCGACCGGCTGTTGGTGGAGCTTCGGTGCTCCCGCGTGTACCACACACAAAATCCCTTTGATTTTATGGACTTCATAAGCCTCCAGAGCAAAACCAACTTTTTTGAGCGGCGGGTGGCCGAATATCAAAAAGCCGGGGTGATGGAAAACCTCCGCAAGGAGAACAAACCCCTGGCCGCAGATAACGAATTCAACCTCACCGAAGATTTTTAGGCCATGGCAATGTACGTTATCAAAAGAGACGGCCGGCGCGAACTTGTTCGGTTCGAAAAAATCACCGCACGCATCACCAAATTGTGTTATGGCCTCAATCAACAGTATGTGGACCCCAACATAGTGGCCCAGCGGGTGATTCAGGCCGTGTACGACGGCGTCCATACCACCGAATTGGACAACCTGGCTGCCGAAATTGCGGCCACGCTTACCATCCGCCATCCGGATTACGCCATCTTGGCTTCCCGAATTGCGGTGTCCAACCTCCACAAAAACACCCAGAAAAGCTTCTCCCAAACTATGAAGGCCCTGTATGAGTACAGGGATCCTATCACCGGGGAGCATGCCCCGCTTCTGGACAAGGAGGTGTATGAGATCATTGAGGCGCATGCCGAACTTCTGAATTCCAGCATCATTTACGACAGAGACTACAATTTTGATTATTTCGGCTTCAAAACGCTGGAAAAGTCGTATTTGCTGAAAATAAACGGCAAAGTAGCCGAGCGCCCTCAACACATGTTCATGCGGGTGGGCATCGGCATCCACAAACAGGACTTGGAAGCCGCCATCGAAACCTACAACCTGCTCAGCGAGGGTTGGTTCACGCACGCCACCCCCACTTTGTTCAATGCCGGCACCCCCAAACCGCAAATGTCCAGCTGTTTTCTGCTCAGCATGAAAGAAGACAGCATCGAGGGCATCTACGACACCTTGAAGCAATGTGCCAAAATTTCTCAATCGGCGGGCGGAATTGGCTTAAACATTCATAACATCCGGGCCACGGGCTCCTACATACGGGGCACCAACGGCACCAGCAACGGCATCGTACCCATGCTCCGGGTGTTTAACGACACCGCGCGCTATGTGGACCAGGGCGGCGGCAAGCGCAAAGGATCGTTCGCCATATATCTGGAACCCTGGCACGATGATATTTTTTCATTTCTGGATTTAAGAAAAAATCACGGTAAAGAAGAACTGCGGTGCCGTGACCTTTTCCTGGCGCTGTGGATTCCGGATTTGTTTATGAAACGTGTGGAAGCCGATGAGCACTGGTCGCTCTTTTGCCCCAACGAAGCGCCGGGATTGCCCGACGTGTGGGGAGAAGCATTCGAGCAGCTGTATACCCGCTACGAAGAGGAGGGCCGGGCCCGCCGCCGCATCAAAGCGCGCGAACTGTGGCAAGCTATCGTGCAAAGCCAGATTGAAACCGGCACGCCTTACATGCTGTATAAAGACCATGCCAACCGGAAAAGCAATCAGCAAAACCTGGGCACCATCAAAGGATCCAACCTCTGCACGGAAATCATTGAATACACCTCCCCGGACGAAGTGGCCGTATGCAACCTGGCTTCCATTGCCTTGCCCAAATTCGTGACGGCAGATAAGGAATTCGACCACAACAAACTTTTCGAAATCACTTACAAGGCCACCATCAATCTCAATAAAGTGATCGACGGCAACTACTATCCGGTGCCCGAAGCCCGACGCAGCAACCTGCGCCACCGACCCGTGGGCCTGGGAGTGCAGGGGCTGGCCGACACCTTTGTGCTGATGCGCTATCCCTTCGACAGTCCCGAAGCCAAAGCCTTGAACCGCGACATTTTCGAGACCATCTATTATGCCGCTCTGACCGCTTCTAAGGATTTGGCAAAAAAAGATGGGCCTTATGAAACGTTCCCGGGTTCCCCCATCTCCAAAGGAATCTTCCAGTTTGACATGTGGGGCGTGAAACCTTCACAGCGCTGGGAGTGGGACGTCCTGCGCGAAGAAATTCTGAAATACGGCGTCCGCAACTCCCTCCTGGTGGCGCCCATGCCCACAGCCTCCACGGCTCAGATCCTGGGCAACAACGAATGCTTCGAACCCTTCAGCAGCAACATGTACATGCGCAATGTGCTCAGCGGATCCTTCCCTGTGGTCAATAAGTATTTGCTGAAAGATCTGGTGAACCTGGGCCTTTGGAACGACAAAATGAAAAACGCCATCATGGCCCATAACGGTTCCATTCAAAATATCCCTGAAATTCCGGACAATCTCAAGGCCCTGTACAAAACCGTGTTTGAAATCAAGCAAAAAGACCTTATTGATATGGCCGCTGACCGGGGCGCATTCATTGACCAGAGCCAGTCCCTGAATCTTTTTGTGGAAAACCCCAACTTCGCGAAAATCAGTTCCATGCACTTCTATGCCTGGAAGAAGGGCCTCAAAACCGGCATGTATTATTTGCGCACCAAAGCGGCTTCGGATCCCATCAAGTTCACAGTGGTCAAAGAAGAGTCGGCCCATCCGGCATTTTCCGCTGCCAAAGAACCGGAAAATGCCTACAGCAGACCTGGAAACCGGACAAGTTCCCATGCGGCCTCCGCATCTTCTGAAATTGCCTGTTCCTTGGACAATCCAGACGCGTGCGAAGCCTGTGGGAGCTGAGCCTTAGGGCTTTTTCCTATTTCAATGAAAGCGGCCCATCGGGCCGCTTTTTTTTGAATGAAGAATCACAGACAGGGCTTTAAACAAAATTTCATCCTGATAATGATAAAGCCCCTTACAAATCCACCGTTTTTTTACATAACAGGTATGGAAATTAAAAACTGGGAACCTTTATTTTTTTCAGAATGAATACGGATTTTCCCATTGACCAGACGGATGCGGGCAAATATGTTTTTCCAACCGATGCCCCTGGATTCATCGATTTTTTCAGTATCAAAACCCACCCCGCTGTCTTCAATCCGAATGTGCACCTCATGGCCCTCCAGGCTCAGGTTCACCTGGATACGCTCCGTGCGGGCGTGCCGGATAATGTTGGATAGTATTTCCTGAACAATCCGATATAATGACAGCTCTGTTTCACGCGGCAACGTAAGCTTGTTTAGGGCTTCCTCTGCATGAAAGGCCACCTGGATTTTTTCGGTGCTGTGGATGCGGTCCACCAGACTTTGGATGGCTTTCACCAGTCCAAAGTTCAGAATTTCCGGAATCAGATTGTGGGAAATTTCCCGCACCTCCTGGGCCGTTTCTTCCAGATACCTGTGCATTTTTTCAAGCTTGGGCTCCTGATTGTGGGGCGGCATCAACATCCGGATCACCGCCAGCTTTTGTCCTATACTGTCGTGCAAATCCCGCGCAATACGAATTCTTTCATTTTGCTCGGCCTGGAAGATTTCCTGCACAGATTTTTCGTGTTGTTGTTGCAATAATTTTTCGGTTTTCCGCATCTGACGCTGTCTAAAAATGACAAATAAAGCCGACAGAAGCAACGCGGTAGCACTGGTGGCGGCCGCCCAGAGGCGGCGGGCTTTTTTCTCCTGGGCGATGATTTTTTCCTGAAAGGCTATCCGGGCTTCTTTTTTTTCGGTTTCATACCGTGTGTTGAGCTCAAAGAGTTGTTGGTTTTCATGCACGTTGATGATACTGTCCCTGAATTGGTGATACAGCTCATGAGCCTCCAAAGCATGGACATACTCTTTTTTCTTTTTAAAATAGAAATATAGAGCGTAATAGTAATCTTCAAATTTGTTTATGGCTTTTGTAAATGGAAGGTAACGAGCGGCTGCATCCAGGTGCTTCTTGCCTTCCTCCAGTTGCCCGTCATATACATAAGCCTCTCCCAGAGTCATGTAAGCCGAGAACCAGGAAGAACTGTCCCGAATGGCAGGCAGGTAACGCAGGCACTTCCGCATGATGGAAAGTCCTTTTTTGTGCTGTCCCATTTCATAATGGACAGCGCCCAGATTCTTATAACCTGAAAACAAACCCAGTGAATCGCCTACCTGTTCCCAAAGTTGGAGGGCTTTGTGGTAATAGGGTACGGCCTGTGCGTCACGTCGGGTGTCATAATATACGTTGGCCAAAGTGTTATAAGCGTCTCCCAGATACCCCGGCGCGTTTTCATTTTCAAGCAGATGAACAGCCTTTAAAGCGAATTTTTCGGCCTCTGGATATTTTTCAGTTTCAAGGAATACAATCGCAATATTTTTTGAAGACACAGCTTCATACACTCTATGCCCCAGCGCCTCAGAGAGCTTTAGCGCCTGGAAAAATCTGGACAGAGCCTCCACATAATTCGCTTTTTTGAAAAAAGCATTGCCCTCGCGTTGAAGCGCCTGAATACGCTCTAAGCTGTCCGCTGGCGTAGCCCATAAAAACTTAAGTCCATAAAAAAATAAAAATAGCAGGCCTGCCCTCAGGGAGATGTCTATTTTAAACATTTTGCTCAACAACCTCAACATAGAAAGATCTCAAGGGTTACAGCTCGGGAACAGACCTTTTTAAAAATAGGTAAAACAAAAAATTTTTCTTTAAGAAAAAATTTCTATAAAAACAAAAATAGGGTAAAATACAAAGGGATGCCCAGGATATTTCATTTTACCCTTCTTTCTTTTAAATTTCCATGACAATCAGCCCCCCGGAACGCCACGATATTAAAAAAAAGCCGGCTTGGTGCCGGCTTTAAGAGCGGTTTAGGGGAATTTCTTATTGGCGAATGAAAGCGTGTGTTGCGTTCAGGCCATTGCCTTCCACCGTCATAGTGTAGAAACCGGCCTGCAAGCCACTGAGGTCCACAGGCAACTGAACGTAGCCGCTGCCTAACATTCCCAGGTTTTGATTCAGAACGGTTTTGCCACTCAGATCACGTACCAGTAAAGTGTAAGCGCCACCCCGGGACAGGCTCAGGGATACTTGGGCTGTTTCCCCGGCAGGATTTGGCACAAGGCGGAAAGCCAATCCTTTTTCTCCGGCATCGGCCACCGATGCTGTGGAAGTCAAGGTCACGCGCGCCCAAATAGCCCAATGCTGGTAAATATTTTCATTTGGATCCCAGCCGGTGGAAACGGTGGCGCCAAAGAAGGGTGTGCCGTTCCCATTGCAATCCAGATACCAGACAAAAGCACCGTCTGACCTAGGGAAGATATTGGCTACAGTGGTACCGGCAGCCCCTAGATACACACGGTAGAAAGAATTCGGATACACAGAGGCCTTCACGATATCCTTAACACCTGTGAAGGAGCCGCATTGGTTCCCCGTGGATGGCCAGGAGTACAACAGATAAACAGTATCCTGAGGTGAGCCTTTGAATTGAAATCTAACGCCAAAGGAATTATTTTGACCTGCCGGCAAGCTGTAATTAAAACCAAATGCGACTGTACTTAATGGATAACCACTGGTGGTGGCAGGCTGAGAATAGGAGGTCGCCCATTTTTTAATCTGTGTCGTCAGGACATTGTCTGTGGGCCGACCACCATTTAACTGAACGATGGACACTTCAACGATGTTCGTATCCGTCACCGGCGAGGTTTTCCCATGCCATAAAATAACATAAATACTATCAATGACCATATTGGTGAACTCATTCGGACCATAAGGGATAAAATCGCTGTAATCGGTGGTCAAGATGAGTGAGTCAAAGGCCACATAAGCCTGGGTGAGATTAAAAGAGTCGGTGCGGTTAAACAAAACGTCAGATATACTGCGTTGAATCTTATTATCATCATTCCCGTTCAGAAAGAAGTCATAAGCTTCATAATCCATGAAATAAGACTGCGTGCTTTTGTCTGAAATGGTGCGTTTTTCTGGCAGGGAAGCGATCTTTTTTCCGGAGGGCGTGAACGGCACCGAAAGACTTTGGGCCGAAAGGCCGGCGGCAAAAGAGCACAGAACGAGAGAGAGAAGAGTTCTTTTCATGTGACAATTAAAGATTTGGTTGTACAAAGTTAAAGATTTATTTAATATTCTCCAAAGGCACGGCCTGTTCTTCGTAGGCTGTCAAGGGGGGACAGGTGCAAACGAGATGGCGGTCGCCATGGGCGTCGTTCACACGGCTCACGGGCGGCCAGAATTTATGGGCTTCTACCCAGGACAACGGAAACACCGCCTGCCTCCGGCTGTAGGGTCGGTCCCAGGTATCGGAGGCCACCACGGAAGCCGTATGAGGGGCATGCTTCAGTGGGTTGTTGTCGCGGGGCCAGCGGCCTTCTTCCACGGCGCGGATTTCTTCCCGAATGGCGATCATCACCTCGGCAAAACGGTCCAATTCTGCGCGCGATTCAGATTCGGTGGGCTCCACCATGAGTGTTCCCGCCACCGGAAAAGAAACGGTGGGGGCATGGAAGCCATAATCCATAAGGCGCTTGGCGATATCGGCCACTTCCACCCCGGCGCTGCGTTTGAAATCGCGGCAATCCATGATGAATTCATGGGCTACGGTCCCGTTTTCGGCCGAATACAACGGGGGAAAAGCTTTCTGAAGTAGGTGTTTCAAGTAGTTCGCATTCAGGATGGCCACTTCAGAAGCTTTTTTAAGACCTTCCGGTCCCAGCAGGCGGATGTAGCCATAGGAAATGAGAAGTATTAAGGCACTGCCGTAGGGTGTGGCCGCCACGGCGTTCTGATCGCGGCCTTTTAAAAAATGACCAGGGAGGAACGGCGCCAGATGCCGGCGCACCCCGATGGGTCCCATGCCGGGCCCGCCCCCCCCGTGGGGTATGGCAAAAGTCTTATGCAAATTCAAATGGCACACATCGGCTCCAATCAGCGCCGGGGCCGTGAGCCCCACCTGGGCGTTCATGTTGGCCCCATCCATATAGACCTGCCCTCCATACTTGTGCACCATCTCTGTGATGCGGCGGATGTCTTTTTCATACACGCCATGCGTGGAGGGATAGGTGACCATGAGACAGGCCAGTTTGTCCTGAAATTGCTGGGCTTTGGCTTCCACGTCGTCCACACGGATGTTACCGCGGTCGTCACAGGACACCACCACCACCTCCAATCCGGCCATGACGGCGCTGGCCGGATTGGTGCCATGGGCCGAAGAGGGGATCAGCGCCACGCGCCTGTGACCCTGGCCTATGCTTTCCAGATACGAACGAATGGCCAACAAGCCGGCGTATTCTCCCTGCGCGCCGGAATTGGGCTGAAGGGAAACAGCATCAAAGCCTGTGATGTCGGCCAGCCAATTTTCCAAATCCCGGATAATGGCCATGTAACCGGGCACTTGTTCCTCCGGTGTGAAAGGATGCACCGCGGCAAACTCGGGCCAGCTGATGGGCATCATTTCAGCCGCGGCGTTCAATTTCATGGTGCAAGAACCGAGGGAAATCATGGAAAAATTGAGCCCAATGTCCTTGCGTTCTAAACCGCTGATATAGCGCATCAGCTCGGTTTCGCTGTGGTGGGTGTTGAACACAGGGTGGGTGAGGAAAGGTGTATGCCTTTGAACCCCGGCCGGTATGGCCATAAGGCCATTCGATTCCGAAAAATCCGGAAAATTGGTGTCTCCGCTTTGAGGAGCCAATAACCCAACAATCAAATCCACATCGGCTGCCGTGTGAGTTTCATCAAAACTGAAGGAGATGCGGCCATCATTCCGGTAATAGATGTTGATTTTTTCCTGTTCGGCCCTCTTACGAAGAGATTGAATATCAGGATACTCCAAGGTGAGAGTATCAAAGAAAGTGGCGTTCACAACACGCACGCCGGCCTGGCGGAGTTTTTGATACGCACGCTGCGCCAGGTGATGCACTTGCGTGGCGATCTTCCTGAGACCTTCCGGGCCGTGATACACCGCATACATGGCCGCCATATTGGCCAATAGAGCCTGAGCCGTACAAATATTGGAGGTGGCTTTATCCCGACGGATGTGCTGTTCACGGGTCTGGAGCGCCATTCGGAGTGCCGGCCGGCCTTCTGCATCCAGGGAAACGCCGATGATACGGCCTGGCATAAACCGGCGGCAATCGTCGGCCGCGCCGAAAAACGCGGCGTGGGGTCCGCCAAATCCCATAGGCACGCCCAGGCGTTGGGCGCTGCCAAAAGCCACATCCGCGCCCCAGGCGCCCGGAGCCTCCAGCAAGGTGAGGGCAAGCAGGTCGGTGGCCACGGCCACGCGCAGCCCGGAAGATTTCCAGCTTTGAACCTTAGCCCGCCAATCGCGTACAGCCCCTGTGGAGCTTGGATATTGAATGAGCACGGCAAAAAAACCTTCCCCGCCCTCAAAATCTCCGGCATCGCCCGTCACAATCTCAATGCCCAGGGGCACCGCACGGGTTTTCAGCACCGACAGGGTCTGGGGATACACATCCTGATCCACAAAAAATTTGGGGGCCAGGCCCTCCCGACGTCCCTGCACAGCCAGAAGCATGGTCATCGCCTCGGCGGCTGCCGTAGCTTCATCCAGAAGAGAAGCGTTGGCCAGGGGCAGTCCCGTGAGGTCGGAGACCAGGGTCTGAAAGTTGAGCAGACTTTCCATCCGACCTTGAGAAATTTCTGCCTGATAGGGTGTGTAGGCCGTATACCAATAGGGGCTTTCCAGCATGTTACGCTGAATGACAGGTGGGGTAATGGTCCCGTAATAGCCCTGACCAATAAAGTTTTTGTGCGCCTTATTCTGGGCTGCAAGTTGCCGCATATGCATTAAATACGCGTGCTCTGTCATGGCTTCTGGTACCCGTAGCGGCTCCGAGCGGCGAATATCCTGTGGAATAACGGCGTCCATCAGCGCATCTAAACTATCGTAACCCAACTGAGCCAGCATGTCGGAAATTTCCTGCTCCGAAGGGCCGATGTGGCGATGTAGAAAACTATGAGGGTGCATATTGAAGGGCAAAAGTAGAATGTTAGTATAGAGGTTTCATGAAATTAACGCCTCCAAGTGTTTTATGAATTTGAAATCAAATGGTTTAAAGCTGGACGTAGGTTGGGATACGCAAATCGAAAACCGGTCTCGGACCACCGGGTTATGTCCATCGCTACACCTTTGAGGATAAGATCGGCCTGGTCGCCCAATAGCAGACGCAGAGCGATGGCCGGCACGGGGATGGGAACGAAGAAGCGGCCGGCAGCCTGACACAAAGTCTTAATAAATTCTGCATTCGACACCGATTCCGGGGCCGCCAGGTTGAATACTCCTTGAATTTCAGGCCGCTTCAAAGCCATCAAAAGACTGTTCGCGACATCTTCAATATGGATCCAAGGTATCCTTTGGCGACCACAACCTAGAGGCTGGCCAAAAGCAAAGCGTACCGGTTGGAGCATCCGGGGCAAAGCCCCTTCCTGGGAATCCAGCACGACGCCCAGCCTGAAAATGAGAAGATGGTGTTCCGGGTTGCCAAAAAGTTCAAAGGCCTTGGATTCCCATGCCACACACACATGCGCCAGAAAATCCTTTCCCGGCGGATGGGTTTCAGAAACCAGTTGAGTTCCCGGCACATGTCCGTAGTAGCCGGATGCGGACATAGAAATCACGCGAGGCCGACGGGACCAGACGCCCGCCAGGCGGGCCAGGGTGTCCAATGCCTCCAGCCGGCTTTGCAGCAAAACCGCGCGGCGCGCTGGGGTCCAGGAGCCCGCGCCCACATTCTCACCGGCCAGATTGACCAAAGCATCGGCGGGCCATTCTGAGAGAGCCGGGTCCCATTCGCCCGATGCCGGATTCCAGTAAAACTTTCTGACATCTGCCAGCCCTGCTGAAGGATTTCTGGTGAGCACAGCCACTTCCCAAAACGATTCCTGACGTATTTTGCGGATTAAAGCCCGGCCTACCAGACCGGAACCGCCGGCAATCAATATCCTCATAAAATTAAAATTTCCACCTCCTATGGCTCCATAACCACTGCTCCGGATGTTGCCGGATGTCGTTTTCCAACCGCTGGGCAAACCGGGCCATCACCTCCTGGTCGGTCAAGGAAGAAACATCTTCTGCGAGCAGCTCAAATCGGATTTTATGCCGGCCAAAACCCAACCGTTGGGCGTGCACATAAGCCACGGCCAAATTCAAACGTCGGGCTAGGCGGGGCGGGCCGTCATAGAAAGCGGTATCCTGACCCAGGAAGAGGGTCCTGACGTGGTGCTCCCGGTCAGGGCTTTGGTCTGCGATGATGTAGGTCCAGCAAGGTTTGGGCGCCTGAAGGAGCGTTTTATAGAGGTTCTTAGGACTCACCACAAAACCCACATTAGACAAGCGACGCCGGGTTTTGTTCATCACCTGGTCGGCTTCAGGATTTTTTAAATGAAAATACACAGCCAGGTTGGTCATACCGGTCAGGTGGCTGCCCCGAATACCGGCCCACTCCCAGTTGCCCATATGGGCGCCCAGCAAAAGGCCGGAAACACCCTTATCCCGAAAGTTTTTGAAAAATTCCGGATTGTCCACCAGCACTCTTCGAATAAGATCTTCTTTTTTCATGCTGAGTGTTTTAAGGCTTTCTACTAGGACCATTGCAAAATGCTTGTAGAAGTCATGTGCCACTTTTTTTCGCCAGGCCTCCGGATGATGCGGAAAACATCGGGCCAGATTGTCGCGTACCACCCCAGCCCGGTACCGCACCACATACGTGAGCACACCAGCTAAAACCCACGCTAAGCCCTTAAGGAAACCCCAAGGCAGCCGGGATATCCCATGGACTAACCGGCGTAACATGGAAATCAAAATTAGGTTTTACGAAATTAGGCCGCACGGCTTTTAAAAGGTTAGTTATTAACAACTCTAACCCGCGGAATTCTATCCATTCATTATGGAAAAAAGTTCTCAGCCCGAAAAATGAATGGTAAAATCAAGTAAACAGAAAAAAAATTTTACTCACCAGGATTTTTAAAAAGAAAAAACATGGAAATCCATTATAAAAATTCAATTATCATTTTCTTTGTTTCTTAATTTATGAGTTAATGTCACATAATATATAATAAAACCAAAACCAATAAGACCATACCAAATTTCGCGAAATTTATATGGTTTTTTTTCAATAATGTGGGCATACCCCAATAAAATAAAAATTAAAACAAAAAATACGAAAAGAAAATGCATGAACATGGGAATTTTTTGCAAACCTTTATTATCCAGAACCGGCCGGTTCCGCAATTTTTCTTCAATACTCTGATAAGCTTCTTCGGTTGTGAATATCGAAAAAATAGAATTGTCTTTCCGTCGTACAATGATTTTAATAGGAAATTCCGGGGAAAAATGTTCCGGTTTCACGGATACTATTTCATCAAAAGCCAATGAAAATTTATGCCGACCCGAACCGTCAAAAAACTTGATTTCCATTTCTCCCACTTCCAGAGCCGAGGAGGAATATTTTCGCTGTGAGATACCTAAAGCCACCAAAAAGCCAACCATCACAGCTCCCAGCACAAACATCATCACCCTGGGGTCGAGTTCGTACATAATGACAAACAGGCCGGCTCCTGCCATTACCAGAAGTCCGAAAAAAATGAAAAGCAAAACATCCCTCAGGCTGCCCTTCATGGTGGAACATTTGTGTTGGTCGCTCATAATGGATAGGATAATTTTACAACGAAAAGGGGTTTCAAAGAGATTTAATATGAGCTCAAAATTATGTTTTTTGATAAAGATGAGATTCATTGGGAGATTTTATTTCAACATTCTGATTATTTACTTTTCATTTTGCCATTTTTTATGTTGTGCGTCTTCGGTCTTTGGCCAATCGCTGCCCTGGTATCAGCGCACCACCCTTTATCAGATTTACCCGCGGTCTTATTATGACTCGGACGGCGACGGGATAGGAGATATTCAGGGCATCCTTCAAAAGCTGGATTATATCCGCAATCTGGGCTTTGAAACCCTTTGGCTTTCGCCCTTTTTTGCCTCGCCCCAGCAGGATTTTGGTTACGACATCACAGATTATTACACTGTAGCGCCTGAATATGGAACGATGCAAGACATTGAAGAATTAATCAGGCAGGTGCACCGCCGGGGCATGAAAATCATTCTGGACTTGGTGCTTAACCACACCAGCATCGAACACCCGTGGTTTCAGGAAGACTTAAAAAGATCCCCGCAGGAGCGAGGCCCTCTCCAGGATTTTTACGTTTGGCGCGACCAACCCAACAACTGGCGCAGTGCGGTACGCGGGAGCGCCTGGCACTACCACCCGGTTCGGAAGCAATTTTATTATGCAGCCTTTCTTCCCTTTCAGCCGGACCTGAACTACAGAAATCCGCGGGTGCGGGAGGCCATGCTGCAGGTGGCCCAGTTCTGGCTGGAAAAAGGCGTAGATGGCTTCCGGCTGGACCTTTTTAATTATTTATATGAAGACAGTTTAGGGCGCCCAAATCCGTTCAGCCTGAATCCGGTGCGCGCCTTCCACAGGCCGCGCTTTACATTAAATCAGCCAGAAACCTTGGAGTTTGCGGCTGAACTGCGCCACCTGTGCGAGAGGTATGGACCCAAAATGCTGTTGGGCGAAATCGATGGCCCCTGCACCACTTCCCGCCTCTTTTTGGGGGATTCCATCACCCCTCGCCTGACGCACGCCTTTTGCTTCGGAATGCTCCGTTTTCGATGCACGGCCCGATATTTTGAAAGGTTGGTGCTTCACATGGAAAAAATTTTTCCAAGCCCCCTGAGCCCCGTGTATGTTTTCAGCAATCACGACCGAAGGCGCTGTGCCACACGTCTGGGCGGCGATCTGCGCCGTGTGCGGCTGGTGCATACCGTGCAGATGTTGGCCCGCGGGGTACCTTGCGTGTATTATGGCGAGGAAATTGGCATGGTGGATGGCCGGCTTCCTTACAAAAAGGCCCTGGATCCCCTACCTCACATGGTACGGGTGCCACGGTGGCTGGCACATGTGGCCGGAGAAACCTTGAACCGCGACGAGGTGCGCACGCCTATGCAATGGCACGCGGGACCTCACGCCGGGTTCAGCTGTGCAGCGGCCACCTGGCTGCCGGTGAATCCGGATTTTCCAGAAAAGAATGTGGAAGCTGCGATGCAGGACAGCGCTTCGCTCCTCCATCACTTCCGCCATCTTCTGTGCGTCCGCCAACCTCAGAAAGTGCAAGACGTCCGGCGTGAGGGGCCTCTTCTTTTTCTGGGAAATGCGGTGCTGAATTTCAGCCGCCGCCCTAGGACATTTATTCATCCGGCTACAGGTGCCCGCCTAAGAATAGAAGGCTATGCAGTGGCCTGGTTATAAGCCCGGGCATCGATCTAATTCATTCCGGACTTTAATTATTAATCACTGGTTGAGTTTTAACACAGCCAGAAAAGCCTGCTGGGGCACCTCCACAGTGCCAATCTGGCGCATGCGCTTCTTGCCTTCCTTTTGTCGTTCCAGTAATTTGCGCTTGCGGCTGATATCGCCGCCATAACACTTGGCCGTCACATCCTTGCGAAGCGCCGATAAGGTCTCCCGGGCGATGACTTTGGAACCAATAGCTGCCTGAATGGCAATCTGAAATTGCTGTCGGGGCAATAATTCCTTGAGTTTCTCGCACATCCGGCGGCCAAAGTGGTAGGCCCGGCTCCTGTGGATCAGCGCGCTGAGGGCGTCCACCTGGTCACCGTTCAACAGAATATCTAACTTCACCAGATCGCTTTCACGATAATCTATAATGTGATAATCGAAGGAGGCATAGCCGCGGGAAATACTTTTTAATTTATCGTAAAAATCAAATACAATTTCAGCGAGAGGCATCTCGAATATGAGCTCCACCCGGTCGGTGGTGAGATAGCTTTGGTTTTTAATAATCCCGCGCTTGTCCATGCACAGCGACATGATGGGGCCGATGTATTCCGGTTTGGTGATGATCTGCGCTTTGATAAAAGGCTCTTCAATATGATCCAGCTGGGTGGGGTCGGGCATATCGCTGGGCGTGTTCACGGTGATTTTCTCACCTTTTCGGGTATAGGCGATATAGCTGACGTTGGGCACCGTGGTGATCACATTCATGTTGAATTCCCTTTCCAGCCGCTCTTGCACGATCTCCATGTGCAGCATCCCCAAAAAACCGCATCGGAAGCCAAATCCAAGTGCGGCTGAAGTTTCCGGTTCGAAAGTGAGCGAAGCGTCGTTGAGCTGCAATTTTTCCAAGGAGGCGCGCAGTTCCTCAAAATCATCGGTGTCCACCGGATAAATACCGGCAAAAACCATGGGTTTTACATTTTCAAAACCTTTGATGGGTGCATCACAGGGTTTTTCGGCATGGGTGATGGTATCCCCCACGCGCACCTCGCGCGCGTTTTTGATTCCGGAAACAATGTATCCCACGTCGCCGGCGCTCACCTCATCCTTAGGTTGCAACTGAAGTTTGAGCGTGCCCACCTCATCGGCCACATAATCCTTTCCTGTGGACATGAACAGCACTTTATCACCTTTGCGCAGCCGACCATTGAGAATGCGATAGTAGGCGATGATACCCCGAAAACTGTTATACACACTGTCAAAGACCAAAGCCTGTAATGGCGCGTCCGGATCACCCTGAGGGGGCGGGATCCGCTCAATGATGGCCGCCAGAATGTCTTCCACGCCTTGGCCTGTTTTGCCACTGGCAGGAATGATGGACGACCTGGGACAGCCGATTAAATCCACAATCTGGTCTTTCACCTCCTCGGGCATGGCCGACGGAAGATCCATTTTATTGAGCACAGGAATGATTTCCAGATCATGTTCCAAAGCCAGATACAGGTTGCTGATGGTCTGGGCCTGGATGCCCTGGGTGGCATCCACCAGCAGCAAAGCTCCTTCGCAGGCGGCAATGCTGCGCGATACCTCATAGCTGAAGTCCACGTGGCCCGGGGTATCAATCAAATTCAATATGTAAGTCTGCCCTTTATAGGTGTATTCCATCTGGATGGCTTTGCTTTTGATGGTGATACCCCGCTCCCTTTCCAAATCCATGTCGTCCAGCACCTGGTCCTGCATTTCCCTTTCGGTCACGGTTTTAGTCACCTGTAGCAGACGGTCGGCCAGGGTGCTTTTTCCGTGATCTATGTGGGCAATAATGCAGAAATTGCGGATGTGATCCATGCCTCAAAATTAACCATGCCGGCGGCTTGGTCTGGAGTACCGGAAAGATTTGTATTCAAATGGTGACCAGAAGGTTCCACTGAACAAGGCCATGGACGTACCTTCGATCGCAATTTTAGTCATTCCATTATTTGTCGTTCCTTCGGATTTTTAGCCCTCCAACAACATGACCTTCATAGATTATACAGGACTTCTGGGCGCCCTCCTCACCACCCTATCCTTTGTGCCGCAGGCGTTGAAAAGCCTTCGGCAAGGCAGCACCGAAGGCATTTCCCTGCTGATGTACGCCCTTTTTGTGACCGGACTCATTTTTTGGCTTTTGTATGGATTTCTGCTCATGTCCTGGCCTATCATTCTGGCTAACAGTTGTACACTGGTTTTTGCAGGGGCCATTTTGGGAATGAAAATCCGTCACGTATTGCACGATCATGAAAAGCCCTGAAAATGCCTGAATTTTCCCGCTTCAGACGCCGCCGACCCCTGCCCCTGGGACTTTTACTGCGATGGATGATTTTTTTAATTCTGGCGTTAGTATTGCTGTGGTATCTTAAAAAATGAGACGATGCGTAAACAAATTTTAGGTTGTACGATGCTCTTCCTGGTCGGTTTGATGGATCTGAAATCCGGTCTTAAGGCCCAGAGTTGCATTATCGAAAAAGAAGTCGGTGGTTTCCGGCATCCGGAGAGCGTGGTTTTTGACGGCCGCCAGTTTTTTGTGAGCAATCTGGGCCGCCAACTGACGCCACTTGAAAAAGACGGGGATGGCTACATCAGCCGCCTCACGCGCAGTGGCGCCTTGCAAGACAGCACTTATTTTCCCCGTGTGACGCTCCACGCGCCCAAAGGCATGGCCATTCTAAACGATATGTTGTATGTAGCGGATGTGGGGCGGATTGTGGTTTTAGATATTCGAAGCAAAAACCTGGTGAGAGAAAAAAACCTCGGTGAAGTTTGCCTTTTTGTCAACGACCTGGCAGCCCGCGACGAAGAACGATTGTTTTTTTCGTGCAGCGACAAAGGCACAGTGTGGATGTGGGATCTGAGCGCCGACTCCCTTATCCTTATCAGCCAGGATATGCCGGGCGCTAATGGTCTCCTTTGGGACTATCTGAATGCCGACATTTACGTGGCCGCCATGGGCAGCGGCGGGGAGCCGGGTTTTGTGTACAAAGTGGATTTGAAAAACCGAACTTCCGAAAAAATAGGGGATGCCCAAGGGTTGTGGGACGGCCTGGCCCTGGTACGGGGCAGGCTTTTATGCTCCGACTGGAAAAGTCAATCGTTACAGGAAATACCACTCCGAACCCGCCTGGCTCAGAATTTAAATTGCGGAAAAGAATTTCATGGACCCGCCGATGTTTTGTACTGGAATGGCAAAGTGTATCTGCCGGCTATGAAAGAGGGCAAGATGTATGTGTTGAGAATTGAGAAATGAGAAATAAATAAAATTAAACTTTCATTTATTTATATTTTTGTTATTTAAATTTTTAATATTAATTTTAATTAATACCAATAATTAAAATTAATCTCATAAACGACTAATAAGAATTAGGAAAAATAGTATTAATATATAATACTTAATTCCTCAAGGCATTTCAGAGGAATCTGCCTCATCCGTGGGCAGATTCAGCCGGAGAGCACCGGAAAGTTCCTGACAAGCCTGCAGGATGTACTCTGCACGACGTCTGTCTTCCTGCACGCTGCGCGCCAGGCCGCCAGTGAACTGGTTAAAGTAGGCAATATCCTGCTCCATGCGCAATTTGAGCCGGTCGAGCATTTGAAGTGCTTTGTCTTTTTGGCCTAATTTTAAATATAAATCAGCCATCAATAAATTAAAATAGTTGTAGGGTACGCGGCTATCCGGCATCAGCTCCTCCGCACGGTCCAGCACCTGTGCAGCTTTATCTTTATCACCATCGCGCAGCAATTGCGAAGCCAGGCGCACAAAATTGTTCCGGAAATTATACGTCATGCGCTGGTTGGTCTCATCTAAATATACTTTGGGGTCATTCATGTTGCCCCAACGGAATTTGTTCATCAAATTGTCGAACATGATGGGGGCGTTCACCTCGCCGGTCTGATTGTCGTGGGGTTTCACGCGGTAAGGCACCAAGCGGTAAGCCAGGCCCTCCAACTGAAGATAATTTTCCAACCCCAGGAACTTATCCCCAATGGTGATGGCAAAATACACCGGCCGCTTCCAACCGAATGCACTTATCAAATTTAAGATCATCAGATCGCTTTTAAGGATGTAAGGCCTGTCAATCACAAGACGCAGTTCTTTTTCGATGCGGTGGCGGTTTTCGGGGGATACGGTGCCGTTAGAAGCCACCTCTGCGGAATCCACCGGTACGATGAATTTATTGGATTTGAAATAATACAACTTTTGGGAACCGTTGCCAATGGGTACCTGGTTCCTGCAATTTTCTCCTTCACAATTCAGGAATGCAAAATGATCCTGGATAGTGTAAAAATTGGGGTTGCTCCGGTCCAGCAGCACCTGATCGCGCTTGCTGGCGAGATAGCACTCCTGCGGCATATCAAACGGAACCGGCTTGCCATCATAGGCAGCCCTTTTCATTTGATCAATGTACCAATCCGTGTTCAGCAGCGAAAGGTTGACGATACGCACATCGGTGCGCACGCCTTCCACTTCCTGCAAATACCACAGCGGGAAGGTATCGTTGTCCCCGTTGGTGAAAAGGATGGCATCCTTGGCGCAGGAGTTCAGATAGTTGTAGGCAAAATCCCGGGCCGTGTAGCGTCCGGACCGGTCGTGGTCGTCCCAGTTTTCTTTGGCCAGCAGCGCCGGAGCCGCCAAAAGGGATACCATCGTCACTCCCGCGGCCAGTGCCGGCCCTGAAACTTGCTTCACATACCGATTCAGCCATTCAAACAGGCCCATGACACCCAACCCCACCCAAATGCAAAAAGCATAGAACGAACCGGCGTAGGCATAGTCCCGTTCTCGGGGCTGTAAAGGTGTTTGATTCAAATACAGAACAATGGCCAGGCCGGTGAGAAAAAACAACATGAAGACAATGATCGCGTTGCGCTTGTCTTGCTGATAGTGAAAACTCAGGCCCAGGATTCCCAGAAGGAGGGGTAATAGATAATACCGGTTGCGGCCGGGGTTGGTGCGCAAAGTGTCCGGCAGCTGACTCTGGGGTCCGGCACCGGCCAGATACCTATCTACAAAAGGAATTCCGGAGATCCAATTGCCCTGATGCGGCTCGCCGTTGCCCTGAATATCGTTTTGCCGCCCGCTGAAGTTCCACATGAAATAGCGGACATACATGAAGTTGATGTGATAGCGGAAAAAGAATATGAGGTTGTTCAGAAAAGTGGGCTTTTTCCCTTGGGCCACCTGGCCCCAGTATTTATATTCGGCTTCATGGCGGCTTTCAGGGCTCCACATGCGTGGAAAGATCGTCATGTCTTTCCGGGCATAATTCGGCTTTTGTTTACGGTCCACTTCTAGGTATTTACCTACTATTCGGGCGTTGCTCAGGTTGTTTTTCTTCAGATAGTCGCGGGCGTCTTCTGCCGTGGTAAACCATTTGAGGGTTTTTCCGGTTCCATCCTGTACCATGAAAGCCCGGGCATATACAGGTCCATCATCCTTGTAAGGTTCGCGGCTGTCGTATTCGGCATCATAATATGGCCCATAAAAAAGAGGCTGCTGACCGTACTGTTCCCGGTTCAAATAACTTAACAGGCTATAGGGGTCCGCCGGATTGTTTTCGTCCATCGGCGGATTGGCATTGGACCGGATGATGATCAGCGCGTAGGATGTGTACCCAACGAGGATCACGGCAAAACAAGTGACCAACAAATTCAACGAGCCTTGGGCCCCGTGGGCAGGATGGGAAGAAAATTTGTCCAGACTTTTGTCCTTGTAAATGCCACTCCAAAGCAATAAGCCCGGCACAAATCCGGTGGCCGTGGTAATAAAAGCCCGCCAAGGATGGCCAAATAGCCGGTATAAGACATACCAAATTCCGGCGCCGGCCAAGGAAAACCACATTTTCCCCGTGAGAATGTGAAATACGGTGAAGGAAAGCATCGGAAAAATCCATAGTGGAAGGGCGGACGAACGCGCAGAAAAATGCAATGTGAGGCCTACAATCCCCACCAGAATGATAAAATACAAAGCTAAACCTGTGTAAAAAGGAAGACCCAAAGTGTTTACAACAAATCGATCCAGGTCTGCCGCACCGCGCACAATTCCAGGAATCACACCATATTGAACGAACAACAGAAAATAAAAGCCTAAGAACAAAGTGGCCACCACTCCCAAAAATGTGGTTTTGTACCGGCGGAAGTAATAAATGAAAGCCAATGCCGGTATCGTGAGCAGATTCAACAAGTGAATCCCAATGGAAAGCCCCATCAGGTAGGCAATGAATACGATCCAACGACGGGCCGACGGATTGTCGGCCTCCAAGTCCCAGCGGAGCATGGCCCAGAATACAATGGCCGTAAAGAGGGAAGAAGTGGCATACACCTCCGCCTCAACGGCCGAAAACCAGAAAGTATCCGTGAAGGTGTAGGCCAAGGCCCCCACCAGCGCTGAACCGAAAATCAATATGTCGCGCGTGCGCGCATCCTGCCGCGCCAGAAAACTATTTTCCAGTTCGGCGAGCTTGCGTCCCAAAATGGTGATGGTCCAAAACAAGAATGCGATGGTGAGCGCACTGGAAAGCACCGAAACCATGTTGATCCAATATGCCACGCGCCCCACATCCCCCCCAGCAAGAAAAGAGAAGATTCTTCCAATCACCATAAACAAGGGGGCGCCCGGCGGATGCCCCACCTGCAATTTGTAGGACGAAGCAATAAACTCGCCGCAATCCCAGAAACTCACCGTGGGCTCCATGGTAGCGAAGTAGGTGAAGAAGGCCACCAAAAAGCACAACCATCCTAGAAGATTATTCACAGTTCGGAAGTTCCAATTCATGAGAAACGGATTTAAGGCAGCGAAAGTAAGCAACAGGCCGAACAACAATTCCCCGGCCGCTGGCGTTATCTTTGTGCTCCTGCATGGTAATCCGGCAAGTCTGGTTCATCTTACTGGTGGTTCTTTGGTGTGGTCTCGGTGTGAGAGCTCAGTCAGGATCCGGAAGGGGTTCGCCTCAACTGGTTCAAAAACAACGCTTTCTGGATAGAGCGTTCATCGGAGGCAGCATGGGACTTCAATTGGGCGTTTATACCTATATCAACCTTTCGCCGGTGGTGGGCTATCGCGTGTCCGACTTTTTTCAGACCGGCTTAGGTCTCACCTATATTTTTAGAAGTTACGGAGCGGCTTTTGCCGGCGTGCCCATCAACGATCACACCATCGGCTGGAAATACTTTGCCCAGGTGCTGCCGTTTCGCAGCTTTTTCCTTCACGCAGAATATGAAATGCTGAATTATCCCGACTATGAATGGCTGAAGCCCAATGGCAGACCTTCGCGCAATTGGGCGAATGGCGTCTTACTGGGTCCCGGATTTCAACAAAACTTCGGGCCCCGCAGCTTCAGTCAAATCATGCTCCTCTATAACGTGATTTGGGACCGGTTCAACTCCCCTTTTGCGATTCCTTTCGCCTTTCGCTTTTTAATTGCTTTTTGATGTAAGGCACGCACACGTCTTGCCCTTCTGCAAAAAGAAGTGACGAGGCCGGATCATGCCTTTTATTTTCCGGCTCTTTCATTTTTTTGTAATTCGGATTGTGGGGCCATGCTTCGCCAGCAAATAGACAATCTCAGGGAGCGACTGGGCAAGGCTCAGTTGCTTTCCGAAAGTGTCTTGCGGCACCGCAAAGTGCGCAATCTGGGGGAAGTGCGCACGGTGGGGATCCTATACGATGCCACCGACCGGGAAATATTTGAATACGTGAACGACGTTGTGCGCCGGTTCCGGGCCGACATGAAAAAAGTACATACCTTAGGCTACATCAATTCAAAGGACGATAGGGATATGCTCAGCAGCAAGCTGGGTTTTGATTTTTTTAACCGAAAGAACCTGGATTTTTATTTTCGGCCAAGATGTCCTGTGGCCGACAACTTTATGGCAGAAAGTTTTGACCTTTTGATTGATTTAAATATAGAAAACCTTTGGCCCCTGGAATATGTCATGCGCCGCTCCCACGCTTCCCTTAAGGTGGGCCTCTCGCCACGCCACCACAATCCGTACGATCTCAGTTTTCGCGTTTCTTTTCCTGAAAATACTCCTCCGTATTCCAGGGAACAAAAAATGGAACTGATGCGCACCCTGATTTTAAATATTCGAAAATACCTTCACCAGATTTAATTCATAACTTCCCAACACCATGCACGATTTTAAAGGTTTGGGCATTGCCATCATCACGCCCTTTGGCCCCGAGGGCAACATAGATTACCCGGCTTTGCGCCGACTCATTGAATTTTGGATCGAAGGAGGCGCGGACTATCTCGTGGTGATGGGTACCACGGGCGAGTCGGTGACGCTGGACTCCGAGGAACGGGACGACCTGCTCCGGTTTGTAGTAGCCGAAGTCCGTGGGCGGGTGCCTGTGGTGGCCGGCATCGGTGGAAACAATACCCGACAGGTACTGCGCGCGCTGGAAAATTTGGACACACGGGGTGTTGCAGGCATCCTGAGCGTAGTCCCTTATTACAACAAGCCCAACCAGGAAGGATTGTACCAGCATTTTGCTCATATTGCACAGGCCACACCCCTGCCCCTCCTTCTCTACAACGTACCTGCCCGCACCGGCAGCAACATGACGGCCGAAACCACGCTGCGCCTGGCCCACCAGTTTCCTGTAGTGGCGGGCATCAAGGAAGCCAGTGGCAACCTGGATCAGATCACGCACATTCTGCGCGATCGTCCGAAAAATTTTTTAGTTCTTAGTGGCGACGACAATCTCACCCTGCCCATGATGGCTGCCGGGGCAGACGGCGTGATATCCGTGGTGGCCAACGCTTTTCCAGCCGATTACAGCGTTTTAGTCCGAGCCATGCTGCGGGGCGACCTGGAATCTGCCCGCCTTCCCCATCTGAAGCTTTTCCGCCTCGTGCAGCTCCTCTTTGCTGACGGAAGTCCGGGGGGCATCAAATATGTCCTGAGCCGGATGGGGCTGGTGCAACCGGCGCTGCGCCTGCCGCTATGGGAAATTTCCGATGGCGTGAAGCAACAGTTGGATAGGGAGTTGAATAATTTAGGGCTGGGAAAAAATTAACTCTCGCTGTCCCCGATTGTTTATTCCTCTCCTTAGTTCCTGTTATTGGATAACTCCTTGTTGGGCAAGCGCGAGAGCGCATTTAACTGATTTTGAATCTCGGCGTTTACCTTTTTTAAATTTTCCAGTTCCTGTTGTTGTTTCTGAACCACAGATACCAACATTGGAATTATCATAGTATAATCCATCCCTCTTTCCACCTCTTCAGGCAATCCGGCATTGGTAACAATATCCGGGAATAATTTTTCCACTTCATTGGCAATGAAACCGTAGATCTTCCTATCCGGATTATCCACTTTTAACTTGGTGGTATCATAATAATAGGTGACTGGCCGAAGTTCCATAAATCGAGTCAGTAATTCCGAAGCATTCAGGGACTGAATATTCTTCTTATACCGAAAATCTGACCGAGCAATCAAAGTTCCAGATGTATATTGAATGCCCGAACAGTTGATATCCCAAGTAGAAAGTCCCCCTCCCCAGCCATTGGGCCAGTCGTTAAATCGGGCAGTGGCTCCACCGGTAATAATGGCCGTCGTGGGCCCATCGTTACTGCTTCCCGTTCCAGCAGAGTGGCCCACCGTTTTTCTCACATCCATGCGTGCTAAAGGAGCTAAAATATCTATGCCCACATTTCCGTTGTTGGCGATGATCATCCGATCTCCATACGAAATAGAATTTCCGGCTGTACCAGAGGGAGCGGTTCTAAACAGTATATGACCTGTATTGGTAAAATTTATGGCGGAGGCAAAATCGTTGGCTAAATAGCGCCAGGTGTTGGCAGGTGCGTCATACCAGGCGTTGTAGGAAATGACCTTCCAGCCCCCGTTGTGGAAAGTCCAACGATCCCCGATCTGAAGTTGTTCCTGAGGATCCACGTTAAAAATCCCTATGTAACCGTTGTTCATGATATTAAAAACTTCCATAGAATTCGGCGTGCTACAGCCTGAAGAGCCGCGGAAAATCCTGAACCGGCCGGTGGATGGATAATTCACAACATCCAGATTCCAGGAATTACAATTTTCAGAAGTGGCTGTATAATCTCCGGGGCCGGCCAAATTAACTTGACCACCATCGGTAGCGCTCGCAGCCGTGATGGTGAGAGCCGTCTGAAGGCGGGCTTGGCCCATCACATCCAAACGGTGCGCCGGAGCATTTGTACCAATTCCGACCGACCCACCAGTTTCTTGAAGAGCCAAAGGAAGGGTGGAGGATGTGGCCGTGTTGTATGCCTGAATGCTACCATATGTAGAAGCGTTGTTCACGGAACCAATAAACACACCCTGACCATTTGCATTAGTGAAGCCCGCCGTATGGGAATTAGTGGTGGTATTTTTTGCTACCCTCAGGGGATGGTCGGTGGGGTTGATGCCAATGCCCAAGTAGCCACTGGTTGTCAGACGCATCTGCTCCGCATTGTTGGTTCTAAATACCAATGGTTGATTGTCCGTGGTGCCTATAAATTGTGTGGCTGGATTTGTGCCACTATTGCCAGAAAGACGCCAGAACAAACCATTACCATTGCTCCAGGCCGGGGCCCCTGAAGAAATGGTTAAAATATCCCCATTACTTCCCGGTGCCAGCCATGAAGGCGCCGTACCCGCCCCGTTGGAACGCAACAGCGCCCCCGCAACGCCGGCATTGTTACCCGGCATAAAGGCATTATCCAGTCTCAGGTTCCCCGCAACATGCAAGCGCTCACTTGGTGTTGTAGTTCCAATACCTACGTTGCCTGTTTCCGAGATATTAACTCTGTCCAATCCGTTAACCCAAATAAAAAAGTCTCGACTTGTTCCACCTACACCCACAGCTGCAATTTGAGTGGCCGCTACAGCTTGCCTGTCAAAAACAATTTCAGCAGGATCAGTATTATCGGTTGTTGACGGATTCACAGCCGCAATCTGCTGCAGTCCGGTGGCCTGTACTTGAAGTGGCCTTGTTGGCGAGGTTGTTCCTATACCTACCCTGCTATTCGTCGCATCCACGTTTAATATACTTGTACCGGAGGCATTTTGCAACTGAATGGCTGTGGTGCTGTTGCTGAACGGACGGATGGCCACCGTGCCCGCATCTGCACGGGTATACACCGGAGACTGGAAAGATGTATTGGCCCGCCCCGTGCCACTTATACGGAAATTCGCCGTCTGA
>JANWWP010000015.1 GCA_025055575.1 Flavobacteriales bacterium | reverse complement strand
GGACATCCAGGAAGGGGAGGTGGCCGGCATAAAATCGGTGACGTTACAAATATCTGGGCCTTATGCCTTTGGTTATCTGAAGGGAGAAAACGGCGTGCACCGTCTGGTGCGCATTTCACCATTTGATTCCAATGCCCGGCGCCATACTTCTTTTGCCTCTGTATATGTGTACCCGCTGGTGGACGAAAGTTTTGATATCGAAATTAAGGACTCTGACCTGGAGTGGGACACTTTTCGCAGCGGTGGCGCCGGGGGGCAGAACGTGAATAAAGTAGAAACCGCCGTGCGGCTGCACCACAAACCCACCGGTATCGTGATTAAAAACCAGGAATCCCGTTCTCAATTACAAAATAAAGAAAATGCTCTCCGCATCCTGAAATCCATGCTGTACGAAATGGAAATGCGCAAGCGAAATGAGGAGCGCGAAAAAATTGAAGGTGCCAAAAAGAAAATTGAGTGGGGCTCCCAGATAAGGTCGTATGTTCTACATCCTTACCAAATGGTGAAAGATTTGCGTACGGATTATGAAACCAGCGATTCGCAGGGGGTGTTGAACGGAGAAATCAATGAATTTTTAAAAAGCTATTTGTTGCAGTTTTCGGACTGAACCGATGTTTTTCTTTCGAATATCAGGATGTTTGTCAGAAGCAGATTGAGCGAATAGAGGGTGTCTTCAACAGGAATGGTGCCCAAGCGCCAACCTAAGGTTTCAGCATCGTTGTAAAGCACCACGGGAAGGGCTGTCAGTACGCCGTTCACCAAAAAAAAAGGCCCCAAGTGCAAGGCGTAGGCCAATGGAAGATATCCTAATTTCCTGTCAAAAAAACCGCTCAAAAAAAACAAAGCGCCGGCATAGGCCAAATTGATCCCGGTGTACAGTTTGTCATGAAAATATATGGCACCAGCCATAGCGCCAATGGAAAGGACCCACCAAAAATTTTTTGGAGCCATCAGACGCGCTCTAGGAAAATATTCTTTTACACAAGCATAGATAAATAGGCAGGAATACGGAATGGCGAAAAAGAATAAAACTTCTTCCAAGGGCAACACATCCAAATACCAACCCACGACATAGCGCGGATTAAATTGCCATACCCCCTGGCGGGTTTTCCAGATATCCCAAAGAATAAAAATGAGCGCTGTGGTTGGAATTGCCGGCAACCAACTGCGCCACTGTTTTGCAAAATGAACCCGTCGGTCAAAGCTGAGCAGCAAAGGAAAAAGTAAAGTTCCCGCGTTGAGCGAAAGGTAAATCAGGTAATCCGGAATCAACTCAGTAAATTCAGGCGATAGCGCAAATCGCTCTTCAGCAAAATAACAAGTTTAAGAGGATTAGAAATACGGACGCGGCGGGTGAGAATGCGCTCCGGAGTGTAGCGCCGGAGTTTACGAAACAATTTAAAATAGTAGCGGTACGCCAGATACACCCCACGACGGCTGTCAGGAGGAAGACGCCGCAAGCCCTCCAAAGCCAAGTTGAAGTCACGGGCCACATCTTCCTCGATTATCCTCTTGTCCCGCTCGGTGAATTTTTCAAAATCCACGCCCGGGAAGTACACGCGGCCTCTTTCTTCACGGTCGGCGCGCATATCGCGCAAAAAGTTCACCTTTTGGAAAGCTGCCCCCAGGCATTGGGCCGCCGGTTTCAATTCTTCATAAAGACGGCTGTCCCCATTGCAGAAAATTCTGAGACACATCAGGCCTACCACTTCCGCGGAGCCATAAATGTATTTTTGATATAAAGCATGATCGTAATTCCTTCCCTCCAAATCCATAGCCATGGATTCTAAAAAAGCATCAATGAGCTCCTTTTCGATTTGGTATTTCCGGACAGTCTGCTGAAAGGCATGTATGATGGGATTGGTGGATAAGCCGCGTTCTAGTGCCTTTTCCGTTTCGTCAATAAATTCCCGGAGCACAACAGATTTGTTTTGATCATGAAATGTGTCCACGATTTCATCGGCCAGCCTTACAAAGCCGTAAATTGCGTAAATGGCCGGTCTCAAGTTTTTTCCCAAAAAACGGATACCCAATGAAAAAGACGTGCTGTAATGGCGCGTCAAAAGGGATGACAATTCTGAACTGACGGTATCGTAAAGCAAACGACCCTCCATAGAAGTATTTACAAATTAACAAATGATTTTTCAGACAGTTTTGAGGAGGGTTGGAAATTTTCAACAATATGCCCTGCAGCCAGCCTTGAACTAATTACGACCATGGGCAAGCCGGTGCCAGGACGCGTGGAGGCGCCCACATAGAATAAGTTGTCGAATTCCTCGTCCCGGATGGCCGGACGGAATCCGCCGATTTGGTTCAGTCCATGGGCTAACCCCAGTCCGCTGCCTCTGTACAGGTTAAATTTTTGTTCCCAGGTTTTGGGGCTCCAAATCGTTTTTGTGACAACATGCTCACGGACGGGCTGTCCCACTCGGCTTTCAAAATCGCTCAAAATGGCCTCGCCCAAAGCCTCCGCATCGCTCCAATCGGGCTTAAATCGAAGATCGGGCACCGGGCAGAGGAAAAACAAGTTTTCACAACCTTCTGGAGCACAGGAGGGATCAGATTTGGAAGGAATGTTCACGTAGTAATAGGGCTTTTCAGGCGCCACGGAGGATTTGAAAATGGTATCGGCATATTGTCGGAAGTTGCTGCCTAAAAAGTAATTGTGATGATTCAGGCCGTGGAGCTTCCGATTCAGCCCTACGTACATGGTAAAGGGCGCCAAAGTCCACTCCATACGATCCAAGCGCTTTGTGTGCCAGCGTCTTCGGCCCATCACCAGGCCCCGGAAAGCAGCGGCATCGCTGTTGCTCACGCAAATTTCGGCTTCAAACCGCCGGCCGTCTGTGCTGCGAAATCCTTTCAGACGGCCGTTTTCAACTATGGGTTCCGCGATTTCAGTCCGAAATTCAAACCGAACGCCGCGTTCTTTTAGCAGACCAACAATTTTATTGACGATATCATACATGCTGCCTTCCACACTCCAGTACCCATCGTGGACAAATTCTGTGTAACTCAGAAGTTTGTAAACAGCTGGTGTATCAAAGGGCGTATTTCCCAGAAAAAAGGAAACCAAGGAAAAAATGACCCGGGCCTCTTCGGAAGAGAAATGATTTTCCAAATCTTTCCACATGCTCATGAACATGCGGGGGGCGTGTTTCCATGGAACGCCGGCCAGAGCCCACAGATAGGCAGGAAGTGTATCAAAATCACGCTTCACCACCCGATGCTCCGTATCGTGGAAAATAGCGCCGGCATTGTCCAGCCAGCGTTGCATTTTGGAAGAAAGACCGGATTCCAGACCTTCAAACTCTTTTTCCAGACGCTTCAGGTCGCGAAATATTCGGAAAGGTCTGGAATGCCCCGCAAGATATACCGTGTACAGAGGGTCCAAAGGCCTGTAAGTGAGGGGATTCGGCACCTGGCAAGATTGAAACAGTTCGTCAAATTCATAGCTCATGGAAAAAAACGAGGGCCCTGTATCAAAGCGGAATCCGTCTTGTTCAAGGATGTTGAGCCGTCCCCCCGGGGTATCGGCTTTTTCAACAATCAAAATATCCCGGAATCCATGGGCGGTCAAGCGCAAAGCTGTGGCCAATGCGCCGAGTCCGGATCCGATGATAAGCACTTGGGAAGTGTGGGTCATGAATACAAAAGTTAGTAAAAAACGTCAGGAAATCGACTTGGTTCGGGAAATATTATATCCCGTTCAAATAGAACGAGATAATTTTTTTATGGTGATATCATTTCCCCCCCTACAAAATCATTTTAAAAGATGACACATTCCCCATATCTTCAAGAGTCGGGTTGCCACACTTTCAGAGTGCCTTTTTAGTCATCCCAAGTAATTAAGTGAATAGGCGAAGCCGGGTGCATACCTCAAAAAATTCCTGAAGGGTGCGTTGTACGATTTCAGCCGCCGGTATCACCTCCCGGATGCGAGCGCTCACCTGGCCGGCTTCCAGCTCGCCTTCCTCTAAATCTCCTTCAAAAATCCCGCGGCGCGAACGTCCCTGACCTAAAAGACTGCGCAGTTCTTCCTCAGAAGCACAGCGCGCTTGCGCCTCCAGCACTTTTTTGTAAAAAGCATTTTTTATCATCCGCACCGGAGTCAGGCGCTTCAGGGTGAGATCGGTGTCCCCTTCGCCCGAGGCTACAACGGCCTGCTTGTACGCAGGGTGGGCGCTGCTTTCCGTGCTGGCGGCAAAGCGGGTGCCCATCTGCACAGCCTGGGCGCCCAAAGCAAAAGCCGCCGCCATACTCCGGCCATCGGAAATACCGCCGGCCGCAATAACCGGAACCTGAACAGCATCCACCACCATAGGTATTAGACAGAGGGTGGTGGTTTCTTCCCGGCCGTTATGACCTCCGGCTTCAAATCCTTCGGCCACCACGAAATGGCATCCCGCTTCTACGGCTTTTCTTGCAAATCGGACACTGCTCACCACATGACCCCAGAGGAGGCCCGCTGCGCGGATTTTTTCGGAAAAAGCCAGCGGATTGCCTGCCGAGGTGACCAGGATGGGTACTTTTTCCTTAAGACATACTTCCAGATGGGCTTCGGCATGTTTGTAGAGCAAGGGAATATTGACGCCGAAGGGTCTTTGAGTGGCCTCCCGTGCGCTACGGATATGGTGTTCCAGAGTCGGCGGATCCATACTTCCGGCGCCGATGAGGCCCAGGCCTCCAGCCTGGCTGACGGCCGCTGCCAGGCGCCAGCCGCTGCACCATACCATGCCGGCCTGCACAATGGGCACCTCGATACCCATCAGGCGGCACAATGGATTGTTTTCAAAAAAACGGGCATAGCTGTTTGTCTGGATCATGATTGGACAAAGGTCAGACCTTTACCTCAGGAACCCAACATCCTTCCTGAAAAAAAGAAAAGCTGAGTTTATTTTGCAGCGGCATGCGCTTTGCCCGGATTGCATTTATGGGGGTTTTGAGCCTGGAGCTGTGGGTTCTTTCCGGTTGCCGCTTGGATAATCCGGAGTGGGACACTGCCTGGACGATACCCATAGCCTGGAGCGACTTAACGCCCGCCAACATTTTCGGGGATTCTTTGGTGGGGTATGATCCTCAGCGTCGCGTGTACTTTGCTTACGACAAGGAAGTGTATCGCATTCCAATCGATACACTTTTGCAGGTGCCTGACACCGGTTTCGCCTACGCTCTGAGTCTTCCGGGGGCCATCACCATTTACCCGGGCAATCCCCTTACGGTTTATAACAATTATGTGGTTTTTGCCGTGCAGGATTTTTCTGTGAACCAGCTGATTGTGGGGGATGGCAAGGTGCGCATCCGCGCAGAAACCGCTGTCCAGGCCCGCGTCAGGGTCAATTATTCCGCACCCAAAGCTTCTCTCAACGGTGTACCATTCAGCCTCAGTGACACCATTCCGCCGGCGCCTCCGGGAGGGACTTCCGTTTTGGAAAGAGAAATTGATCTGAAAGGATACGTGTTTGACCTCACAGGGGATGACAACCTGAAAGCCAATCGCCTGCGCATCCTTATCACCGCCGAAATTCCCCCCGGTGACCCGCCCTTGGCGGTGCCGGCTGGCGCCATGCTGGTGAATACCTTTCTGAGATTCGAAAACATTAAACCCTATTTTGCACGTGGCAGCATTGCCCCCCGCACTTTTGAATTAAAGCCCGAAACGCTCACCGTGTCTTTGTTCAACTTGGTTCATTCCGGCAGTTTTAGCATGACAGAGCCCTTCATCAAGATTTTTATTGAAAATGGCATCGGAGCAGACCTGAGCGCCCGCATTTTAAGTTTAGTGGGGCTCAATTCGCGCACAGGCCAATCAATGGCTTTGAATGCCCCCCTCACTCAAGGCGCCATTTTGCTGGGCAGGGCTGTCAATTTGCCATCTCAAGCGGGGCCTTACACCCCTGTTTTTTTTGAATCGGAAGCCTCTGCTGCCAACAGCAACCTGAAAGCTTTTATCGAAAACATGCCCGATAAAATTGTGTTTCAAGCCAAAGCCCAAATTAACCCTGTTCCCGGTGCCGTGGCCGGACAGGACTTTGTGTACAACACTTCAAAAACTGCGCTTAGAACTCAAATTCTGTTTCCAATGGGATTTTCATTTAATCAGTTGCTCTTGATGGACACGGTGCCCTACAAAATTCAGTTGACGGAAGAATTGAAAAGAATTAAATCGCTGAAAATATTTTTATTATGTGAAAACACCTATCCTTTTGATTTAGATGCTCAGGTCTATATTTTGAGTGATCAGGGGGTTGTTTTGGATTCCTTGTTAGAAGAACATTTTATCCCATCTGCCCAGGTTTCTCTCTCAGGCTCGGAGAATGTGCCAATACAGAAAACTCTCACAGGAATTCTTGAAGGAAACAGGAAAGATGTTTTGTTAAACAATCAGCGTCTGGTGTGGAAGCTCAGGTTTAACGGTCCGGTTGGAACCACGCCCCCGGTTTTTTATGATTTTTATAAGTTGAAAACACGGCTGGTAGCCAGCGCCGTGGTCAGGATTTAACGGATGATTCCCCCTTTTTGGACTTTGGCCTGGTTAGCCCACATGATGTGGGGGGGGCAGTCCTCAGATACTCTCACGCCCCGGAGGATTCTGGGCATGTATGGGTCGGCCTGCGTCCAAAGTTCAGCCATAAACAGCGATTTTCTGGCCCTGTATTTACGCGGCCGCTATATCGGTGAAGATGTAAAAGTGCGCAGTTATGAGCGACTCCGGAGCACAAACCGTTTAGGGGTTGACGTTTCCTGGCAAGTGGTCTATGGCGAACGGCCGGATAGCGGTTTCATGGGGCGTCACCATCTGGGCTGGCATGTGCATTTGGGAGGTTCCACGCTTTGGGGTGCGCGTTTTACAGACGATGCAGGACGTCTGGCTCTTTATGGGAATGCGCCCTGGGCAGGGGATTCGCTGGTGCTATCGCCCTTAAAAGTGCGCGCCCTCACATGGCAGGAGGCCGGCGTGGGCCTATTTAAGTGGTGTGTGTTCCCCACCATGCGTTTGCACTGGATGGCTTCCCTGAATTATGTGAACCCCACCCAGTTTTTCTCAGGTCATTGGAAAGATGGCTATCTCATCACCTCGGAAGACGGCAGCTTTATTAAAACCGCCGGACACATCCAATGGCATCAAAGCGATCCCCACCGGGCTTCGTATTTCAATCCTCGAGGCGCTGGCTTTTCTTTCCACATGGCGGCCGGTATTCGGTGGCGGAGTTTTAGTGTGGAGGCGGAAGCGCGGGATGTGGGCAAAATCTTCGGAAACATCGGCACACGGCACTTTTCTCTGGATACCGCTTTGAATTTTCAAGGGGTCTATATTCCTCATGTGCTCCGGATTGATTCGGCCTTTATCAGCCAAATCCTGGACAGCGCACAGACAGCCATTTTGAAACCCTGGCACAGAGCCCGATGGAACATGGCTCTGCCGGCATTGTTGTCGTTGAGGTTTACCGGGTATTTCCCGGGCCAAAAAGTGGGACTATCCTTGCAGGTCCGCTATCGCACCGGGCTTTTTCAAATTCCCGAAACCGCTTTGGGCCTTACGGTGCATCCCCATGCCATGTTGGCTTTTCAGTTTTCCGGACAATATGGCGGCTGGGGGCGCTGGAACGGGGGATTTCATCTGGCCCTCAAACTTCCGGGAGGATGGAAAGCCGGATTGGGTACCTCTATGCTGGATGCCCTGCTGGCGCCCTCCTGGAATAGTGGTTTGGGCGGATATTTTTGTCTTTCGAAAGTCTGGTCCAGATGAAAAAATGAAATCAGGGGGCTTGTTGATCTTACTCTGTTTTTCTTTCCTCCGCGGAGTGGGCCAGGTGGTGTTTGCCCGCACTTTTGGCGGTCCCTTGGAAGACGGAGGCTTTGGCTTGGCTGCCACACCGAATGGCCATTATGTGGCGGCCGGTTATACGGGAAGTTTTGGAGCTGGCGCAGCCGATGGTTTTCTGGTGTGCGTTAATCCTTTGGGATTCTGGCAATGGCAAAAAACCTATGGCGGGCCCGACACCGATGTTTTGCGGGACATTGTCTGGTACGGAAACTACGGATATGCCACGGGGTATACCAAAAAAATACCCAGCGGTCGTTACGAGGGATGGTTGTTGTGTTTGGATGCCTCGGGCGATACTTTGTTCACCCGCACTTTCCAAGGGCTGGGGTGGTGTTTGCCTCAGGCTGTTGCAGCTGCCGATTCCTCGCTGTATTTGTGCGGGATGGCCTACGACTCTTTGGGGGTGGCACAGGGATGGGCCATGCGCACCGATTTGCAGGGTGCGATACAATGGCAGGTGCACTGGCTTCCTCCCGGGCAAGAGGAAGCTGGGTTTGAGGCGGTTGTCGTTTTTTCAGATTCCTTAATGGCTTTAGGCGGGCACAGCGTTTTGGGTTCCGATGGGCAGGCGGCCCTGCTTTTTCTCAACCGCTGGGATGGAAGTTTGAAAGGGTTTCAGTTGTTAGGTCAGGCCAACTTTCAGGAAAAAATCACGGGGATCGATTATGATGGCCAAAAAATTTGGTTTTGCGGTTCGGTGCGGGATCCTCTGAACGACCGGTTGGCACCTCTCATCGGATACATCGTGCCCGGCACTTCCACAACCTATGTGCCAGCGCCTTACTTCCCATTGCAATTCGATAATACCTACCATAAAATAAAGTGCTTTGGGCAGGACGATTATTATCTCACAGGAAAAACCACTTTTCTCGGGCAAGGATTCACGGCCGCCACGGCTTTTCGCTACGACAATGATCAGCTGACCTGGGGCACCAATGTGGGCAATCAGGGTCAGAGCGCTGCATATGGACTGCTTAAGACACCCGATGGCGGCCTCCTGGCCACCGGAGAATTAACGGGGCAAGGGCCTGGGCTGCGGGCCTTGCTCATGTGGAAAATTGACAGCCTGGGGAATTCTGTGCCCGTGGCTCAGGTGAATTCCGAAAGTCCTCCTGACCCATCTTCATTTCGTATCTCTGTTTTGGGTGAGGAACTGCGTCTTTTTTTAGACCCATCACCAGAGCGCCCGGCAAATTTGGAAATCTGGAGTCTGGAGGGAAAACTTCTGTATTCGAAAGATGATTTGCAGGCTTCCGCTGCCGGATATTTGACGGTTCCTTTGGCCGGAATGCCAAGGATGGGGTTGGTGAGGCTTCGGATTAAAGATGCAGTCTGGTGTTTAAAATTTGTTCGTCCCTGAGGGAAAATCCGAGGGCCCATCGTGGGTGGCGGATAGCGCTTGCGGGCCTTTGGCTGATGTGTGCTGTGTTTCTCCACGGCGCAGCCTTCCGATGGCTTCCCACCCGTATTTGGGGCGACTGGCAAGAATATCTGATGATGCAGGTCGGCATTGCCGAATATGGCCGGCTGTCGGTGGTGCCCGAAGCGGCCGAAAAGGCCGACCATTACGTGCAGGAGGCCGACACTTCAGCGCGTTTGCTTTGGAGGGCGGATTTTGAGAAACTTGCGCATGCGGAAATCCCGGCTGTGGCCGGAGCTTATAGGTCGCCGCGCAACGGGAAATATTATTTCGGCCATTTTTTTTTCTATAACATTCTCACAGTTCCCGCTCACTATTTATGTCTTTGGCTGGATATCCCTCCGTTTCGAGCCATGACCCTCACCAATGTCTGGATATGGCTGGCGGTGTTGGCTTATGTTCTGTTGGAAAATCGCTTCCCCTGGAAGGCCAGGGCTTTGGCTTTTGCATTGGGTGTGCTGTCACCCATGGCTTGGTATCTGGATTTCAAAGGTCCGGAGTTATTAACACAGGCGGGAATTTTCGCGGCGGTTCTGTCTTGTTTGGCCCGCAGGCCCTTTCTATCCATAACCTGCACCCTGGTGGCCGCTCTGCAAAACCCCAGTGCGGCGGCGTGGATGATCGTCCCCTTGTGGAGGCTGGTTAAAGAAAAGAATTACCTTAAACTGGTCAAAGGTCTGATTTTAGCTTCGTTAGTTTGGTTGCCATCGGCGTTTTATATGTATTTATTTAATACCCCAAATGTGTTGGCATCCTCCTTTTTACAGACAGAAAATATCACCTTGTCAAGGCTTTGGAGCGCTTATTTGGATCTGCAGCAAGGGCTCATCCTGGGGTATCCTTTGGCTTTTCCGATCTTCTTGATCTGGGCTCTGGTGCGGGCCTTCAAAAAAGATTTTGAAGGTTTGGCCTGGCTAGGCATCACCGTTCTCATGTGGTTGCCCTTGCTATCGCAGAGCAATTGGCATCCTGGACAAATTCGTATGCTGCGGTATGGCGCCTGGATTGGTTTGGTTTTTCAAGCCGGTCTTGTGGGAATATACCTTCAGACCTCAAAAAACATCTTTAAGTATCTTTTGTCTGTAGTCCTGGGATTCAATATCTGGTATTTCATTGCTACCGGTTTCATTTTTCAGCAGAATTACTATTACTGTGATTTCAATTCCGCTGTGCGTTGGGTGTTTCGCAATAGGCCATCTTGGTACAACCCGGATATTGAAATCTTTGCCGAATGCGTTCTGAAATTTGAGAAAGACTTTACACAGGATTCAATCCTCATTTACAGGGATCCCAAATCAGGAGCACCCCTCAAGGTGGCTATTAAAAAAGGCCTTTCCGATTCGTTCCTTCGAAACAGCCTCGATGAGCATTTTCTTCTGCGAAATCCACATCGCTCGCCAGCCGGCCGCAACTGGTTCTATCTGAATCCCTAAAATTTTGAACGGGGTTTTGTTAAAAAAATATCTATTTTAGCCCCATAATACCTTTTGCATCATGTTCAACAAATCACAACAGTCGCCAACGGCTGCCAAAAGTGAAGCTTCCACCCGCCCGGATGCCGCAGGAACTTTCAATACGATTATCCAAGGCACCTCCATCGAGGGGAATATCATTTCAAAGGGGAACATTCGCTTCGACGGAAGGCTCAAAGGCACCATCCAGTGTGAAGGCAAGGTAGTGGTGGGTCCGGATGGATGGGTGGAAGGCAACATTGTGTGTCATCAGGCCGATATTTCGGGCAAGGTGCAAGGCAATCTGCAGGTGAAAGATCTTGTCACGCTCAAAAACACCTCTGACGTCACCGGGGATATCGTAACGGGCAAGCTTTCCATCGAACCGGGAGCGATCTTCACCGGCCGATGCAATATGCATGAGCAGATTAAACCTGCAACGCCCACCCCGGCCGCTACACCTTCGGCGGCGCCCAAGGTTATGTCCACACCGGTCGGCAAACCTCCTCTGGTTGAAGAAAAGTGATATTTTTCGCTACGCGGACCTTGGCCTGAGGCTGGTGGTGCTCTGTCTGGGCCTGGTGGGAGGCGGTGTATGGGCCGACAACCTGTGGCACACACAACCCTGGCTCACCCTGTTTGGCGCTCTGATGGCTGTGGTCTCTGTGCTTTGGCTTCTCCTTCGCATCAATAAAAATTCAGCGTCCCATGATTGAACGTTTCTTTGTTTTTGTTAAGCGTGCCGGCGTTGTTTGCCTCAGCCTCATAGCCCTGCATTTTTTAGCCCTGTGGTTCATACCGCAGCATTATTCCCTCACTTTTGGTCTGGCGCTTATTATTTTTATGTTCTTCTTTTTCAGTGTTTTTCACTATGTGTTGTTGCGGTTAGGAAGTCAGCGTTCGGCCGCCTTGTTTGTCCGTTTTTTCATGGGGCTCACCGCGTTCAAGATGCTTCTGTTGCTCTTTATTCTCACGGTTTATGTGCTGTTCAACCGCCAGAATGCCCTACCTTTTATTGTCGTGTTTTTTGTAACTTATGTCAGTTTTTCCGCTTTGGAAGTGATTCATTCTTATCAATTTCTACGCAAGGTTTCCTCTTGATTTTCACTGATTTCCTCAGCCAGAATCCCCCGGGTTTTTATTTTGAAATAGCCGTCCAGCACTTCCCGGTAGGAGCGTCCGGACATTCTCCCGCGTCCTTTTTGCAGCAAGGCTTGGCAAAAAAGCAGGTCGGTTGTGACCAGGATGTCCAGATCCAGGCCTTCTTTTAAAACCCCGGTTTCCAGACCTTCTTTATAAAAGAATTTAATGTGATCCAAGAGAATATTCTGCGTTTCATGTATCAGGTATTGGTGGTCAGGCGCCGAATAACTCAAATCCGCCCAAAATCGGTCGGATACTCTGTCCAGCATTTCTCCCACGCCCGCCAATACCCGGTTTAATCTTTCAAGATAGGGAAGGGCTTCATCGTTCAGGATTTCAAATTCGTCCCTAAGGTGGGCCAGCAACCCGCGGAGTATTTCTTCCCAAATGTCTTCCCGTGTACGGAAATACATGTACAAAGTGGATTTGCTCATGCCCATTTGGCGTGCCAGATCATCCATGGAAAGATGGGAAAAGCCTTCCTGGAATAAGATGGGGCGGATGCGCGCCAGAATAGCCATTTTCTTATTTAGATTCTCAGATCGGGATTTATTACTTGGTTTTCGGCCCATAAAACAGCAACATAAATACTAAAATATCGGCGATCGGCCCCCGGATTTGTTTAAATCGGATTCTTATTCAAGTCATACAAAAAAATTATCTTGGGCACCGTGAAAATGCTGAAAAATCTTATTCTAAGCCTGGTTATCCCTGCGCCTTTTTTTAATACCGGCGCAGCTCAGGGACCGGCATCCTCGCCTGAAAATCTAATCATCGTGACGCTCGATGGTTATCGGTGGCAGGAATTTTTTGGAGGCCTTCAGCAAAAAATGCTGGAAAGCCGCTATTGCCATCAGCCGGAGCTGCTTCAAAGGGATTTTGGGGCTGATACGCCTCAGGAAAGCCGGCGGCGCATCATGCCTTTCATGTGGGATGTAATCGCCCGGCAAGGCGTCGTTTTGGGCAATCCGGCCTATGGTTCCCGGCACAACCTGCGCAATCCTTACTGGTTCTCTTACCCGGGTTACAGCGAATTATTCTGTGGCCGGGTAGATAAAAAAATTAACAGCAATGGCTATCGCCGGAACCCAAATTTTACCCTGTTCGATGCCCTGGCTGCCGATGCGCGGTTTCGCGGCCGCATGGCCATATTTGGCACCTGGAATGCCTTTCCCCGCATCATCAATGCGTGGCGCAACGGTACAGACTACTTTGTGGACCTTTCTCCCGATTCAGGCAGCGGACTCAGAAGCCGCCCGCTCCATTTTCGTACTTATTGGACACGGCCCCCGGCGTCTTTTGCCGGAGCGGAAAAAGATACCTTCACCTTCCGCTTTGCCATGGAGTATATTACGCGGTTCAAGCCGCGTGTTGTGCACATCGGCTTTGACGAAACCGATCATTTCGGCCATAGCGGCCATTATGACCACTACATTCGGGCGGCCCATCTGCAGGACGCTTATCTACGTTATCTGTGGGATTGGATACAGGATGTGCCTGAATACCGGAACAAAACCCTTCTGGTGGTTACTACGGACCATGGCCGCGGAGAAGACCCTGTGGAAAAATGGCAGCACCACAACCGGCGCCACGGTGGCCGGGAAGTGTGGGTGGCCATGATGGGGCCGGGCGTACCGGCCGCCGGGGAATGGCAGCAGCCCGCCGATACCTGGCAAGAGCAAGTGGCCCCCACTTTGGCCGCTTTGATGGGCGTGCATATGAAGCCCCACAAAAAGTTGGCCCAGCCTTTGGAGCCGGTGATCAAGGGCCTCGAAAAGCAGTAGGCAACCTTGAGGTATTGTGTAGGGTTTTGTAAGTTTTTAAAATCTAACTAAGTTAGTGTTATGTTTCGCATTTAAATAGTGGAAGTGGGCGGTTATAAACTTTTTCTGATAATCTCTTTTAATGTTATCAGTTCTAAATGTTTGAAATTGACAACATGTGGCAGAACGCATTCTAAAAAAATTATTTCATGATAAGTTTAGGAGAGGAGTGGCTTATATTCTACCGACCCAAACGGCGTGCTCCGCCACATCCTAAATCTGCCCTCCGGCACGCATACCATCGAAATATTAAAGTCTGTCCAAAGCACAGATCCAGCGACACTGCCCCTTGCCGAGATTTCTGTCTATCCCAATCCTGCGCAGGAATACCTGGTCATCCGCGGCGACTTTCCGGATTTGCTCCGCGTGGATGTGCTCACCACCGATGGCCGCCTGGTGGCCAGCTATCAGAACCGCCTGCACCTGGACCTGAGCCCCCTGCCGGCAGGGGTGTATGTGGTGCAGGTTAGAAGAAAGATTGGTATTATCAATTCTAAGTTTATCAAATTATAATTAAAAACATTATTTTATTTTATTCTCATAATCCAACGAACGGTGTAATAACCGGGAAAAGTTTCTCTACCATGTTTTCTAAATCTTATCGCATCATTAGATGTAGTTAAATAATAATCTGTAAGCCAACCAGACCAACTACCATTATCGGGAACAGAGACCGTTAAGCTATTTGGAGTACCAACATCAGCCATATTCACCTCTGCAATATTATTAGATTGGTCTGCAGCTGTAATTCCGGTTGTTGAAGTTGTACCTCTGAGGAACCTACCACCTGCAGAAGTACCGCCACCCCCATG
>JANWWP010000077.1 GCA_025055575.1 Flavobacteriales bacterium | reverse complement strand
ACTATAATATGTAGTATTTAGCAGAGAACGAATTTGAGTAGCATTCACCCTATGCTCTGCATCATCGTATTTAGGCATATTATCAACAATTTCTTTTAATGGATAATATTTTAAAATAAATTCTTCATTTAATTTACTTTTTTTTATTTCATTTATAATTGAAGAAGGCAGATTATAAGTAGAAAGGATTGAATTATATGTTTTTATTCGATTTTCTAAAATCGGTTTGAATCTATTGTAGTTGTATGAATAATTTGATAGAACATTTTTATAACTATCATCAACACCGAATACATTTAGTACTTCATTGCCAAAATAATCGTTTAATATATTTGAAATTGCAGATGTTTTATATGAATTCTTGTATAATACCCTATATGTATTTTGAAATTCTGATAAACTAGAAATATTTGGTAAAATACTGCTTGTATATTCTGTCAAAATATCTTTTTGGACATTATCTGAATTATTATAGAGAAAATTATCTATTTCTGAAAATTGAGCAACTAAAGATTTACTTGATATTGATTTTATAAAATTAGAAACGATAATGTAGTCTCGGTTTGAAATAGCATTTTGATTCATCTTACTATCAGGAAATGTACTTATATAGAAGTTATAATCATCTATAGTGTTAAGCCCTTCCGTAATTTTAAAAGCTTTCTCGTGTATTTCATCTTTTCTGTAACCTTCAAAATCTGTAAGAAAAGACTTGTAAACTTCAAGTGTATTAATGGATACAGCTAATTTATATGCTCTGTCCTTTGCATCATCTGTTTTGTGATAGGGAAATTTTGAAATATATTCCTTATAAGCTTCTAAGGTATTTATTGAACATGCTATCTCAAAAGCTTTATTTTTAGCATCAATAATATGATTGCTGTTAGGGTATTTTGAGATAAATTGTTTGTATCCATTAAGGGTATTAATCTTAATATACAAATTAAATATACGTGTGTCAATTAAATCGTTAACATTCTTCAATGCACTCTCGAACGAATATCTGTCAACAGATTGCTTTTTCTTTAGCTTTTCATACTGAGATTTTAAATTAGCGTCATTACTATTACTAATTAGATACTGGTAATATTCTTTAGCTTTATCAAGATTTTGCAAATCTTGCTTATAATGATAAATTCTTGCAAGTTGATAATAGCTTTCAATCTTTTTATTTCTTTTACTTTTTGCGGTTTCTAAATTACTTACAGTTGTTGAAGTAATTTTATTTTTCTTAATATCAGACATTGCACTGCTAAAATATTTATTACATGCAGTTAATACTGAAAATATTAAGAACAGGCCAGCGACATTAAAAATTTGCTTTTTCATTATTAAATATTTTAGTTGTTAAGAAATGGAAATGGAAATGGCAGCCAATCCAAGTAACAATCCTAATCCAAGTATCCACAGGCTTGGTTTTTTTCCAAAAATATAGGAAACACTATGAAAACTCATCTTATTTTCAGGATTAAAATTAGAACTATAATGATAACTTAACCCACCACCATACTTATTATTAAACATAATTGTCAACCCCAATTTGTAATACGGCTCAGAAAAACTATATTTATCCCTATAAAGTTCTTTAGGAGCCGATCCTGTTGGCGTACTTGTTGAACATGTATATGTATTGAAATTGCCAATATTATACCCCCCACCAATATCAAAATTGAGCATTTTTATTGGTCTAATTGAATATGAAAGACCAAAATGCAATTTATGAAAAGACACTTTAAATTGTGAATACCCACCATTCCTAAGACCGTTTAAAAAAGCATCGTTCATTGTAAAACCAAATTCTAATGTTAAGGGAATTTTCTGAGAATTATTATAGTACAAATTAATATTATATCCATTGTTGTTTTTACTTATAGGCATTAAAGTATCAATTCCAAAGAATGGTTTATAAAATTTTTCATTTATTTTTGAATAACCAGCACTTATATGAAAACCACCGAACCTACGATGTACTGCATCATCACCCTTAAAAACATAAGTAAAGTGCCTCCAATTTTTTTGACGTTGAGCCCGGCTGTTTTGAGATTGCTTTTGTTTTATTTGCTGACGTTTTTCTTCAATGAATTTATTTGAAGGGTCAATCATTAATACATTATTAATATGAACCTCGGCTTCTGCAAAATTTTGTGCAGAAATAGCCTTATCAATGTCTTCAAACTCTTTTTTAAGACTCTGGGCAAGATTGATTTTTTTGGTTAAATCATCAGATGGGTTTTGGTCGTATGCTTTGCTATAATAGTCAATAGCTCGTTGATACTCGCCATTATTCATAGCTTCGTCTCCCATGCGTGAATAGTATTGTGCAGTTACAAAATTAATAATGCAAAAACTAAAAAAAATTAGTGTTAAAATATTTCTCATATTATCTCTGTTTAAATGTTCCATATTAAAGGAAGTGTGAAAATACTCAAATTTATTAATATCAATGAATTGTGTGTCGGAAAGATTTGGCTCTTAGACTTTTGCGAAGCGTTGGCTTGTGTGCCGGGCAAAAGGCAATGTGCCAAATGTGGGTCGGCTTTCCGCTTTACTTTCTTGCGGGTCGGCAAAAAACTAAATCTTTTTTCTTTCATTGTCATTTCATTATTCATTCTCAAACCATTTTCTCTGTCATTTTCGTTGTCGTTTTCTTTTTCTTCACCTTGTTGGTAACACTTTTTTTATTGCAATAATACAAAAATGATTTGATTTTTATACATTTATGGCGTCAATACTTAGAAAAAGTATGATATTACGCCACCATACGCCAATACTGCTATAATAAGCAATTTCACACAGTCGCTGAGAATTTAACGCTGTGCCCCCGCCGCCATCCGCACTTATACCCCGGCCCTGGGTGTTTTCTTCAGGCCTTCCCGGAAACGCCATGAGACAGGATTCCTGCTTACCGCATATCTTCCGGCGAATAGGGAATGGCTTCCAGACGGGGCGTTGTGGGATCGTAGTATTCCCTGAGCTGATGGATGACGCGCATCCGAAAAGCCGGTTTATACAGGCGGAAAAGCGCCAGCACTTCCACGTTTTTTTCTTCTTCCACAGGGGCCAGCGTCACCTCCTTGACGTACAGGCCGCAGCTTTCGGCAGCGCGGGTCACTTTATCCACGGCTTCCAGCACCAGTTCGAAATTGCGGATGACGCCGCCTCGGAAACGCATCCTTTTGTCCTGCTCAAATTGGGGCTTTATCAGCAAAATCACCGTCCCGTCCTGATCCACAAAGCGCATCACATCCGGCAGGATTTGGGTTAAGGAAATGAAGGAAACATCTACAGTGATAAGGGAGGCGATGTAGGGATACTGCAAACCGCGGATGTCGGTTCCCTCCAGGGATATCACGCGCGGGTCGCGCCGCAACTTTGGGTGCAGCTGGCCGGTGCCCACATCCACGGCCAGGACGCGTCGGGCGCCCATTTGCAGGAGGCAGTCTGTGAAGCCGCCGGTGCTGGCTCCAATATCCATAGCCCACAGGTCTTTCACGGACACGTTAAAGGCTTCCAGGGCGGTGAACAATTTCATGCCGCCAAATCCCACGTAGCGGAAAGCCGGATGGTCCTGCACTTCCAGGCGGCACTGGGCGTCCACTCTTTCCCCGGTTTTCAGGAGGGCCCGCCCGTTTACCTGTACAAGACCCTGTCGAATGGCCCACTGGGCGCGGCTGCGGGAGTCGAAAAAGCCTCGTTTTAACAACAGTTGGTCCAGCCGGAGGCGTTCCATGGTACTTTTTTCTCAAGGGAATGACCCATACAAAGTTGAAAAAGCTGATCTAAATCAATGACCATCACGGAGCAGGAGAAAATGGCGTCGGCTTGGTCCCAGTGCGGCTGGGCTTAAAGAAATATTTCAAGTCCAGGGAAAACCAGCTTCCTCCCACACGCATGGACAGATCCGGATGACCGGCTGGAAAATCCGGTGTGGCATAAGGGTGAACAGCCTGATCCCCGATATCGGCCCTCCAGAAGGCATCACCCATTCTGGGGAGTGGCTGGTGATAAGACATCCCGGCATAAAGGTAGCCCGCTTTCAGGGTGCGCCATTCAGCGCCTAAATGCATTTTGAAGGCCGGAACAAACAGATTTTTTCGGGCCAGATAGCAGAGCCAATAGCCGTCTGCGGGCGGTGTGTGAGCCGCTGCATCCGGCACGTAGGCATGGCTTGGAAAGAATTCCACCCCCATTCCGGTGCCGGCGGAAAACCAGACTTTTTCACCCGCCTGCACATGCAACTGAAGCAGGAGAGGCATTTCATACGAAATGAAGCGTATTTCATCCTTCCCGATTACAGTGGGATTTTCTGGGTTGGATTTGTTTTCCACCACAGCCTGCCATCGACGCTGGGAATAAAACAGACCGGTGGCTAAGGAAAACTGATTGCTCAAGGCTGCACGCCCCAGCTTAAAAGCATCCAATCGAATGCCCAGTCCGGCCCGGTAAGACATCAGAGGGCGCAGCGAGAACGCTATCCGGTAATTAGGGTTTTCGGCCTTCAGAGCCGCACTTCCAAACAATTCTGTAGGAAAGAGCAGGGAGGGTTCCACGCCGAGGGTAATCAGATTTCCGCGGGATTCCTTTTGTTCCTTCCGAGCCTTTTGGGAATCGGATTTTTTGGATTGCGCGAAGAGGGGAAAGGGCCTTAAAAAGCATAAAAGTTCCCCTAATAATAATAATATGAACAGTTTGTAATTCCGCATTCGGAGGTTGCGGAATGGCACAGGGAGGTCTGAACGTGCGGGAAAGACCTTTTACCGCAATTTAAAGTTGATAGGAATATTATAGCTAACCTGAGCCGGGCGTCCGCGTTGCTTGCCCGGTGTGAAACGGGGAAGTTTGCTGATCACCCGCAACGCTTCTTCATCGCAACCAAAGCCAATTCCGCGCAGGAGTTTAACATCTTTCACGTTGCCGTCGGTGCCCACCACAAAGGACACATAGACAATTCCCTCCACGTTGGCTTCTTTGGCCCTTTGAGGATACACGATGTTTTTGCCCAGAAATTTTCCGATTTCCTTCTGAAAACACTCCTGCGCTTTTTCCTCGTCTTTTATAGACTCGCATCCTGCGAATCTGGGCATTTCCTCCACTACCATAAAGACTTCGTTGTCGTTGACTTCTTCCGCGGGGCCGGGATCCGGAGTGCCACCGGAGCTGACGGCTACATTGAGCACGTCCGGGGCATCGGCGTTTTCAACTTCTAATTCATTTTCAATTTCCTTATCGTTTTCCACGATTTTAATAACGTCCACAATATCGGGGGGCGGCGGGGCAGCTACGGGTGGAGGGGGCGGCGTATTCGGGATGATGATGGCCTGGATCTGGATTTCCTCACCGGAATTTTTTATGCTGAGGGTGTCTTTCAGGAACACCGTAAAAGTTTTCCATTCAAAAGCCAGGAGGAGAAGGGACAGTGCTACCAAATAGCCCATGGCTTTGTACAGGCTGCTGTTGCGCTGCACATTGGCGGAGGGATTCTGATGGGATTCCATAAGTTGTATTTTACAGGTAGTACACTATGGTTTTTAAAAAGTTCAAATTAGGAAGAAAGGGACATCAAAGCTATGAAATAAGTCTGAAAAAATGGACTTTGACTTTTATGAAGCCTAGTATCAGGGGATGGTTTGGATGAAAATTCATGCTTTTAAGTAACGCTGGTTTTCTTTATTTCTTTTTTGACAAATTTCTCTGGTTATCGCGTGGATCAATTCGGCTTATTGGATAGACCATAAAAAATTATTCTTCCAACAGGCTATCCGAAAAATCTTCCCAACTTCTCCTGTCTTTTTTTGTGGGGCGGCCACGGGTCCTTGCGCTTTTATGGTGTTTAGTCATGGCGTCGTCAGGCCCTTTTGAAGGGGGCTGGGTCGGCATCATGACTTGGGGGACATCCGAGGCGCTCACGCGGTTTTTGGGTAAGCAAAGGATTCGATATTGTGCCTGCTCATTCTTGTGTTGTATTTGGATACAATCGCCAGGAATCACAAGATTCGAAGGTTTTGCCGGGCGCCCGTTGAGCTTGATGCGGCCGCCCAGGCAGGCTTGCGTGGCGCGGGAGCGGGTAGGAAACAAACGGCAGACGAACAAGAATTTATCCAGTCGCATGAGGGAATGCCGGAGATTGTGGGTAAAAGAATTCCGGATATCGGGCCTGGTGCATCAACCATGCGTCCATGAGCACCAGTGCGGTGGTGGCCACCACCACCGGAACGGCCCTTGGCACCACACAGGGATCATGGCGGCCACGGCCTTCGATGGTCGTTTTTTGTCCGGAGAGATCCAGCGTTTCCTGGGGCCTGGCGAGGGTAGAAGGAGGTTTAAACAAAACCCTGAAAACCAAAGGCATTCCGTTGGAAATGCCACCCTGGATACCGCCGGAATGATTGGTGCGCGTGACCACTTTAAGGCCATCTGTTTCAAAAAGATCGTTGAGGGCGGAACCTGTGTGATCCACCGCTTCAAAACCGGCGCCAAAATCCAGGCCTTTCACGGCATTAATACTCCACAAAGCCATGGCCAGAAGCGCCGTCAGCTTGCCATACACGGGTTCCCCAAGACCCGGAGGCAGCCCTGTGACCACGCACCGCACTGTGCCGCCAATGCTGTCCCCTTTTTCCCGCAAAGCCTGAACAAGATGACGCATGGCTTCGTCCGAGTGTGGGTCCGGACAGCGGGATTCGGTGGCGTAGATAGCCTCTTCCTCCGGCCAATTATCCCCGGCGGTCCATCGGATGGCGCCGATTTGCTCGGTCCAAGCGCGAATGCCAACGCCTTTTGCAGCCAGCCATTGAAGGGCCAGGGCGCCGGCGGTGACCCGTACCGCCGTTTCCCGTGCGGAGGCGCGGCCACCCCCCGGAGCGGGCATTAGGCCATATTTTTTAAAATAGGTGAAATCAGCGTGCGAAGGTCTGAATTTATGCCTGAGACCCGCATAATCCTGGGGCCTCTGGTCTGTATTTCGGAGAAGGAAAGCCAGGGGGGCCCCGTTGGTGAGGCCGTCCTGCAGCCCGGAGAGAAACTCTGGAACGTCGGCTTCCTCCCGCCGTGTGCCCAGAGAAGTGCTTCCCGGTCTGCGCCGGGCATTCCAAAGGTTCACTTTTTCAAAGTCGGGCTTAAAACCGGCAGGGAACCCATCCAGAACGCCGCCCACTGCCGGCCCGTGGGATTCTCCGAAAGTGGTGAGACGCAGCAGATGGCCCAAAGTGTTCATGCCTTCAATTCTTTTTGGTTCTATCCGGTTTTTCCAAGCGACCGGTTTTTTTATTGTAGCCGTATGGGCAGTGGCGGCATCCGCTTTGGCAGCAATACCCGCGTTTCAGGTGATATTTTTCCGTGAAAACAAGAAATCCTTCCGGAGACATGTAGAAATCCTCAGAATCCAACTGCGGACGCTTCATAGAAGGGACTTTTTCACAGGCTCATCAGGTATTCCGCCAGGTCGAGAAGGCGGGCGGAATAGCCAAATTCATTGTCGTACCAACCCACCACTTTCACCATGTTATCCAGACAGGTAGTGAGGCCGGCATCAAAGACGACCGAGTGGGGATTGCCCACGATATCCGCTGAAACCAGAGGGTCTTCGCTGTACTCCATAATTCCCGGATACCTGTTCTTGGCTTCTTCCTTAAAAATTTGATTCAGGGTGTCTGCAGACACGGTGCGGCGCACTGTGGCCGTCAGATCTGTGAGCGATCCGTCGGGCACGGGCACCCGCACCCCGGCGCCCCCCAGTTTCCCGGTAAGATGGGGAAAAATTTTATACAACGCTTTAGCGGCGCCCGTGGTGGTGGGAATCATGGAGACGGCGGCGGCCCTCGCTCTGCGCAGATCGCTGTGGGGGGCATCGTGCAGCCGCTGGTCGCTGGTGTAAGCGTGCACTGTGGTCACAAAAGCCTGCTCAAGGCCCAGATGCCGGTCCAGAATTTCCAGCAGGGGGGCGGCGGAATTGGTGGTGCAGGAAGCATTTGAAACCAGTCGGTCCTGCGCTGTAAGAAGCGTGTGGTTGATGCCCATGCACACGGTGGGTAGGGTGTCTTCCGCCGGAGCGGATACGATGACTTTTTGCGCGCCGGATTCCAAGTGGGAACGGGCTTTATCTGTACTTCGAAAATGCCCTGTCGATTCAATGACCACATCCACCCCCAGATCAGACCAGGGAATTTCCCCAGGTTGGCGTCGGGCCAGAACTTTTACTTCCGGGCCCTCGGGCCCCACAGAAAACGCATCGGTCCCCCTCAGGATGGCTCTGGGCTCCAAACGTCCGAAAACAGAATCGAAATTGAGCAGATGAACCAAAGTGGCCGCAGGTGCCAGATCATTTACGGCCACCACCTGAAGCCGGCTCTGCCGCGCCAGCGACTGGCGAAAAACGCAGCGGCCGATGCGTCCAAATCCATTTATTCCAATGCGAATCATATTTCTTTAAAGATTTAAAAGCACAAATTTCCTACAATTGTTTTTGCTTTGGTCACAGGCTTAAAAATTTGTCAGATTTTAAACTTTACTTTTGCCTTACTTTTGATTAAAATTTTCACCATCATCCATGAGAAAAATCACTGTCCTGTATTTGTTCGTCATTTTGGCCGTATGGGGTCATCTAAATGCCCAAACGGATAAGGATTTTGCCGGCTGTACGGCCAACATCCGTGAACTGTTAAAGGATCCCGCCTTTGCGGAAGATTTTCAAAAATTCAATGAATATGTGCAGCGATTAGCCAGCAACGCAGAGGAAAAAAGTCTGGACAAGCGCATCATCCCCGTGGTTTTTCACATCATTCACCAGGGCAGTCCGGTAGGACAAAACGAGAATCTTTCTGTGGCTCAAATCAACCAGGTGGTGCAAACCATCAACAAGGTTTTTTCCAAGCAGGCTAATAATATCGGCACTTTACCCCAGCGTTTTGACACCATTGCAGTGGACTCCAAGATTGAATTCCGTCTGGCGCGGAAAGATCCATTAGGCAATTGCACCGATGGAATCCGCCGTGTGTACGCTCCCACTAAAACGGCGGACGTCTATGGCGATGTAAATTTCAAAAGATACAGCTATTGGGACCGTTCAAAATACCTGAACATCTGGATTGTCAACAATATCGAATCTCCGTATGAGGCTTCCGGGCAAGGGGTCATTTTGGGTTATTGCCTATTTCCGGGCGGTGCGCCGGCTTTGGAAGACGGTTGCACTGTGGCCGCGGGAGCCGCGCTAACGCAAGCCGTCGTGGCCCACGAAATTGGCCATCATCTGAACCTGATCCACATGTGGGGGGATGATGAGTGTGGGGACGACCAGGTGGATGATACGCCTATTCACAAAGGCGTCAATTTTGGATGGGCCAATCCCTGTGGCAACGCCATCAAGGAGGCTACCTGTTATGATACGTCCTGGGTATTGGCCGGTGGCGATTCGGCTATTTATAATTTCAAAAAGCGTATGCGCTTTGATGTGGGTGAGAATTACCAAAACATTATGGATTATGTAAGCAATTACAACTGTCCAAATATGTTTACACGAGGCCAGGTGCAGCGCATGCGGGCAGCACTTGATTATTACCAGTACCGTCGCAACTTATGGCAGGATCAAAATCTTCTTGCTACCGGTGTGGCGGACGGATTACCGACCTGTGGACCTGCTCCGGAAGCGGAATTCTGGGCGCAAAAACGTTTCGTTTGTGTGGGAGAAAGCGTTTCTTTCATGGATGGTTCCTTCAATGGCACACCCACATCCTGGCAATGGGAGTTTCCGGGCGGGACGCCTTCCAGTTCCACCCAGCAGAATCCTACAGGCATTACTTATTCAGCGCCTGGGGTTTATGAAGTAAAATTGACGGTGTCCAACAGCCAGGGCGCTGATGTGCGCACCAAGCAGGGCGTAGTGATTGTGGGATCTCCTGGCACCAAGGTGCGCAGCTTTGGCTACTCTGAAGGATTTGAATACGGTGAAGATTTTGAACAGGGGCGTTGGTCGGCTTTTACAGATCCGGCAGATGCCCTGGCGCGTTGGGAACACACCTGTGCCACTTCCTACTCGGGCTTCTGTGCCTTGCGCATGAGAAACTTCTTCCAAAACAACAGAGGTCAGAAAGCTTATTTGGTCAGTCCCTCGTATGATTTAAATGCCATTCAGCTCAACACCTCTGAGCAGTTGAGACTCAGGTTCCGTTTTGCCTATGCTTTGAATCAATCGCTGCCATCGGGCGCTAACGCCAACTTTATGGATGCACTCCGCATATCCTATTCCAAAAACTGCGGCTCCTCCTGGACGCCTCTGCGCACCATCACCAAAGGAGACCTCGTGACGGCAGGGATTTATCCCCAATTCTACATTCCTGAGGAAAAAGTGGAATGGTATCAGGTGGATATCTTAATTCCTAACGCGGCCAAGGGCCCGGATGTTCGTTTCATGTTTGAATTTACCGCCGGGCTTTCCATTGGCAACAATTTGTATCTCGATGATATTGAAATTGTGGGCTCCCAGCAGATTGCGGCGCCGGCTTTTGAAACCCCGGACATGGCGGTTCACATTCAACCGAATCCGGCCGAGTCTTTTGCCGATCTTGTCCTGGAAACAATTCATCCGGTTTCCCGTCTGCAGCTTGAGTTGATGGACCTCAGTGGGCGTCTTGTCGCGGTTCTTCAGCGGGAGGCTCTGGCGCCGGGCACCCATACATTGAGGATTGAAAAAAATCCTGGTATCCCTTCCGGTCTTTATATCGTGCGGCTGAATGCCGACGGCCAGCGCAGCGTGCACAAGCTGGTGTTTAAATAACGGAATCGTTTTAGTTTTACTAAAAGCCCGCTCTCTGCGGGCTTTTCTTTTTTCATTCGAACACTTGCTCATTACTTTAGTCCCTGTTTTATATGCGCACATATCTATTGAAGGTTTTAAGTACACTTCTGATTCTGGTGGGACTGGCCTCATATTTCACCTGGCCGGCTTTTGAAGGGAAAACCCTCAGACAGTACGACATTCTTCAACACAAAGGCATGAGCAAGGAAATAGATGACTACCGCGCCCAGGGCGAAACCATCTATTGGACCAACAGTATGTTCAGCGGCATGCCGGCCTACATGGTTTCCACCTTTTACAACGATGGTCCCATCCACTGGTTGAATACCTTTTTGCGGACGATGCTGCCTTATTCCACTTCTTTGGTGCTCTTGCTGATGTTAGGTTTTTTCATCATGCTGCTGGCCCTGAATGTGGAGCCTTTCCTCGCGGCCGCAGGCGCTGTGGCTTATGGCTTCTCCACCTATTTCATCGTGGTGATTGGTGCAGGTCACAATGCTAAGGCGCACGCCATGGCTCTGCTGCCTCCGCTGTTTGCAGGAATGCTGATGGTGTTTCGTGGCCGCCCTTTTTCCGGGGCGGCGCTGTTTGGCTTATTTCTGGCCTTGGAGCTCAAGGCGAATCATCCTCAAATGACTTACTATTTCGGTTTTATTCTGGCGGCGCTAGGTATTTCGGAAATGGCGCGGCTCTTCCGGGAGAAAGACTTTAGAACGTTGTGGAGGGGCCTGGGTCTTTTAGTAAGTGTGTCCGTTTTAAGCGTAGGGGCCCATTATGCCTACCTAAAAACCACGCAGGAGTACGGCCGCTATACCATTCGAGGTGGTTCCGAATTGTCGGACGATCCCCAAAACCGCACCACCGGACTGGATCGTGACTACGTGACCCAATGGTCTTATGGCATCAGCGAAACACTCACCCTCCTGATTCCAGATTTTAAAGGGGGTGAATCCACACAGCTTTCCAATTATAAAAATGCTCTGCGACAGGTGCCCGCCACCCTGCGGGAAAGTGTAGGAAGCCTGAATGCCTATTGGGGAGACCAGCCCTTTACGGCCGGGCCGGTGTATGCCGGGGCCGGCATTGTCGCTTTGTTTTTATTTGCCTTGTTCACCTATTCAGGGCCCGCGAAGGCGCCTTTGCTCTTGGTACTGGTATTGACCATGGCACTTTCCTGGGGACATCATCTTAAAGTGTTGCCTTTGGGGCTTGTGCTCTTTGGAGTGGGTCAGGTGGTCTTTTGGGGTTTTTTAAAGCGCCAACCCCATCTTTCCGAGAGCCAGAAGATCAAATATCTAAGAATCAATGTGATCGTAAGCGCGGGGCTGCTTCTTTTGACGCTTTTCGGGCCCTTGTCCCAAGGGCCGGATTTCCCGCTCACTCATTGGTTTTTGGATTATTTTCCGGCGTATAACAAGTTTAGGGCCGTGGCTTCCATCCTGGTGGTGGCAGAATTTTTGATTCCCATGATGGCCATTTTAGGTCTTGCCCCTTTTGTTAAAAATCCGGAAAAATTTCATGAAAAAGCCTCCGTGGGCGGGATCCAGCTCCGCCAATCCTGGCTTCAGCTGTTTCTGATGCTGGCCGGCGCTCTGATGGTCCTTTTGTTGATTTTCGCGGTAGCTCCTGGTGTGCTGACCGACTTTTTCGCATCCGGGGAAAAGGAGGAACTCATGCAGCAACTGCAGAACTATGGATTGGGGGCGGCCCAAGTGCAGGACTTTTTGGATCATGTGGCCGGCGCCCGCAGTTACCTTTTGCGGCAGGACGCCCTCAGGAGCCTGTTTTTTGTAGCGCTCACCGGTGTTGCCGTGTGGCTGACAGCCCGGTTCCGACTCAAGCCGGTCCTCAGTGGCCTCCTCTTCCTTGGTTTGATAACTTTTGATTTAGTGCCCGTGAACTTTAGATATATTAATAAGGAAAGCTGGGTGGATAAGAAAAAGTACGAAAAAGAAGCCATTCCCTTTACCCGTGCGGATGCCGTCATATCCGAAGATAAAGAGCCCTATTTCAGGGTGGCCAATATGGCCGTCAGTACTTTCAATGATGCCACCACGTCTTATCGTCATAAATCCATTGGGGGTTACCACGGTGCCAAGTTGCGTCGCTATCAGGACGTCATTGAGAAAATGCTAATGCCGGAACTGGAAATAATTCGACGCATTTTGCAATCGCAACCTTCCCTGGCACGGGTGGATAGTGTGCTGCAGGCCAGCAAAGGCTTGAATATGCTAAATGTCAAGTATCTCATTTACAGTCCGGAAGCCCCTCCACTCCTCAACCGCCATGCCATGGGCAATGCCTGGTTTGTGCCCCAAACGCGAAGCGCTTCCAATGCAGATGAAGAAATGGCCCTTGCACTCCGGCTGGATCCGCGCGTGGAGACGGTGTTGGCACACGAAACATCTGCACGGACCGGAGCTTCGGGACCGGATTCCTCGGCACGGATTCGCCTGACGCATTATCATCCTGAGAAGCTGGAATATGAGGTGACAAGCCAACAAGGAGGCATTGTAGTTTTTTCGGAAGTCTTTTACCCGCTGGAATGGCATGCTTTCATAGATGATCAGGAAACTACCATTTTCCGGGCGCACTATATCCTCCGGGCCATTCAAGTGCCGGCGGGTTCGCATAAAGTGGCTTTAGAATTCAGATCAAGGCTTCCGGAACGGCTCAAGGTTTCAACGGCCTTTTCCTATGTGCTCACTGTGCTGATTCTTTTAGGTTTTGGCCACAGTATTTGGACCTCCTTGCGTCGCAAAAAATCTCCATGAGGTCCTCGGAAAGGACCTGGCTTATCACGTACTATTGGCCTCCGGCTTCGGGTCCAGGAGTGCACAGGTGGCTGCGTTTTGCACGCCTATGGCCCCGTCATTTGCCACCGCTCACTGTAGTGGCGCCAGAGGGCGCAGCTTATCCACAGAAGGATAGGGAGCTCGAACGGCAAGTGCCTCCAGAACTTTCGGTGGTGCGGGTTCCAATTTTGGAGCCAGGACAGTTTCTGAACATCAACCCTGGAACCGCGTTTGTTTCGGGAACGCAATCCTGGAAAACATGGTTTTCGGCGTGGCTGCGGGGCAATTTGTTCATCCCGGACCCCCGGGTTTTTTGGGTAAGGCCTTTGGTACATTATCTGCGGGATGAAATACACAGGTACCAGCAACCTGTTGTAATTACAACCGGGCCTCCGCACAGTGTCCACCTGGCGGGTCTGCGACTGAAGAGAAAAATTCCTCGATTGATTTGGATAGCCGACTTTCGGGATCCTTGGCTGGAAATTGATTACATGGCGCATCTTCGGCTCACGCCTGTGGCGAGGTGGTGCCATCAAAATTTAGAAAAAAAAGTGGTCCGGAATGCGGATTTAATAACCGTGATCAGCCCATCCATGCGGGAACTCATGGAAAAGAAAACAACGAAACCTGTGGAGGTTATTCCCAATGGCATGGATCCCAGATTGCTTCCCACACCGGATTTAAACTATTACCCAAATGAATTTCAAATTGTACACACCGGCTCCATGCCATTGGAACGGGATGCTCCCGAACTCTGGACAGCATTGGCTTCTCTTTCCCTTCCCATCAAAGTGCGTCTGATAGGGCAGGTGGATCCCCGCATCATACAAGGCTTCCAGAGCAGAGGCCTGGGCCAGCGGGTGGAGGTGGCACCCCCTGTGGCACATGCCCAATCCCTGAAAGAGCAACAACAGGCTGCTCTGCTTTTGGTGGTGGCCAACCGGACAGCCCACAGCGGCACCATTCTCACCGGAAAAATATTTGAATATCTTGCTTCTGGCCGTCCCATCTTAGCCATTGGACCGGAAGGTGGCGACCTTCATCAGCTTATCACCAAAAGCGGGGCCGGCTGGTTCATTCCTTATGGACAAGAAGAATTGATGTGCAAAGCCGTCACAGATGCGTATCAATTATGGCAAAAAGGTCAGCTTGTGACCCAGGAAAGGCCTTTGCATTTGTATGGCTCCGACCACCCTTTGGAAATTCTATCCCGGCGCCTTTCACTACTGTTGGAGACCAGAGCGAATCAGGGATCCAAGGCATAGAATTATTTTCCATAAAGACAGTGGTGGTAATAAGAATATTTTTTGTGCTAAAGCCTGAATGGAGGCCTTAAACGTATTTTAAAGACAAGGTTCTGGAGCCTTTTTCGGAGTAATTCATTAATCCTCCGGGCCATTGTTAAGTTTATGTGAACTATTTTCTCGAAAACTGCAACCTTTGCAGAAAAATACACATCTTTCAAGCCCGACTATGTCTTATTGCGCTATGCGTTCGCCATTCCTATTACTGGGATTCTTCTTATTCTTAGGATTCGGAATGCTCCAATCCCAGGTTGTGATTAACGAATACTCCTGCTCGAATGCCAATGCCTACCCCGATAACTTTAATAATTATGAGGATTGGGTAGAACTGTACAACTCAGGGAGTTCTTCCTACAATCTGAACGGACATTTTTTAAGCGACAAACTCAATAATCCCACCAAATGGCCCCTGCCCAATGTCAGCATTCCGGCCGGCGGCCGCATGGTGATTTTCTGCTCTGGCCGCAACATTAACACAGGGCCAGGGCCCTATCATGCCAATTTCAAACTCACGCAGACGGCTTTTGAAAAAATCATTTTCGCCGGCCCTGGTGGAGTGATTCTGGATTCCGTTACCACGCGTCCTGCCATGCGCAACCACGGGAGGGGACGCACGACGGACGGAGCTGCCACATGGTCCTTATTTCTGAATCCTACGCCCAACGCTCCCAACGCCGGCGCTTCGCCGGAATATGCCGCCAAGCCCACCGCCAATCTTCAGGCCGGCTTTTATTCAGGTTCCGTCTCAGTGACATTATCGACCACCGAACCCAACAGCGTCATTCGTTACACCACGGATGGCAGCGAACCCACCACCGCTTCCACAGCATATTCCGGGCCCATTAATATTTCTCAAACCACGGTGCTGCGTTTTCGCACTTTCAGCAATACGCCGGGGGTTCCTGAAAGTTTTATTGAAACGAATACGTATTTTATTAATGCCCCTAACCACCAAATTCCAGTTGTCTCTGTAAGTGGCACCAATGCCATCAATCTGATTCAGGGTAACGCAGCCTATGATGGCACCCGTGTTCATTTTGAATATTTTGACCAGACACCGGCCCACAATTTTGTTTTAGAGGCCTATGGCACAGCCGATCACCATGGCAATGACTCCTGGGCCATGTCGCCCCACAAGGGCATTGATTTTGTGGTGCGTGATCAATTGGGTTACAACCATACCATGAATTACACCTTCTTCCCGGGGGTGCCCCGCAACAAGTTTGACCGACTCATTTTAAAGTCGGGTGCGAGCGACGGTTATCCGGGCTATCATCCCAACCGGGCTACGCACATGCGGGATGCATTTGTTCAGACTTTGTCCCAAAAAATCGGTCTGGACACCGACGAACGTTCCATGATTTGGGCAGCTCTGTATGTTAACGGCCAATACTGGGGCTTGTATGATATCCGGGAAAAAGTGCACAACGATGAATATACCGACCATTACTACAACCAGGGAGAATTTGATATTGATTTTTTGTCTTTTTGGGGTGGTTTGCAAATACGTTATGGGTCGGATACAGGATGGGTGGCGCTCTACAATTA
>JANWWP010000048.1 GCA_025055575.1 Flavobacteriales bacterium | reverse complement strand
ATTCAACCGCACGGTACCGCTGCTGGTCACCCGAATCCGCTCCGTGGCATTGGTACGGATGGAAAGGTCGGTGGCGTCGGTGGTGCCCAGGAAATTATTGGTAGGGGATGTGCCCGCATTGCCTGTCAGGCGCCAGTCGCCCTGGTTGCTGGGGTCCAGGCGGTTCCAGGCGGAGCCCGTCCAGTAGTAAAAACCGGGCGTCACGTTGTTGGGGAAGGTGCCTGCCGTGGCGGTGTTATAGACCAGCAGCCCGGTGGCCGGGGAGGTAATCGGCGAGGCCGAGTTGGTGGCCGTCAGGCTCACGCGGGGTAACAACAAACCGCGGTCAGTGGATTTGACGTCCAGGATGGCCGAGGCATCGGGCGAAGTGCCGTCCGTGTTGATGCCTACGCCCTGGGCATGCAGGGAGGTTCCGGTCCCGAAACCGGCCAGTATCCATATGAGGCCCTTTACAAAAATCAAGATTTGCTTTTTCATATGGCTGTGTTTTTGAATTTTGTGACTTGACTCAAAGATACGAAATTTTTACCTTGAAAATAACATTTGATTTAATGAAATTTTTAATCAAATCCTAAATTCTTTCTAAGTTAATCATAATGAAGAATATCGTCATTTCAGATCCTAATTATCTAGTCCGGGAAGGGCTTAAATCCGTATTTTCAGAGAATCCATCCTTTTGCCTGGCGGCCGAATTTTCAGATTATGATGAATGTCTTAAGGAGCTCCCGGCGCTGCAACCTGATTTACTGGTGTTGGGGGTGACGGTGCACAGCGTGGACGGCCCCTCGGTTGTGAAAAAAATTCTTAAAATTCGCCCAGGTCAGAAAATCTTAGTCATTGATACCAAAGAAAACATTCATGACATTGTGGCCATCCTGCGCATGGGCGTGCAGGGCTATGTCTTAAAGCAGTGTGACCGGGCAGAAATTTTGGAAGCTACCCGGCAGGTGCTTTCGGGCAAAACATTTTTTTGCAGCAATGTGGTGAGGCTGAACCGGGGCCTCCATGGAGAAAGGGAAATTCAACTCTCCGAACGGGAGCTTCAGGTGCTCTCGCTCATCGCCGAAGGCCTCACCAACAACGAAATTGGCGATCGCATTTTTCTAAGCGCCCACACGGTGGCCACCCACCGCAAAAATCTGATGCGCAAATTCGAGGCCTCCAACAATGTGGACTTGGTCATACGGGCCATAAAAAACCGATTGATTGTACCGTGATCGGAATCCAGTAGGGAGGGTTCAGGTTGTGGAGTAATCGTACACTTTGGGCTTCAGGAAACCGAAGGCAATTCCACCCAGAAGGTGCTGCCTTTCCCGGGTTCGCTTTGAAATCCGATGCGGCCACCGTTCACCTCCGCCAGGTTTTTGCATAAACTCAGGCCAATGCCCGTGCCACCGGATTTGGTGGTGAAGTAAGGGGTAAAAATTTTTTTCTGCTCGTCCAGGGGAATGCCCACCCCGTTGTCTGTGACCCATATTCGGACGCGATCGCCGATTTTTTCCGCGCGCACCGTCACCTCGCCAGGGCGGCCCTCAGGTATGGCCTGGACAGCATTTTTGATGAGGTTGTTCAGAATCCGGAGGGATTGTTCCCTGTCTGCCCTCACCTGAAGGCCGGAAGTTTCGACCGAGGCGCGGATGGTCACATTTCCCCGGCTCTGGGCAAAAAGGCCACAGGCCGCTTCCAGCAAGGGTTCCACTGCTACGGCCTCCGGCTGGGGTGCACCAATCCGGGCATAGTCAGAAAATTCGGTGGCGATTCGATCCAAAGCTTCGATTTGGGATATCAGGATTTCCTTAAATGCGGCGAGGCGTTCCCCGAAATGTGTCCTGTCTTCTTTCCAGGCTTTTTCCAGATACTGGACACCCAGCTTCATGGGCGTGAGGGGATTTTTGATTTCATGGGCCACCTGGCGCGCCACATCCTTCCAGGCCGATTCGCGTTCGCGGCGGGCAAGCTCGGCAGCGCTTTTTTCCAATTCCGCGGCCAGGCGGTTGTATTCTTTCACCAAACGTCCAATTTCGTCGCGGCCGGGATATTGCAGGGCTTCGGTGGCGCCGCCGTAACGCAGTTGGCGCAGGCGTTGGGAAATTTTCACCAGGGGTTCGGTGGCGTTGTTGATTAAAAAAATGGACAAGGTCAGCAGCAAGGCCAATGCCGCCACATAAGCGTTCAACAAAGTGTTCAACGTAGCGGAAAGTTCCCTATCATATTGTTCTTGCCGGCCAATAAAGGGCACTTGAACATAGCCAAGCCGGTGGTTGTTGACGTCCACCACAGCGCCATATCCGGAAAAAAACTGCCGGTCCATTGTCCGCTCCGGCAGCACCACCACGCCGGAGCCGCTGTTGCGCAGGGCCTGAATCACACGGGGTGGAAGCAACGGCATCACCAGCCCCTCCTCCACAAGACCGGGATTGCTGGTAGAAATTAATTTCCCTTTCTCATTGAAAAAATTAATATCCGAAAAAATAAGCTCCGAAACACGCGTCAGTTCAAAGTCAAGAAATTGCTTTTCCCGGGTCGGATCTTTGATCTTCCCTTCCACGTTTTCCTCCAGGTCTATCAATACGGCCGCCACTTTTTCCTGAAGGAGGCTTTTGTTATTTTCTTCGAAACGAAGGTCTAAAAAGTACAGAGTGCCTGAAATGGAAAATACAAAAACAAAAGTCAAAAGGGCGATGATAGCCAGCCGTACCCGGAAGCGGAAATTAAAAATCAAGGCCCGGAAACCTTCGGACTGCACTATATCCACCGTGGACCGAAGACCTTGGAATGCCAGGACACACAGAAAGATGAGAGAAAAATAACTGAACGTGGCCAAGACGTTCTCCTGAGGCACGCTCACTACGGCTGTTCCGCCGGTACCGGCTTGGTAGACATAATGCACAAAGCCGGAAGCTCTGAAAAAGCAGGTTTGTGGACAGGTGTTTAAGGACTCTCTGGGAAAGCGTCCATAATAATCAAATTCTCCGCCGCTCTCCACGATCAGGCTGTCCTGGAAAATGGCATAGGAATAGGGTATGCGGTGGGCATGTGCCACATTCTGCGTGCCGGCTTTTGGCGCAGCGCCCGGGAAAAACAGAGCGGTGGAACGGGGCACTATTTCCACCATGACCAGGCGGGGATGCACGGCCGACTTTTGGTGGATTTTGCCCACGTAAAAGGTGCCGGAGCCGGGTCGGCTTATCCGGTACAAACCCGGGGTGGAGGTTTCATGGCCGCTCAGGGCAATACGGTTGCTGAAGTACTCGTAGTCGCCAAGCTCGGATTCGTCATACAGAAGGGGCGTCTTCAATTGGGGATCAAAAACGGAAGACCGTATAGCAAAACGTTGTTTATGGGCGGCTTTCAGGCGCCGCAGCGCCAAATGGGTTTCCCGCAACGACACAAGGGCGCCGGCTGGGTTGATTTCTTTTTGCAGCTCTTCGAATAAAAATTGCACCTCAGGATCCACTTCGGTGAGAATTTCGGGGGCCTGGATACGTAAAAATTCCCGCACTTGCTGTTGTCGGGTATCCATAAGTTGGAAACCAAATGCCAGGGCCACCCAAAACACTCTGGCAACCCACGAAAGAGCCGGGGTTCCCGGGCGCTTGTCTGAATGCGTCACCACCAAAAAAATACCTAAGGCCACCGCCAATAAAACGGGCTTCCCCGGCCACAGGACCAAGGCCATCAGGAGGCTGGCTGCGGCCCAGGCCAGCACCCGCCACCTTCTGCCTTTCCAGGCCCGCCGCATCAGGTGGCTGCCGGTTTGGGCCAGAATGAGCCAGGCAAAAAGGTGTCCCATCAGACATCCAAAAAGAAGGCAGGAGTCCCCGTTCCAAGCCGGCAATTCGGATGGGTTTAGAGATACTGAAGAATTTTGCATGGTATCTCCAAACAGGTTCAGTAGAAAAGCCCCCGCTGGAAGCCAAAGCCACATCAAAAGATTATTTCTAATGCGGAGAATTCGTCGGGCTGATTTTTTTTTTCTTAAATTCTTAGCCGGAATAGGAAAAACCGCGAGGCGCAGAACAGCGGCCAGAGCCAGGAGAGCGGAAGCCCACAAGGCCGCGGCCGAGGCCAAAATAGGACCCAAAGCCACCACGGCAGGCCCCGCAAAACGGCTTTTGGTCGGGGAAATGTGGAAGAGGAAAACATCGGCTTTCAGGAAAAATATCAAAAAGGCCCCTGCCCAGATGAGAGTTGCCCAAGGCAAAGGCATTTGGAGAATGAGCAGGAAAACCGCCAGCCACCAAACGCCTAATAATCGGTCCGGAATTTGATAGGGTGCCGATGGCCCTGTCCATTTAAACCAAAACACCGGACGGTCCTCCCACTCAAAAACATGCCGACCGGGGCCGGTTGAACGAAAAAAAAGGATTTCTCCTGGGCGCGTGGATACGGCAGGGAGCGAATCCTCCTCAGCTTCAGGGCCAAAACCCAGGCGCAGAAACCCTACCCAGGCGCCCTGAGCCATGGCCAGCCAATGGCGGTTTCCATAGGCCACATAAGCCACTTCTCCTGAGCGCACAGGCTGTAGGGGCGGTACGTCCGCATGGCTCCACGCCCGCGCCTGCCCGTCCTGATACGCACAGACTGCGCCGTCCAGGCGTCTCAGCCGCTTCACCACCTCGGCTCTTTCTAAAGTTTCCTGGCTTTGAGGCTGGTTTTTCAATGCATCCAGAAGTTCGGACAAAGCCTTACAGCGCTGGATCCAGCTTTGAGTCAAATGCTGCACCGCCTTGGGTTCCGAGAAAAGGCGGCGCAGGTGAAGCTGGGATGCCATGGGCAGGCCCGCCACCAGAAAAAACAAAAGCAGTGTGGCGAAGCGTCGAATGTTCTTAAGGTCAGGAAAAGTGAATAATGTCATTCACGGAAGACAACATTGAAGTGTTCTTTGTGTCGTAATACCTCAGCCGGCCAATGCTGCTGGACAAACTTCAGGATTTCAGGCTTTGGGTCAAGCGCTGTGGAAGCATTATGAAAGGGCTTATGATGCCAGCGCTTCATCCAGCATACGCCTTGCTTATGGAATTCATCTGTGGCCGGTGCGCTAAGAGCTGCCCTGAAAATACCGCCCACATAATGTACAGCCTGGTCTGTGGGATGCAACATATCATCCTTGTAATACCGGTAATCCCTCAGATCGTCCATGATGATTTCATACGCCGGAAAATACCAGACGTTATTTTCAGGACGGCAAAGTCTGTCCAGCGCGATGCGAAGTCGTGTTTTTCCAAGGAAATTAAAGACCATGCCCTCTGCCAGATAACGGACAGGACTCAGCGTGAAGAAGATGGGCGCCCTGGAGTTGACCCCACGAATCAGTTGAACGATGGTTCTGAGATCCTCGGCGCAGTCCTCTTCAGAACAGAATTTTTTTGTGAAACGCGCAGCCGGTTCCTTGTGGCAGTTGGCTACAGGCCCCGCCTCTTTTTCGTACCAGGTGAGTGGATGGGCCACGGTGAGGCAAATCACGGCGGCATGATGGAGTGATTCCTGCCATATTTGGGCCTTTTGGAGCAGACGTTGCAAAACCTTATCGGGACTGGATTCGGCGAGTTTGTGATGGGCCAGCCAACTGCGCCAGAGGCCATCCTGTCCGCAGAACAGACAGGCGGTTTCGGGGATGGGCTGCAAGAGCCACTGCACTTGGCGGAGCAGGGCTTTTGGCTGATATACCGCGCCCAAAGGCGGATATGCCACGGGCCATAAAGCCTGCTCAAAATAGGCGGCGATATTCTGGGCAAAGCACGAACCCCCAAACACCAGAAGCCCCGGCTTTTGAAGACGAGGAAATTCCAGAATATCGGAAAAAGCGGTGTAGCGCTGCATGAAAGCGGGTTGTCAGGTGATAAATTACCGGGTGCTAAAAATACACCTGGCCAGGTGCAGCCCATTTCTTTAAGAACCACAATAATCCATAAAAGTTAACCGCAATTTCGAGGCCGATGATCTGGTTTTAAAATTTCTTTGAAAGTATGAGGAATCTTCAACCCGGAATTTATTTTCATTTAACGATAGCCCATTACATTTGTAAATAATATTGAAAACCATGCCTTCTCCCCAGAGATTGTCCTTCCTAATCCTGTGTCTCATGCTCTTCGGGTTTGGAGGATATTTCGTGAATGCCCAGTCCTTGCGGGGTATCCGTGTTGTGGAAGATGCTCCAGAGCGGTTGATAATAGACATCCACTTGCCTCATCCGGACATCCTGGAGTTTGAAACAGAGAAAGGAAAAGCGGTTCAGCTGGCAGTCCAAGGCTGTGCCCCTTATCTGAAAAAAGGATTTCCGGCCGTTCCTTGGGTGGCAGGTTCAGTGGAACTGCGCGGTCGCATCCCGCGCAGCCTGTACGTACAAAGGCGGAGTGCCTGGCAGGAATGGAAAGGGACCTTCGTGCCTTCCAAAGGCAATTTAACCCGGGACATCAGGCCTTCCCAGGTGCCTTATTCCTGGGGCCCGGTGTACCAAACCAACGCCTGGTTTCCAAAAAAATCGGGTTTAGAATTTGAAACTTTTCGTCTGGGCCGCCATCAGGGATTGAGATGGCGTTTTAGCCCGGTAGAAGTGCAGCCCGTGAAAAAGAAAATACGCTATGCCCGGGAATGGCGTCTGGTGGTCGAATTTGACGTCTCCGGTGCAAAAGACGAGATCACCGAAATACATCCTTCGGCCAGCAAGGTGTTTTTGAACTCAGGAAGCGCTCGATATACCCTCGTCCCGGAAAATGGGGATCTTCTGATCATCGCGGCCCAGCCATTCCGTCAGGCCATGATACCCTGGGCCAACTGGAAAAACCGGCGCGGCATCCGCACCTATTTGAGGGATATAGGGGAGACTGGCAGTACACCTCAACAAATCAAAAACTATATTGAAAACTTTTGTCAAAACCATCCTGTGAGCCATGTGCTGCTGGTGGGGGATATCCAACACATTCCCTCCCCCGAAAAATGGGGTGGGGTTTCCGACATCACGTATGGGGAACTGGCCGGCAATGATGCGTACCCTGAAGTCTTTTTGGGTCGGTTGTCCGTGGAGTCGTTGTCAGAGTTAGAAACCGTCCTCAGCCGGTGGATGCGCTACGAGCAAAATCCTGACCTGTCCAACGACTGGCTGGCCTGGACGGTGGGAGTGGCCTCCCAGGAAGGACCCGGGGACGACAATCAGTTGGATTTTGAACACTCCCGGGCCCTCATGGATGTATTGACCAGCTATACCTACACGCAGAGGGCCGAACTTTTTGAAGGTACGCAAGGCGCTCCGGATAATCCGGGCGATCCAACGGCCCAGGAACTTCTGGCGCTCTTAAACTTGGGCACCGGATTTCTCAATTACACAGGCCATGGTTGGGAGCAGGGTATTGCCACCACCGGTTTTAGCAACACCGAAGCCGACCAGGTTGTGAACAACGGACGCGGAGGCATGGCGGTGATCGTGGGCTGCGTCACGGGGGCGTTCCACACCACCACCTGCATCGCTGAAAAACTCACACGCTCTGGCACTTCGGCTGCCCCGCATGGCCTGACGGCCGTTTTTGCCGCCACCATCAATCAAAGTTGGAGCCCTCCCATGGAAGCCCAGGATGCCATTGTGGATATCCTCACTGAAAACGAAAGCAACAATGTGGTGATGCGCACTCTGGGCGGCCTTTTTTATACCGGATGCATGCGCATGAACGATGTGTATGGCGTGTATGGGGATGAGATGACAGAAACCTGGATCTTGTTTGGCGATCCTTCTATGCCGTATTATACCCGCACACCGGATTATATGACCGCCAGCCATCCCGATTCGGTGGCCGTCGGTGCCGCGTCGCTCACAGTTTATTGCAGCGTGGAAGGGGCACTGGTGTGTGTCTCCCAAAACAATGAAATACTTGGTCGGGCGCATGTGAGCAGCGGGCAGGCTGTCGTGGCTTTGTCGGGTTTCCAATCGTTGGATTCCTTAGATGTGGTGGTGTCGGCATTTAATTATGTGCCCTATCAGGGCCGCATCGCCGTCGTGCCGCCCAATGGCCCGTTCGTGCTGGTTCAAGCCTGGGCCGTCACCGACACACTGTGGGGGAATGCCAACCATCTCCCGGAATTTGGCGAACCCCTCCACGTGCGGGTTCAGGTGGCCAATGTGGGCCTGCAGGCAGCGGATAGTGTGCAGGTGCATCTGTCCATAAACCATCCGCATGCCTTCGTGGTGAACGGTTCTCAATGGGTAGGGGTTCTCAACTCCGGCCAAACCGCACTTTCCGACAGCGCCTTACGCATTCAGGTAGGGCCGGGCATTCCCGACGGCACTTTCGTGCCTTTTACCCTGGGATGCACTTGGGCCGGCGGCGCTTCCCAGACCTCCGGCCTCTTCATGGCCGGCGCCCCGGTGTTGCATATCACGCAGGCCGCTTTAACCCAGACCAGCGGCAATGCCAACGGCATCAGCGAAAGCGGCGAAGCCCTCCAGATCTTTGTGCAGGTGGAAAACACTGGGCTGGCCACCTTTACCAACGCCCCTGTGACCTTGAACTTGAGCCACCCCTCGGTGGGGCCGGCCAGCCCGCTTTCCTTCTCTCAAACACTTCCTTCGATGCAGCCGGCGTCCATCCAGTTTTCCCTCCAGGCAGCGGCCGGCGCGGGAACGGATGAGCAAGGCCTGGCCCAAGTGACGGTGGGCAACAGTTTTTACCAGGCTATCCTTCACGGGGGCATTCATTTGAACCCTACCTTCGATGATTTTGAAACCGGACCCTTCTGGACGCTTCCCTACGCGTTCAGTTTTCTTCATCCCTGGATGCTGAAGCAGGATGAGGCCTACGATGGTCAGTTTTCTTTAGGATCCTCTGCAATCCAAGATGATCAGGTTTCGGAAGTAGCCCTCTCCTTCGAGGCCCTGGTGGCGGATACTTTCTCATTTTTTCTTAAAGTTTCCTGCGAGAACGGTTATGATTTCTTAAAAGTTTTTCTGGATGATATTCAGAAACAACAATGGACCGGTGAGGTGGACTGGACCCGCTATGCTTTGCCAGTCACAGCCGGCCTGCACACGGTGCGATGGCGTTATGAAAAAGATTATATGATTTCGGCGGGTGCTGATGCAGCTTGGATTGACCGCATTGTATTACCAAAGAAAAGCGGCTCGGTGGCCTTGCCGCCCCAGGAAGCCCCCGTACCTTCTTTATGGCCCAATCCTGCCCGCGAAACCGTTGTCCTGGTACAGCCCAATGGCGGGCGTCTAAGCCAGATTTCATTGTGGACGACCGACGGACGTCTGGCCCGTGCATACCCTTTCTCCGCTTCGGCAGATCAAATGCAGCTCAGCCTGATGGGGCTACCCCCGGGCATGTATTTCGTGAAAGGATGGACCACGGAGGGGCAGCCCTTTAATTTGCCTTTGGTGGTTTTGAACTGAATCTTCGATTAATTCGTTGATAAATTAATTTTCTAAATATGAAGGAGGATTTAAAGAAAGGTACTTCGTTTTCCCACCTCGAGAAAGCGCCCTTTAACCTCACCCCCGGCCGCACGATACTTCTTGTGCTGATGGGCGGAAGTTTTCTCATGTTTGTTTTTCTTTTGGCGAATATGATTGTTTTTTTCGCCCGCCGCGGAGAGCAAGTCCGGCTGAGCCTTCCGGAGCCGTTTGTCATCGGCACCTGGCTTTTGATGATTGTGTCTTTTGTGATGCGCAAAACCCGCGATCACTTTCAGAAAGAGTCTTATCTCCAAACCAAGCGTTTTCTGGGCCTAGCCATTGTGCTTATGGGGGTGTTTTTGCTATTGCAAATCACAGCTTGGTGGCAGATTTACGGAGAAATCCGGCAAAGAGATCTGGGGGGGGCCATGGTGTCTTTCGTATTTTTTGTGTCAGGGCTTCATTTTTTGCATGTGGTGGTGGCTATGTCCCTTGTGGCACACCAGTGGTACCATTTCCAGCGCCTCACTTCCCACCCGGCCAGAAGCCTCATTCTTTTTACGGATAAACGTTTATTCCAACGCTTCCGGAATGCCGAAATTTTCTGCCACTTTACGGACGGAATTTGGATACTGATATTTATTTCACTTTTATTTTTGTCTTGAAAATAATTACAAATCAACAAATTAAAATTTTATTTTTGGAAACTGTTATGCTTGCATAACAAAATAAAGGATATTTGCCGTATCTTTGTACCGCAATTCAAAACTGAAAACTATGGAAAAAGAACTCAAAAAGTTTCTCTATGCTGGTGTGGAACTGGCGGCTGCCGCTTCTGAAAAATTCCAGCAATCCGTTCAGGAACTCGTGGCCAAAGGCAAAATCTCGGCCGACGAAGGCAAAAAAATGATTGATGAATTTTTTGCCAAAAGCGAGGAGCGCAAGGATGAATTCGAGAAAAAATATCGTGAATTCACAGAAAAACTAGGTCTGCGCAAAAAGAAAAACGACGAAGAAGAGCTGGAAAATCTGCGTAAAAAAGTGGCTGATTTGGAAGCCAAACTGGCCAAGTCCAAAGCTGCTTCCGCTTCCGCCGCAGCAAAGTAATTTTTCCCACTTTCGACGTTTCGACACCCGCCTCGTGAGGCGGGTTTTTTATTTTCCAAAAAAAATGAGCCTTTAAAACAAGGAACCACTTTCCTGCAGGTTCTGAAGCGCCACGCTAGTCTGTCTTTATTTTTGATGCCCTCGAAAGGCTCTCGACCCGGGTGAAAAAAGCACGACCCCACATAGCCCTCCTCTATGCCGGAGGCACCATTGGTTCCGAAAGAGATGTCCAGAGCGGCGCTTTGAGACCCGTGGATTTTTCCCGACTGCGCACGTTCCTGCCAGAGTTGAGCACAATGGCGATGCGGGTTTCGGCCTACTCCGTCCGGAATCCAAAAGATTCCTCGGAGGTGACTCCTGAAGACTGGAATGAACTGGCCGGCCTGGTGGCTTCCTTACGCGAAAGCCATGATGGTTGTGTGATTTTGCACGGGACGGACACCATGGCTTACGCGGCTTCGGCGCTGTCCTTCATGCTGGAAGGTTTGGACCGGCCCTTGATTTTTACCGGATCCCAACTTCCGCTCAATGTCCGCCGGTCGGATGGAAGGGAAAACATTCTCAACGCTTTGGAATTGGCTGCTTTACGGAAGCCTGACGGAAGCCCCGTACTTAGCGAAACGGCCATTCTTTTTCGCAACCGACTGCTGCGCGCCACCCGGGCCACCAAAATCAGCACCGCTCACCTCGACGCATTCGAAAGTCCGAACTTTCCGGATCTGGCTGAAGTGGGTGTGGATTTTCATTTTCGTTCTGACTGTCTTTGGCAAAGTCCTGTACCCGAGTTCCGTGTACATCTCATCGATCCCAGCGTCGTGGTGGGATATGTCACCGTGATTCCTGGCTTGCGGTTGGCCGCCTTGGAAAATGCGCTGCGGCTTCCCGCCTTGCGGGCTTTGGTGATCGAAACCTTTGGAGCCGGCAATATGCCGGATATTCCTGGCCTGGGTGCCACACTGCAAAAAGCCCGGCGTCAGGGTATTGTGTTAGTCAATATTACATCCTGTAAGCGGGGCGCTGTGCGCCAGGAAATGTATCAGGCCGGTCGTCGGCTTGCAGAAGCCGGGGTGCTCAGCGCGGCCGATCTCACCCGCGAAGCCTGTGTGGCTAAGTTGTATTATCTCCTCAGCCGCTACCACGCACCTGAACGTGTGGAAGCCTTATGGTCCCAGAACCTCAGGGGCGAGCTGACCCCCGCGTAACGGATGCACATACATGGGCTAATACGTGGGCTGAAGTTCCTTCAATGAAATACCCCAAAGCCCTTCCTCAAAAGAAGATGGTCTCTTCCTTTTTTCATAAGTTTGCGCGCCACTAAAAAAATCTCCATGCTCCGCAAAAACGTATTGCTCTCCGTTGTTTCCCTAAGCTTTCTTTTTCAGACCCTCCAACTGCGTGCCGACGAAGGCATGTGGCTGCCCCTTTACATCAGCAAATTGCAGGGCAGGCTCAAGTCGATGGGGTGCAAGCTGTCCGCCGAGGATATCTACAGCGTCAATAAAGCCTCCATTAAAGACGCTATTGTATCGTTTGGAGGATTCTGCACGGGAGAAATTGTGTCACCCAACGGCTTGGTCTTCACCAATCACCATTGCGGGTATGACGCTATTGCCGACCTCAGCACCGTGAAAAACAACTATCTGCGCGATGGATTTTGGGCTCGGTCCTATGCTGAAGAGTTACCTGTGGAAGGCCTTAAAGTGCGAATTCTCCAGGAAATGCGCGACGTGACTGCCGAGATGAAGGCCGCCGAAGACAAAGAAGCCAAAGAAAAAGAACTCACCGATCCATTCACCAGCAAAGGCCTGGAGGCTTCTGTGGAAAGTTATTTCTACGGCAATGAATACTACCTGCTGGTATACAAAGTGTACAAAGACATCCGCCTGGTAGGCACCCCGCCAGAAAGTGTTGGCAAATTTGGCGGGGACACCGACAACTGGATGTGGCCCCGCCATACGGGGGATTTTTCCATCTTTCGCATCTATGCCGGCCCCGATAATGAACCTGCCGAGTATTCCGTCCACAACAAACCCTACAACCCCAAAAAATTCTTGCCTATTTCCTTAAAAGGCATTAAAGAAAATGATTTTGCTTTCATTATGGGCTTTCCTGGAAACACCCAACGCTATCTCACCAGCGATGGCATCCGCCGCATCATCTATGAAGAATATCCTGTGGCTTCGGCGATTATGGATGTGAAGTTGCGCACCCAGAAAAAATTCATGGATAAGGACGAAGCTGTCAAGCTGCAGTTAGCTTCCGGCTACGCCAGCCTGGCCAATTACTGGAAATATATGCTGGGCAATATCAGCGCCGCCAAAAATTCAGACTTTATACAGAAAAAAGAAGAATTTGAAAAGGCGTTTCAGGCGTGGGTGGATGCCGATGCAGAGCGCAAAAAGAAGTACGGCACGCTCATCGCCGATCTAAAAAACATTTACAATTCCAATAAGGAAGAGCACAAGCTGCAATCGTATTTGATGTTTGGATTTTTGGGGCCTGATTTTGCACGCCGGGCTTCCCGCCTGTATGGCGCTGCAATGCAGCTCAAGGATGAAGGGCCTATCCCCGAAGCCTTGCAGAAAACTATCGCCGATCTGAAGAAAAAACTTAATAAAACTTTTGACGAATACAACGCCACGGTGGATATCGCCGTCACCACCGAACTTTTGAAAAAATGTCTTGGTGACCTTCCGGAAAGCCGATGGCCGGCAGTTTTCACGTCGGATGCATTCCAGATAATGCCAGGTAATACCCGGGATGAAAAAATAGAAAGCTATGCCAGGTGGGTTATCCAGAATTCTCTCTTCTGCAACAAAGAAAAAATGAAGGAATTTTTAGACAATCCTAAAGGTTCCACGCTTCGCAACGATCCGGGTTTTGCTTATGTGAAGGATGTGATTGCGCTGTACATTTCCAATATGGGCGTCACGGGCGCCGACGAGCAGGCCGAACAAGCCCTGATGTCGGATTATATAGCCGCCATGCGTGCATTTCAGAAAGACAAGTTTTTCTATCCCGATGCCAACAGCACCCTGCGTTTCACTTTTGGTTCTGTGAAGCCCTACAAGCCGCGCGATGCGGTGTTCTACGATTATATCACCACGGCCAAAGGCATTTTGGAAAAAGAAATTCCCGGCGATCTGGAGTTTGATGTGCCGGCCAGGCTCCACACCCTTATCCAAAACAAAGATTTTGGACCTTATGCCGACGGCCAGGGTCAGCTGGTCACCTGTTTTCTCACCACCACCGATATCACCGGGGGCAACAGCGGCAGTCCGGTGATCAATGGCAAGGGCGAATTGATAGGCATTGCTTTTGACGGCAACTGGGAAAGCATGATTGGCGACCTTAGCTATCAACCTGCCGTGCAGCGCACCATCAGTGTGGACATCCGATATGTGTTATGGTTTATTGATAAAT
>JANWWP010000013.1 GCA_025055575.1 Flavobacteriales bacterium | reverse complement strand
GCCTCCGTTTCCGAAGCCAAGCGCAAGGCCGAGGAAGAGGCCCGCCGCAACGCCGAAGAGGAAGCACGACTGGCCGCGGACGCCGAAGCCAAACGCAAGGCCGAGGAAGACGCCCGCCGCAAGGCCGAAGAGGAAGCCCGCCTGGCCGCCGAGGCCGAGGCCAAGCGTAAAGCCGAGGAGGAGGCCGCCGAAGCAGAGCGTATTCGAAAAATTAAAGAGAGTGAGAAAACCGCTTCCACTTCCTACATCGTTATGCGGAAATACACCACCGGCACCTCAAAATATTACGGATATATCAATTTTGGCAACGGAACCGGCAACCACAACCTTACCGAGGCCGAATACAACGAATATTACAAAAAGTATCGCTTGGTATTACGAGACTGATGGGCCTTCAGTTTTTTTATCACCCGGATGGGGTAGATGCCTCTCATGCGGTTCTTCATCCCGAAGAATCGTTCCATTGCGTTCGGGTGTGTCGCTTGAAAAAAGGCGATCGGATCGGACTCACCACAGGAAATGGCCATACTGCTTTGGGGCGTATTGCTGAGGTCCAGGATGAACGCCATGTAGTGGTGGAAATTCTTCCTGGAACAGAAAAATTTCATCCCTCCCCCCTTCAGGCAGTCCATCTGTATGTTTCCATTCTTCAGGATACTTCCCGCATGGAATGGCTCACTGAAAAAGCGGCTGAGTTGGGCGCAATCAGCATTCAATGGCTCATTTGCCGGCGCACCGTTAAAAAACATCTGCGGATAGACCGCCTTCAGCGGATTGCGCTGGCCGCCTTAAAACAATCCGGACGCCCTTATCGGATGCACGTAGCCGAACCTGTTCCCCTCGCTGAGCTTGCGCGCCCAAATGGCCTTATTCTTTGGGCCCACTGTGAAGCGGGTTCCTTTACAATGGAAAAAATTTTAAGAAACCACAAAAAATCACAGTTCCGGCACCTTTTTATCGGACCTGAGGGCGATTTCACACCGGAAGAGACCCAATCCGCCCTGGACTGGGGAGCCCATCCTCTTTCATTAGGTCCATGGCGGCTGAGATCTGAAACCGCGGCTCTGGCTGCCATCAGTCTTTTGGCAGCCTTGGATGAATAAGACCTAATTCTTAATGATTTTTTTTAACACAATTTCTAACTCGTAAGCTGGTACCTCCCCTGAACGCCGGTACACGATTTTCTTATTTCTATCCACCAAATACAAACGAGGAAAACTTCGCAAGTTATAAGCCTTGGAAAGAGCCGCTGAACCATCCGGCTCCCTGAGATACTGCCACTGCGCCGGCAATTGACGTGAATCTGTGAACGACCAACAATCGGAAGCTCTGGGACCCTTGGCCATACACACGGTAAGTACCTGTAATCCGCGTTCCACAAAAGGCGCACAAACGGATTTCAACTCCGGCAACTCTTTTTGGCAATGTCCACACTCTGGATCCCAGAATACGAGTAATGAAATTTTATTTCGGAGCAGGCTGTCCAAAAATAATTTTTTTCCTTCCCGGTTTTCCACCGGCGCATTGCGGGCTTTGTCGCCCAGAAGTGTGCCTGGAAGACCCAACGCGTTGGTTTCCAATTTATTTCGATTGTCTTCTTCGATCCAGGGCGCTTTGCCAGGTTTCACATAATTGTTAAATAAGTGAAGAAATACTTCATCAAGACTATATCGGCTCATTCCCGAAAAAGAATTCACCATGTAGGTGAAATAATACTGATAGGCTTCCTCATTTCGGCTCAACGCCCGAAGTAAAGTATCCGCAAAACGCTTTGAATCTTCAGGGTTATTGTATAGCTTAAATACTGCAAGATCCAGTCTGTCTATCCAAAGGGGACAACGCATTTTCTGGGAAATATTACCCTCTTTCACCATGTTCAGTGTGCTCTGGATGTATTCCTTTTCTCTGAGTAGTTTTCGTTCAGTTAAGGCCATCTCATTTTTTAAAAATGCTGAAGGATCGGGCAGAAGAGTCCAAGACACCACGGTATCCAGCCAGGAGCCACGATGCTGTCTTTGAATGTCCAATTGGTATTCCCGGATGGTCTTTTCATAACGCACCAAAGCATCAAAGTCGCCAGATTCCTCTTTGAGGCGCCACATTTCGTTGAGGGAATCTCTCATGCGAAGACGGCTGTTCAGGCCGTCATAGTACTGGATGTAGGCTGCCACAAGGGGCGCATTCTGAACAAGAGCTTTACTATAGGGTTGATCCGGAAAAGTCTCAATGGAAAAACTGTGCCGACCCCCTTCCAGAATTACGGAAAGAAAGGTGTAACGGGCGAATTTCCCTCGTTTAAACATCAAGGCATACAAGCCATTGCTCAAAACGGTATCCGACTTCAAACGGGCCCAGCCATCCGCCCCCCGCACTGCATGGAAAAAGGGGATCGCGCGCTTACCCCAGGTCTGGCCAAACCAGAGGGTGTCTGTCGGAATACCCTGCACTTTAAACTGTATGTCCACCTGGGATGCCATCTTATGAAATGGCCCTGTGATCCATACAAGGCATAAAAAATAAAATTTTCTCCAAATCATAAGCCTGACAAAGAAAAGGCTAAGAACTGAAAATATTTCCTAAAACCTTTTTAAAGGAAATCCGGACACATTCTGAAAGCCCCCGACCTGCCGCAAGATGGAAAGGCAGAATTTTTAATTGACTATGGTCACCGTGCCGCCGCGTTTTTCCATTTTTCCGGCTTTGGATTCATAGGTGAGCACCCAGAAATAGGTGCCCGGAGAAAACTTAGAGCCAGGCTTCCACATATGATCAAAATCCGATGTTTCGAATACCAAGTTGCCCCACCGATTGAAGACGGTCAGTTTAAAATTATAGCAAAGGTCTGGGAAAGGTTCCATTAATGGGTTGGAAAAAAGAAATCTGAATTCATCATTCAGTCCGTCGCCATTGGCGGATATAAGGTTGGTTAATTGGTTCAAATCCAAAAGTGTCAATGTTTGTACCGGCAAGCTAATGGAGTCTTTACAGCCATTGGCATCGGTCACCACCAATTGAACGGTGTAAGTGGCGTTGGCTTCCGGATACGAATGCACAAACGATGTATCCGCCTGCTGGCCGGTGGTGCCGTCACCAAAATGCCACAGAAAAGATTGAACGGGCGAAGAGCCAGGTGCCGTCAAGTTGCGGAATAAAACTTCCCCAAAACACAGAGGGAGAGGCTGTACATTGGGAGAAGGCCCTTGAAAAATACCCACGATTTTGGTGAGAGAATCTATGCAGTTTTTATCCGTTGTCACCGTGAGGGTCACTGCATTTTGGGAATTTTCCGGAAAAACAACTGAGGGATTTTGAATTAAGGCATTCGGAGGTGTGCCGTTTTGGAACGTCCATTGCCAGGAAGTGACGGAGCCGGAAGCCACCGTGGTTTCATCCTGAAAGGGGACGCTCACCCCTCCACAGAAATTATCCGGAGAAAAATTCACCGCAGGCAGCGGATTCACTTGTACAAAAAAGCTGTCCGACGCTGTGCACCCTTGGTCGGTGGTGATGGTAAGGGTCACCGGCCCGCCGTTGAATACGATGCTGGGGGTGGAGGCTCCCGTGCTCCAGGCATATTGCGAAATATTGGTTCCTGTGGCTGTGAGGTTCACAGAGGCGTTTTCGCACATTTCGTTGGGGCCGTTGATGGTGACGCTGGCCTGAAACTGGGTGACAGAAACCGAAGCCGTAGCCGTGCAACCGTTGGCATTGGTCACTGTGAGGGTCACCGTGCCGGGTTGCGAAACCTGCGTGGAAGAGGCGGTGGAGCCATTGCTCCAGCTGTACGCTGCAAAATTGGCCGGCTGGGCAGACAAGGTGGTGCTGCCGCCCTCACAAAAACTCGGGGTACCCTGGATTTGCACCGTGGGCTGGTCAAGACTTATTGTAAAAGGCGGGCTTGTGGAGGAACAACCGCTTTGGGTGACAGTTACTGTGTAGGTGCCAGGCCCCGCATTGAGTGTGGCAGAGGTGCTGTTTCCGGGAGACCACAGGTAACTGTCGTACGGGCCATTGGCCACCGAAAGATTGGTGGTTTGCCCGGCACACACTGAGGTATTCCCTGTGATGACAGGATTCAGAATAATGGAATCCACTTTAACAGCGAGGTAATACGTGGTGTTGGCTGAGGGATTTCCATTGTCGGTGGCTACAAATTGCAGAACATTCGTTCCGATATTGGCCAGGCTGCTCACAAATTGCACGGAGATGTTGGCCACATTTCCCGGATTGTTGCTGAGAATTGTAAAGCCCGATCCCTGAACTGTATTGATGGCCACAGTGGTCGTTTGGCCTTGCTCCGGCGAGAGAAAAGAAATCGGAAAAACCACCGTATCATTCAAACACAACGTCAGGGTATCTCCGCAAATGTTGGAAGCCGAAATCACGGGCGGCACATTGGAATTGTTAATGGACGTGCACACATTGAAATTAAAAGTTTGAAAGTCCAGCCAGTCCACGCCGCTGTTTCCAAATGGTCCGGCAAAGTCAGTTCCAGGATGGTCAAACTGGCCAAACTGTACAAAATCAATCCCATTATTCCTGTTGGCGCCCACCACAGCAGCGGCCCCGCAAAACCCGCCATTTCCGCCGCAGGTGTAGGTCTGACCATTGTAGGTGCAGGGCGAGCCCACACCCGCTCCGCAACTGGCTGCGCCTGTTGTCCATTGCATATCCTTGTATCGAAAGCCGACATTGTTACCTGGCGGTAGCACCGGATCATTGCCGTCGGTGATGATCACCTGAAAGGTATTCTTTTTGTCATGCTGTTCATTGTAGTAGCCTACATTATACCATGTGATAATGGCATTTGTCGGGTTAATTTGATAGTAACACACCCCAGTATTATTGGGACCCAAGCCTCCAAAATCCACATCCGCCCAAAACGGCGCAATCATCGGCTGGGTGGTGTTGTTGGGAAAACCCACAGGAGTGAATGTGGCATAAATTCCGTTGAATGTAATGTTACCGTTGGTGTTGATGTAGAAGGAATTATAATTGGTGCCGTAAAAGCAAAAAGTAAAAGGCAAGCTGAAAGGACCTGCCCCGCCATCATCCAGCTGGATAAACCCCGGAGGCGACTGGTACGTCTGGGGGTTGGGTTCGATGAAGCAGTAGGAATTAAGGCTTTTGGCACCACCCAAGAAATCCGGCTTTTTGGCATCATCCGGGGACTTGGCATCTTTTTCCAAAACAAAGGGCCGATCCACCGAAGAGGGCAACTGCACGAAATACAGGGTGGCCGGATCCAATAGGCCTTGTTTCTTCATCCGGTCATAGGCACTGTCCGGCAGGTGCACGACCTTTCTCTCCCCGCGTTGGGCTGCGGGTGGGTGGGACACGTGCTGGGCAATCAAATGATTTGGAAGAAGGGCAACACAAATACCCAGTACCTTGCGCGTGCTGCGCCAAGGGCTAGGAAAATGAAAAATGCGCATGTAAAACGTTGTAGTTTAGCTAAATGATGTTGAATTAGATGTAGACGTTGCAAATGTATTGAGTATTACCTTCCTTACTCCTATTATTTCAGTTTTTCTATGGGCCAATTTCGCGACTGTATTTTCAAAATCATTGAAGTTTAAATCGTCCATAATTCTGAAGATTATATCTTGGCAATCGCTTCATGAATTCCACGTCCACTTTTCGTCTTCATATAGAAGGCATGCATTGCAGCGCATGCCACGAAAAAATTACCCGTGTCCTCGAAAATGCCGGAGCCCATATTCTGGAAATAGATCCCCAAAACCGATTTCTTATGCTCCAGGCACCCGCCGGGTTTTCTCTGGAGGAAGCCCGCGCACTGCTTTGGCAGGCCGGCCCCTACAGACCCATAGACCTGATCCCGGTCAGCCGCAAAAAGTCATCGAGTAATATAGCAGGTAGTCCACGGCCCGATTACCCCATTCTGATCGCTGCCTTATCACTCATTGCAGTCACTTCCTTTATCACAGCCTGGGAAATGGAGCGTGGGAAAATCAGCCTGATGCATTGGATGCATGCTTTCATGGCGGGCTTTTTTCTGGTTTTCGGTTTTTTTAAAATGATGGACATCAAGGCGTTTGCCCGGTCGTTTTCACGTTATGACCTTGTGGCCGCCCGTTGGCCCTGGTACGGTTTTGCCTATCCTTTTTTAGAAGTAGGCGCCGGCTGGCTGTATATCCTCATTCCTGAAAATAAGATATTGAACCTGGCCTGTTTGATATGGATGATCGCAGGCGCTGCCGGGGCTGTGCGGGGCCTTTTGAGAGCCTCCGGGCCTCCGGTGGACTGTGCCTGCATGGGCAGCCGCATCCGTCTGCCTCTCTCCTGGATCACTGTGGCCGAATACCTTCTGATGGCTTCGATGACAATTCCAGCTCTTTTATTGGATTAAACAACCTCCTGTAATAGTCCCAAAAGAAAGACTGGGCATTTATTTTCTGCTCATCGGGAGCAGGCCTGCGAAAAGCATTTTTATGCTCCGGGTCAATAATGCGGGCACGGGTATTATCTTTCCAATACATCTCCCGCACCGTTTCCAGTATGTTCAGATGGAGAGGATCGGTGATGGGAAAGGCGACTTCAATGCGCCAACTGAGATTGCGGTTCATAAAATCGGCTGATGATAGATAATATTCCGGTTGGCCGGCATTTTCGAAAATGTACAACCGGTTGTGCTCGAGAAAACGATCCACCACACTGCGGATTTCAATGTTGTCGCTTAACCCGGGCACGCCTGGCAGAATTCTGCAAATACCCCGCACCAGCATACGGATGGGCACCCCTTTTTGAGAGGCTTCGTAGAGCTTATCTATCATGTCCGGGTCATCCACGCCGTTCATTTTCAGGAAAATACCCGAAGGCTTTCCTTCCAGGTGGTGGATGATTTCCCGATCAATACGCCGGTATATTTCGTACCTAAGATGGTCAGGGGCGATGAGTAAATTTTTGAAATCAAAGCGTTTGCGCATGTCTTCCAGCATCTCAAAAAGATCGGCCACCTCACCTGTGATTTTTTTAGAGGCTGTCATCAAAGCAAAATCGGTGTATTGTGTGGCCGTATTTTCATTGAAGTTGCCCGTGCTCAGATAAGCGTATCGCCGGGTGTGGCTCCCTTTTTTACGCACCACCAGACACATCTTAGCATGTACTTTAAGACCGGGAAGACTGTACAGCACTTTCACACCCCCGCGCTTGAGCATTTCGCTGTATTCTAAGTTGCTTTCTTCGTCAAACCGCGCCTTCACTTCCAAAAAAGCCGTAACGGCCTTTCCTTGGGCGGCCGCCTGAAGCAAAAGATCCACCACCGCCGACTGGCGGGCCAGCCGATACAGAGTGATTTTGATTTCGCTCACCGACTTACTGTAAGCCGCTTCCCGCAGAAAACGCAGGAAATAGTCAAAAGGCATGTACGGATAATGCAAAAGCAGTGGCTTCCGATGCAACAGCTTGAGGAGAGATTCCGCTTCTTCCACCTCCGCCATGTGCACCCGCTCCACCGGCGGATATTGCAAATCGGGGCGATTTACCAGAGCTGGAAATGAAAAAAAGTCGCTGAAATTATGGTACACATCGCCCTGCACCAGGTCGGCTTCGTCCAAATCCAGCGCCTCTTTGAGGCGGTTCAGGATAGGAAGCGGCATGCGGCTGTCATACAAAAACCGTGACGGAGCGCCGTGGGCTCTGTTTTTCAGACTTTTTTTTATTTTTTTCAGCAAACTGCCGGAGAATTCATCCTCAATGTTGAGGTCCGCGTCGCGGGTCAACTTCACCGCATAACCGCCTTCATAGCGCCGACCTCGGGCCGGATGACATAGAGCCACACGAATGACATCATCCAAAAAGCAGAAACGACGCATCCCGTCCGGCGCACCCGGCAGTTCTAAAAAGCGTCCCACAGTCTTCACAGGGATTTCTGCCAGCATGAGGGTATCCGCCGGATTATCGGCCTGGAAAAAAACCAGATAAATTTTTCCGTTTTCTAAAAAAACACTTTTGTCCTTCCAGCTCAGCCGCTGAATCTTTAAAAAATGCTTGATTTTCTCAACAAAAATCTCCCGGCAAAACTCTTTGTGATTTTCTAAAAGCCAATCGAAGTTGCACATTTCAATGCCTTCTCTCTGCAAAGCCGGCAAAATACTGTGGCGGTAAGTGTGGCCAAAAATTTCCTGCTGGCGGGACACTTCATTTTTTATTTTTTGCAACAATTCGGAAGGCTCAAAATCCAGTTTTTTGACATTCCTGGATTCACTCAGGGAGCGAATGGCCGCCACCTTCACCCGGAAAAATTCTTCAAGGTTGGAAGAAAAAATAGCCAGAAATTTGACCCTTTCCAGCAGCGGATTTTCCTCGTTCATGGCTTCTTGCAACACCCGAAAGTTGAAAGACAGCCAACTCATGTTGGAGGAATAGTAGCGACCCAAATAGGATTTAATTTTATCTCTCGGCGACATGGGGCTGCAAAGACGTTTTATGGCAAAAGTACCTGTTCCTGAAAGTTTAAAAAAAAGGCGGGATTTTGCCCGCCTTAATCAATTACACATCCTCAAGAACCTTCACTTCAGATCATATCTGTCGGCATTCATTACCTTAACCCAAGCATGGATAAAGTCTCTGACGAATTTTTCATGGTTATCGTCTTGCGCATAAAATTCGGCATATGCACGCAGTATCGAATTGGAGCCAAAAACAAGGTCCACTCTTGTGGCTGTCCATGCCACCTGGCCTGAGCTGCGGTCCACCAAGTTGTACAGGTTGGGACCGGCAGGCTCCCATCGATAGCGCATGTCTAAAAGATGCACAAAAAAGTCCTGCGTCAACACTCCCACGCGGCGCGTGAAGACTCCGTGAGGGCTACCCCCATAATTGGTCCCAAGTACCCTCATGCCTCCTATTAGGACGGTCATTTCTGGACCTGTAAGTCCCATAAGCTGAGCCCGATCCAAAAGAAGTTTTTCAGGAGCGACGGGATAGTTTTTTTTCAACCAGTTGCGAAATCCATCATGAAGAGGTTCTAAATATTGAAAAGATTCTATATCCGTCATGGACTGGTGGGCATCTCCCCGGCCCGGAAAAAAGGGCACCGTAACATTATATCCTGCGGCTCTTACCGCATTTTCCACCGCGGCGGTTCCTCCTAAAACAATTAAGTCCGCAAGGCTCAAGGGCTTGCCCCATCTATCCCTGAACTTTTCGAGGGTCGATAACACTTTGCGTAAGCGTAGGGGCTCATTGCCTTCCCAATCGATTTGGGGTTGAAGGCGTATTCGTGCACCGTTGGCCCCACCTCTAAAATCTGAACCTCTGAAGGTGCGGGCGCTATCCCAAGCTGTGGCAATGAGCTCTGATCCTGACAAACCCAATTTTAGGATCTCAGTTTTGAGTTCTTCAATTTCTTTGACATCTGGAATGTATTCAGCCGGCGGAATCGGATCCTGCCAGATGAAATCTTCCTTGGGTACATCTTTTCCTAGATAGCGGGATTTGGGCCCTAGATCTCGGTGGGTGAGCTTAAACCAAGCTTTGGCAAATACTTCTTCGAAGTACTCAGGATTCTTATAAAACTTTTCGGCAATGGCACGGTACTGCGGGTCCATTTTAAGGGCCATATCGGCATCCGTCATGATGGGATTGCGCCGCAGTCCGGGAATATGTGCGTCCCGGGGTTTTTCGTGCTCCGGCATATTCAAAGGCTCCCACTGCCAAGCTCCGGCTGGGCTTTTTCGAGGCTCCCATTCATAATTCAACAGAAGATGAAAATATGTGCGATTCCACCGATCCGGCGTAGAAGTCCAAGCTCCTTCCAGTCCGCTTGTAATCGTATCCTCTGCATTTCCTTTTCCATTGGGGTTGCGCCAGCCAAGACCTTGTTCTGTGATATCGGCCCCTTCCGGAGCAGGTCCCAGAAGGGCGGCATTTCCGTTGCCATGGGCTTTTCCCACCGTGTGCCCCCCCGCTGTGAGGGCCACGGTCTCTTCATCATTCATGCCCATCCTTCGGAATGTGGTTCGAACGTCCTGGGCCGTTCTGAGGGGATCGGGTTTCCCATCCACACCTTCCGGATTCACATAAATCAAACCCATCTGAACAGCCGCCAGAGGGTTTTCTAAGGATGCGCTATCTCCAGGCTGAGCGTATCGATCTTTTCCAAGCCATTCTTTTTCAGAGCCCCAATACACATCTTTCTCGGGATGCCAAATATCTTCTCGCCCGCCCCCAAATCCTAAAGTCTTGAAGCCCATGCTCTCGTAGGCCATGTTACCGGCTAAAATGAAAAGATCGGCCCAGGAAATTTTGTTCCCATATTTTTTCTTGATAGGCCACAACAGGCGGCGCGCTTTATCAAGATTCACATTATCGGGCCAGCTGTTGAGCGGCGCAAATCGCTGATTCCCGGTGTTGGCACCACCCCGGCCATCCCCTACCCGATACGTTCCTGCGGCATGCCAGGCCATTCTGATCATCAACCCCCCGTAATGGCCCCAATCAGCCGGCCACCAGGATTGGCTGTCGGTCATGAGCCGTTTCAAGTCCTCTTTTAGGGCATCCAGATCCAGCTTTTTAAACTCCTCTCGGTAATTGAATTCTGGATCCGTTGGCCGCGTTTTTTGGTCATGCTGGTGCAGGATGTCAAGATTTAAAGATTCAGGCCACCAATCTGTGGGAGAATATTGGCCTGTGGTGTGTGCCCCAGAATGATATGGGCATGAATGCAAAGGCGTGTTCATATGGCTTAGGTTATGATTAATGTTTAGTTTTTATCTTTATTAACATCATGAAAAATTCCATGAATCTGGAGTGTAATTTCTTTCACTGAGAAACCGGGAATACTTTTCCTCTCAAAATATTTGGCAATCCAAGCATCCAGCTCAGAATCCTCATAATCTTCAATTCTGTCCGACTGAGTACAGTATAAATGGTGGTGTGCATGCACTGTGGAATCATACCGCATCACATCCGAATCACTTTTTACACGGCGCACAAGCCCTTTTTCCTCAAAGGATTCCAAAATCTTATAAATGGTGGCCACCGAAATTCCGGGGTGTTTTTGGCGCACTTTGTCCAAAATCATTTCTGCGGTGGGATGATTTTTGAAAGAAATCAATTCCTGGTAAACGGCAAGGCGTTGGGGGGTCACTTTTAACCCGGCCATTTTTAATTTCTGAGAAATAATGTTTTGGTCGGTCATGGAGTCTGAAAAATTTTCGGCAAAGATAATAATTATTTTTTAAAAACAATTTTCCAATAATATTTTTTCTAGAGGATCATCATCTTTACTCCAATCTCTAACTTTTAAAGAGAAGAATGGATCCCCTTGATTCAAAAAACTAAAATGTGTGAAAAGATGAGGAAATAGATGGCCAAACCAAGTGTTCATAATTTTGTGGGAGGTGGAAATTGACATCATTGCAGCCGTGCCAGACCTGCTCCGGAGTTTTCTGGACCACAGCATTCTGGGCCGGGCCCAAAAAGCGGGCTGCGTCACGGTGCGTCTGCACAATTTGCACGATTACGGGCTGGGCCGATATCGGCAGATTGATGATTATCCATACGGCGGCGGAGGAGGCATGGTGATCCGTTGTGAACCGGTGGCCGCGGCCCTGGATACCATATTAAAAGACGGCAAGCCGGATGAAATCCTCTTTTTTGGCCCGGAAGGCCAACCCTGGCACCAAAAATCTGCCAATGCATTTTCTCTGAAAAAGCATTTAGTATTGGTCTGCGGTCATTACAAAGGCATAGATCAGCGCGTGGTAGAAACCTATGCCACGCAGGTTATCAGCCTTGGGCCTTACGTGCTCACCGGAGGGGAGTTGGCGGCGGCTGTGATGACGGATTCCATCGTCCGCCTTTTACCTGGTGTGTTAGGTGACGAAATGTCGGCCCTCACCGATTCTTTTCAGGATGGTCTTTTGGCGCCTCCTGTGTACACACGGCCAGAAATTTGGCGTGGCATGCGCGTTCCATCCGAATTGCGCTCCGGCGACCCCAAAAAAGTGGAGGCCTGGCGCCTCCAAATGGCCGAACTGCGCACCCGCCAGTATTTGGAGCACCAAGCGGAGAGTTCTTCCTGGGTTTTTCTCCCGGAACCGGAGTCGGGAGCCCATGAAGGACTGCAGCGCCCTCAGCGCGGGTTGAGCCATCCAAAAATTCCTGATCCTTCGGACTGAAAACACACCGAAAAAGAAACTTCCTTTGCTCATGAAGACCCTGGTGTACAGCGTACACGGTTTTGACAAGCCCTATTTGGAAGCGGAAGCGGCAGGTCGCCATGAACTGGTTTTCACAGAAGAAGCTTTGCGTCCAGAAACCGCCTCTCTTGCCCGGGGCTTTAAGGCTGTGGCGCTTTTCACATCCGACCAGGCCGATGGCCCTGTACTCGAAATCCTGGCTAAGGAAGGCGTTCAGTTTATTGCCTTACGTTCGGCCGGTTATGACCACGTGGACCTCCAGGCAGCCCGAAGTTTGGGGTTGCGCGTGGCCCGCGTGCCTCATTATTCGCCCTTTTCCGTGGCCGAGCATACCGTGGCCTTGCTGATGGCCCTGAACCGGCGCCTCCTGCGCGCCCGTGAGCTTTTTATGGCTAATGACTTCCGGCTGGACGAGCTGGTGGGCTTTGACGTCCACGGTAAAACGGTGGGGATTCTCGGTACCGGCCTCATTGGATCAGCCTTTTCCCGTATCATGAAAGGCTTTGGCTGCCGACTTCTGGGCTGCGATATTCACGAAAACGAACGATTGAAAAAAGAAACTGGTTTGCTATACCTGCCTCTTCTGGATATGGTGGCCTCCAGCGACATTTTGGCGTGTTTCTGTCCTCTCAACGCGGAGACCCGATACATCATCCATCGCGACGTTTTCAAAGCCATGAAACCCGGTCTTATTTTTCTGAACACAGCGCGCGGCGGCATCGTGCATTCCGCTCATTTGCTGGAAGCTTTGGAAAATGGTATTGTGGAAGCGGCAGGTTTGGATGTATATGAAAAAGAAAAAGGATTGTATTTCTACGACTGGCGGGGCCGCGAAACAGGTGATGCGATCTTTGAACAACTGCGCCGCCATCCCCGCGTGCTGATGACGGCCCACCAGGCTTTTCTCACCCGTGAGGCGCTGCAGGCCATAGCTCGTACCACCCTTCAAAACCTGAGCGACTGGGAAAGGCAGGGGTACTGTCCCCACGATCTGGTGTGAGGCTTGTCCCAACTTCCCATGCCGAATACACCTGGGAGGGTGTTGAATGGAGAGGCTTTCGCATAAATTTTTCAAACCCTTGTTTGTCTTACGGACATTAAGATTAAATTTGTCTTAATTAATGGCGATGAAAAAATTTTTTCTCCTTTTTCTCCTAACTGTCGCAGCCTTTAAAATCAAAGCCCAGGGCGTTGGCATCAATACGGATGGATCGTCCCCGGACGCATCCGCCCTGCTGGATGTCAAATCCAACGACAAAGGGGTTTTGGTGCCTAGGGTGAATTTGAGCAACGTGAACTCGGCCTCGCCCATCACCTCCCCGGCCACCGGCCTCCTCGTGTACAATACCAACGCCTCCGTGACCGGGGGCAACGGCACCGGCTTTTATTTCTGGACCGGCAGCGCCTGGACCCGACTGGATAACAGCAACAGCGGCGACTGGCGGCTCACGGGGAATGCGGGCACCTCGCCCGCGACCCACTTTTTAGGCACCACCGATGCGCAGGATCTTGTGTTCCGTACCAACAACACCGAGCGCGCCCGCTTTTCTGGGGCCGGCACCACCCAGACGGAACTGCGATTGGCGGGCACGGCCAGCAATCTTATTCTCTACAACACCAACGGTGTGGCGGCGCCCAGCACGGGTACCCGCAGCGCCGGTACCAAAGCGGTATGGTTTCCCCAACTGTCGGGGACCGAAGTGGATTACGCCACAGGCATAGAGGGAAGCACGCTGTGGCACAGCCTTCCAGCCGCCACCTCCGCTTACCAGCACCGCTTCTATGGAGGCACTCAAAGGCTGATGGACATCCGGGGCAACAACCAGACCCTGCTCTATGGAGCTGGGGATAACACTTTCACGGCGCCCACCAGCGGCTTTACAACGCTCAATGTGGAAGGCAGCATTTTCATGCCCTCCGGTAACAGCTTGTGGATCGGCAACACGGCCGACGTGAACGACCGCCTCCGTCTGCACCAGACCGGCACAGATTCCTACATAGACTATGCCACCGGCTTCCTGCAGTTCCGCAGCGGCACCACGGATAGGGTGCGGTTTACGGCCGCCGGCCGGGTGGGTATCGGCACCACCACACCCGTGCAACTGCTGGATGTCAACGGCCGCATGGCGGTGCAGAACGGCGTAATCCAGCGCGGCACGACGGAAATCAACGTCACCAGCGACCTGGGGCTCTATTCCCAGATCAGCGGCCACTGGATTCGTATTGCCAGCAACGCCGCCCCCATCAAGTTTTTCACTGACCAGGGCGGGGGCAACAGCGCCGGCACCAACGCCATCATGGCTATTGATCCCGGCAACGGCGGGGGTATTCAAATAAATGCGGAAATTTCAGGTACGGGGAATGCAGGTGCCCCGCCATCCCGGGCCATTCTTGACCTTACCTCAACCTCTAAAGGGGTCTTGATACCCCGCATGACCCGTGCCCAACGCGATGCCATGGGTAATACTCTGAATGAAGGGCTCATGATCTACAACACAGACGACGATTGCTTCCAATTTTGGGACACGAAGGCCACACCCAATGGGGGCAACGGATTCTGGAACAGCCTGTGCGAATGGTGTGAAGAGGTAGTTGTGATCTCTTCCAACCAGACGGGTTATAATCTGAATTCTGCCTTAGGAGGAGCAAGGGCACGCAGATATTGCGTGTGGATTAATTCAGGCGTCACGCTTCAGGCTGCCAACAATGGTGGCGGCTCCGGCGTAGCCGGAAATCCAGGTTTTGATGCCAGCACCATGCCGAACGGGGCCAGAATAGTCCTATACAATTATGGGACGATTTTAGCGGGAGGAGGCAATGGTGGGCATGGAAGCAGGGAGTCGGATGGTGTGTGTGCGGGAGATATTTGTCCTCAAGCTGGCGGAACTGGCGGGCATGCTATCCAGACGAATTCAATTGTGCCAATCAGGGTTTTTAATTATGGAACTATTCGGGCTGGTGGAGGAGGAGGTGGCGGCGGTGGGGCAGGTTGTTGTGCTGCGAGTGGTGGGGGCGGTGGTGGTGCAGGAACACCCCCTGGATCAGGAGGTCCTGGTCAAACTTCAAGTTGTATCCAAGGAACGGTTTGCTGGACATGCAGTAGAAATGCCACAAGTGCCGCCGGTTCGCCGGGAACTGCTACCACAGGAGGTGCTGGTGGCGGTGGAGCTAACTCTGGCACGACAGGTTGTCCTGGCACATGTAATGGACAAAATGCCCAAGCGGGCGGGGCAGGCGGCGTCAATGGCGTAGCTGGAAGTTCAGGGGGCAGTTCTCCAAGTTCCCCAGCTGGTTGTCCTGGCGGGGCTCCGGGCGGTGGTGCAGGATTAGCCTTACAAGGAAACGGGAGTGGATCATCCCTCACCAATATAGGCGGAACTGTATTGGGTAGTGTGAATCCTTGATAGCAATAAAAGCTGTTTTTGAGATCTTGAAAGAAAGAAGCACTATACTATTTTCATTTCTTTTATTTGGATGTCATTTACAATCCATCTCTTTTTGCCAAAATATCCTGCATCCTGCTAAAGATCATAAAGAAACACCACAAATTCTTTCCCAGGCTGACATTGAGGCTATTGAAAAACCGGCTGATGGTTATTGGGTCTTCAATTCCACCACGGGCTGCCTGAATTATTATCTCAAAGGTCATTGGCATGAACTGTGTGGCACTTGCCTGCCCCGCCCGGGAATTGTGAAAAAGATGAATGTAGCCGACCGCGGAAAATACTATGTGTTATTTCCCGAAACAGATGGAAAATGTGAAAAAATTCTGATTAAAACCCAAGATACCTCCCTGGAATTTTCTGGAAACCGGGGAGATTCCATTATTCTTCAGGCCTCCAGGCCGATACCTTCCGAAACATTGGATGTTCAAATTTATTGCATCACTTCCTGCGGAGAAGGAGAACCCTTCACGTTGAAGCTTAAGAACCGTTTTCCTCTGAAGTTTTCTCCAGTCAGGAAAGATTCCACCACAGGAATTATTTATCGTCAGGTCGGGGCGCTGCGTTGGATGGCCCAAGATTGGACTGCTTCCGAAGGGGTTCAACGCCCCTTGCCTACAAGGCCGGACATTGTGACCCTCAAAGCCGGTCAAAATCCCTGTCCTCCCTCCTGGCGCCTCCCGAGCGAAAAAGAGTGGTACGCCTTGTTGGCGCCGTTTGAGGACAATTTGAAGCCTTTGCTTGAGACCCCGCAGGATAATAATATAGGCCTGGGTTTTTCCTTGAACAATATGTATTCCGCCGAAGTAAAAAACCTTGTGGGGGAAGGCATGGCCGGATTGTATTGGTCATCTACGTGGGAAAAAAATAAAAATTTTTTCGCCAGTCCCCGGCCCTCTGGTTATTTGTTGGTCCCGGAGGAAGCCCGGAAAGTGGGGGCCGCCGTGCGCTGCGTCCAATGAAACTATTTCTCATTCCAATTTGCTTATGTTTTTTTTTGTCCGGCTATGCTCAGAATAACGATTCTGTGCGGGCTGAGCGGTTGTTGAATGAAACCCTCCAACACTTTAAATCCCATCCTGAGTTTTACAAATCCTACAATTTAAGGGAGATTGTACACTACCTCGGCCGGCGATATCTCAATATGACAAATGTGGAGTTGGAATCAATACTTAAGATTGCCCTGGTTTTTGACGACGACCGCCGTCTTTTCCCGTATTATCAAAAATTGCACGATAAAAGCTTCGTCCCGCTGCGCCCCCTCTCCCACCCCGACGCCCCCGCTGCCATCGCTCTGGAAAGCCTGATGTTGGCCGGTCTCTATCCGGACTCTCTGCCTTTTTGCCGGCTATTGCAGGAAACTTTCAAGGATACCATGGGGTTAAACCCGGAAGGATATGTACGCCACCTTGCTCATATCGCCTTAGCGTGTGCATGGGCCCGCTCTTTTAAAACCCGTCCCATCCCTTGCATAGAGGAACCTTGGTGCACAAAAGCGGCCCCCAGAATTCGGGAAAAGCTTATTACTATCCAGCCTGGCAGTGACTCTTGGATGGAAGGGACCCTGGCGCTGTGTTGGATGTCTGATTCAAGGCAGACACTGCCGGATGTCTTAACAGTTTTAGAAAAAGTACGTTGCCCGGGTGGGCTGTACCGGTGGGACCCATTACAGGAAGACTGTGCCGCCGCCCACGAGCATCCCACGGTGCTGGCTTTGTGGCTGTTGTGTCTGTATAAAGCCGGAGGCATCGCACATTCCTGGGCCTGGCCGGAAGATTAAAGGCTTTTCGCTATTTTTGTCCTGTTCCCGGACTGCTAGCTCAGTAGGTTCAGAGCGCTGCCTTGACAGGGCAGAGGTCATCGGTTCGAATCCGGTGCAGTCCACACTCCCAACTTCTTGGGCTTCTGGTAACCATTCCAACATCAAGGCCCCGGAATTTTTCCCTGACTTTTCTCTTTATTCTTTAAGGAAACCCGGAAAAAAAATCTTGTAAAAGCTTGAAAATTCAGGGGTTTTTGGCGTGGTTTTCAACAAAACCCGCGATTTTATTAACAAAAATTCGATTTTTTACGCTACACCCCTTGCACATTTTGAAAAATCTGTTTCACATTTGTCTTGCATTTGTTTAACCCATCAAAATCAAAACACTATGAACAAAGCAGAACTCATCGATGCCATGGCCCAGGGTTCCGGGCTCAGCAAGGCTGACTGCAAGAAAGCCCTCGACGCCTTCACCTCCGCCGTGCACGGCGCGCTCAAAAAAGGCGATCGCGTATCTCTGGTTGGTTTCGGCTCTTTTAGCGTCACCAAGCGCAGCGCCCGCACCGGTCGCAACCCCCAAACCGGCAAGGAAATCAAAATCCCCGCCAAAAAGGTGGTGCGTTTCAAGGCCGGCGCTGAATTGTCCAGCGGCTTAGGTAAGTAAAGATCATTTGAGACAGAACAGGCCCCATTCATGGGGCTTTTTTTTTCTCTTTTTTTGGCTTTTTTTACCGAGAACGGGCGTATTTTTAGAACTGCACACAAGCAAACGCCCAAGGTTTATTTCATCTGAAATTGTTATGGATGTTCCAGGTTCCCAATTGGAAATTTCTGAAGTTGATATTCGGGATGCGCGACCGGAAGATATGCCGGCCCTTCTGGAATTGATACGACAACTGGCGGCTTTTGAAAAGGCTCCGGAAGCGGTTACCAATTCGATAGATCAAATGCTGGCTGACGGTTTCGGCCCGAGGCCTCTCTTCAAAGCCTGGCTGGCCTGGTATCAAGGCACGGCCATTGGGATGGCCGTAGTATACTACAGGTATTCCACTTGGCGTGGAAAAAGCCTTTTTCTGGAAGATTTGTACGTGGAACCCGCCTGGCGGGGCCGGGGTCTGGGCCGCCGTCTTTTGGAAAAAGTGGTGGACGAATCCCGTGCCGCCGGCTGTGGGGTCATCCAGTGGCAAGTGCTGGACTGGAACACCGAAGCCATAGCGTTCTATGATGATCTGGATGTGCAGTTTGATCCGGCCTGGGTGAATGTAACCTGGCCGGCGCCATTTAAAACCCGACGGCACATAGAGGAATGATGCCCTGAATTGCGGAAATTTGCCCTGCACATGGACATAAAAAACAATATTCTGGAAACCATTGGCCACACGCCGCTGGTACGCATCAACCGCCTGTGCGCCGATTTCCCCTGTACGGTGGCCGCCAAAGTGGAGACTTTCAATCCCGGCAACAGCATTAAAGACCGGATGGCTGTCAAAATGATTGAAGATGCCGAAAAAGCCGGCCTCTTAAAGCCAGGTTACACCATCGTGGAAGGCACCAGCGGCAACACCGGAATGGGCTTAGCCATAGCGGCCGTGGTGAAAGGTTATAAATGCATTTTCACCACCACAGATAAGCAAAGCAAAGAAAAAATAGATGCTCTCAAGGCCTTCGGTGCGGAGGTGATCGTGTGTCCCACCGATGTGGAGCCCGAAGACCCCCGTTCCTACTACAGCGTGAGCAGCCGCCTGGCCACTGAAATACCCAACGCCTGGAAGGCCAACCAGTACGACAACCCTTCCAACAGCCAAGCCCACTATGAGAGCACAGGCCCTGAAATATGGGAGCAAACCGGGGGCCGCGTCACCCATTTGGTGGTGGGCGTGGGCACCGGTGGCACCATTTGCGGTGCGGGCCGGTATCTGAAGGAAAAAAATCCCCGGATCCGCGTTTTGGGAATTGACACTTACGGATCGGTTTTTAAAAAATATAAGGAAACCGGCATTTTTGATAAAAACGAAATTTACCCCTACATCACCGAAGGCATTGGTGAGGATTTCCTGCCCGCCAATGTGGATTTTGATATCATTGACCATTTTGAAAAGGTGACCGATAAGGATGCCGCCCTTATGACCCGGGAAATTGCCCGCCAGGAAGGAATATTCGCTGGAAATTCTGCAGGCGCTGCCATGGCTGGGCTGCGTCAGATGAAACACATGTTTGGACCGGAGGACCTGGTGGTGGTCATTTTTCATGATCACGGGATACGTTATTTGGGTAAAATGTTCAATGACGACTGGATGCGCGACCGGGGCTTCCTGGAAACCACCCAACCCCGGGCACGGGACCTGGTGCGCCCGCATGCCGATAAGCCTCTGGTGACAGTGCGTCCGGATCAGCCACTGAAAGATGCCATTTACCTCATGAAGAAGTTGGGCATCTCCCAGATCCCCGTAAAAGAAGGCAATCAATTTACAGGTGCCTTATCGGACAGCCGCATCTTACAAGGCCTCGTGGAGGGCCATTTAACACCTGAAAGTCCCTGTCACGAAGCCCAGGAAGCGCCCTTCCCCATGGTGGACGAAAAGGAAACTCTGGAAAATGTGGCTGCACTCATGCGGCAGGGCCATGCGGCGGTTCTGGTGAAATTCCTCAGCGGCGCCTACCATATCATCACAAAAGAAGACATCATCGGTAATCTTTGCGCATGAAGCCATCCGGACAACGCACGCTGCAACGCGCCCTTATTTCCTTGTACCACAAAGAGGGCCTGGAAGAGACTCTTGAATTGCTGCACCAGCACGGCATAGAAATTCTCAGCACCGGCGGCACGGCAGATTGGATCAGGGGGCAAGGCTACCCGGTGCAGGAAGTGGAATCTCTCACGGGCTTCCCCTCCATCCTGGGCGGCAGGGTGAAAACCTTGCACCCCGCTATATTTGGAGGTATCCTGGGCCGCCGGAATCAACCGGAGGACATCCAAACTCTTCAACGAATGGAGATTCCCTGGATTGACCTGGTGCTGGTGGATTTATATCCCTTTGAGGAAACCATGCAAAGCGGGGCCCCGGAGCCTGAGGTTATTGAAAAAATAGACATCGGAGGAATCGCCCTGATTCGCGCCGCGGCAAAAAATTTTGAAGAAGTGTTGGTGATCCCTTCGCGCCATGAAGTGCCCTTTCTTGAGGCTATTCTGCGCCAGCGCCCCTACACCACAAGGGAAGAAAGAAAACACATGGCCCGTCGGGCTTTTCTGAGAACTTCCCTTTACGACAACGCCATTTACCGATGGCTGGACCGTGAGGATCATCCCGACAACACCGGACTTCAAGGCATTTCGCCGGAATCCATGATGCCGCTCCGCTACGGAGAAAACCCGCATCAAAAAGGTTGGTTTGCAGGCCATTTGAACGAGATCTTCGAACAACTGGGGGGAAAAGAATTGTCTTACAATAATCTCTTAGACCTGGATAACGGCCTTGCTTTCCTGGAAGAATTTCATGAGCCGGCCTGGGTGATTATCAAACACAACAACCCCTGCGGACTGGCTGTGAATTCCAACCCGGACATCGCTTTCGAAAAAGCTTTGAAGGCGGACGAGAAATCCGCTTTTGGGGGGATTTTTTTGAGCAATAAACCCGTGACTATCCATGTGGCCGAAAAGCTGAAAGATTTTTTCTTCGAGGCCGTCAGCGCGCCCGACTTTGAGCCGGAAGCCTACGCGCTGTTGCGCAAAAAAAGTCAGCGTATTTTGCTGCGCCATAAAGCCTTTCAAAGGCCCCGCCTTCAGGTGCGATCTGCCCTGCATGGTTTTTTAATCCAAGAGAGGGACCACGTGCCATTGCGCCAGGAAGAGGGCCGGGTGGTCACCCAAAAGCACCCCGATCCCGGGCAATGGCAAGACCTCATGATGGCTTGGAAAGTGGTGCGCCACACCCGTTCCAATGCCATCGTTCTGGTGCGCGAAGGTCAGATGATAGGCGTAGGGACAGGCCACACCTCCCGGATAGATGCCTTGCACCATGCCCTCGCAAAAGCCCGCGAAGCGGGACTAAATGTTCAGGGCGCTGTCCTGGCCTCGGAAGCCTTTTTCCCTTTTCCTGACAGCGTGGAGCGCGCTGCCGCTGCGGGTGTTCAGGCCATCATCCAGCCCGGTGGCTCCGTCCGCGATCAGGATTCCGTGGAAGCTTGTGACCGTTTGGGGTTGGCCATGGTGTTCACGGGCTTCCGACATTTCAAACACTAAGAGCGCGACGTTTTTACACTATTTTGAAGCAAGGCCAGGAAAAAACTGAAAAAGGTCACCGAAGCCTGCGTTTCAAAAATATCTTCCCACATCCCGCAGCCCAGAATGAGCAAGGTGAAAAAAAAGAGCATATAACCATCTTTTCCAACAAAAAAAACGGGTTGTCGAAGGAAGAACGGCCACAATAAGAAAAGCAAGGTCCATCCAAAAAGAGGGATCCCCCCCGCCAGGATAAGACCGAGCCATTGCTGGTGAAGTCCGAATTTTTTTTCATAGATCAAAGGCGAACGCTGCGCATCAAGAATTTCTGAAACAGCTTCCCGAACGTCGCCCAGCCCCACGCCTCGTCTTAAGTGGGCCCGGCAGGCGGCCAGGCCGGCCTGCCACAAGGCCCAACGGGTGGCCAGAGACCGGCCCCGCGGATCCTGATCCTTCCGGAATTGGCGCCATTCCCAAAAAAATTCATAAGCCCGGCCGGCCACATCCAGGGGGCCTCTCATCAGATGGTTGGTGAGACCTTGCTCCACAGCCCGGATATCCTGGGGTGACAGAGCCGCCACTGCGGATGAGTCTTTGATCCAGTGCCCTTTGGAAGCCAGATAACGCAGAAGAGTGGTACGCACCGGCTGTCCTTTGCTGTCGCGTTCCCAGTACCCTCTTGAGCTGCGCCGTGACCAAGCCCTTTCTAAAGCCGCTTCATGTATTCCAATAAAAGCCGGGGTGCCATTCTCAAGCCAGAAGCCCCCATCCCAGTGTTCATAAGGCGGTTCCAAAGCCAGCACCTGCCTAAGGCGCTCTGGATCCGCCCGGCGCTGAAAATTCCAATAAGCGCGTCCCACACCATACGCAATCCAGATGAGTCCTGCAAGACTCCCGAAGAGAACCCACCGGGCCCAAGGCCTTTTCAAAACCCCATAGGCCCGCAGCCACAACAGAAAGCCGAAGATCAGAAAAGGCAGCATGGCCAGGCTTTTAAGCATCAAAAGCGTCAGCCCCAGCACAACGACCCAAAAGGCCGCCATCCAAGGGGAAAACCACCGCCGGACCCCGCCTTCCATTACCAGCATCAGGCCCCATGCCGCAAAGTATCCCAGCCTTAGGTGGGACACTGTGCGCGACCATTCCCTATGGTTTTGGGCTGTGGGGTTCGATGGATAAATAACAGAGTAAAGAATATTAAATCCAACGGCCACCAGAATTCCCATCAAAAAAGCCCAGACAATTCGGCGCCATTCGCCTTCCGAGACGCCGCCTCGCAAAGCCAGGGCCACCGGAAAAGAAAACAACGGAATGTGTGTTTTGAGAAGCTGAAACCCCAGAGCCTTGTCATCGCTGTAGGTTAGAGAAAGAGCCAGCAGTCCGAACAGTCCCAGGCCTAAAAAAGCTTCCGGTCTTTGAAATAATTTATGCAAACGACGCTTTATTCCCACTGGCCACAGGACAGCCACACCCATTACCATCTGGGCGACACTGAGACCTGTATTGTACCAGGGCAGGCAAAAAGCGGCCCCCGTCAACGCCGTGATAAACAAGGTATCGGCCCATTCTTCCGAGGCCTTCCATGGCCCACCATTCCACCTCACGCGGCAAATATCATTATTTTGCCGGGCTATGCATTGGCTGGTGAGCGGGCGCATCCTTAAAGCCGGACGCGAGGAGGGTATGGCACGCTTTGGGCGGGAACTTCTCTGGCGCTTACCGGATCGCCTGCCCCATTGCCGTTGGACTGTGGTGCTGGACGGGGATCAATCTCAGTTGCCCGCGCCACATCCCGCCCTGCATGTTGTGCATGCGCCTGTAAGCGCCGATAACCCTGTGGGAATGCTCTTTTATTTGGAATATTGGCTGCCATGTCTGGCACAAAAGCTGGGTGCAGATGCCCTTTTTTCCCCGGACGGCTGGACTCCTTTGCGCACGCCCCTTCCCACCCTGCCTGTGATCCATGATCTAAACTTCGAAGTGGAGCCCCGGTGGATTCCCTTCCATTGGCGCCACCTCTATCGGTTGTATTTCCCGCGTTTGGCCCGCAGAGCGCATCAGTTGGTTACAGTGTCACAATTTTCCTCCCATGAAATTCAAAAATTGTATGCCGTACCTTCCGAAAAAATAAGTGTGGTATATAATGCGCCCTCGACGCTTTTCAAGCCGATTCCTCTCAATTTAAAAAAGCAAGCCCGGATGGAATTTGCGGACGGAAACCCCTATTTTTTTGTACCCTTAGGCTTTCACCCAAGAAAAAATGTAAAAAAAATTTTGAATGCGTGGGAAAACGCACTTCGGGCCGACCCAAACCTGCCGCTCCTGGTGCTCGCCGGCAGTCCGTTGTGGGCGGACACCGGATTAAAAAAGCAGGTGCAAAAGCTCCAGATGCAAAATCGGCTGAAATTGTGTCCTTCCCTTCCGGACGAAGCCCTGGCACGTGCTGTAGGCGGCGCTGAAGCTGTCGTATATCTCAGTCTTTATGAAGGTTTTGGCTTACCTATTGTAGAAGCGCAGGCCGCCGGAGTGCCGGTTTTGACATCCGCCACCAGCGCTATGCCGGAAGTAGGCGGCGACGCCTGCCTGTACGCCGATCCGCAGAACGTGGAAGATATGACGCGGAAAATGCTTCAAATATGGCAGGACGATGTACTGCGTCGGACGCTTTCGGAGAAAGGTCTTGGGAACGCGCAGCGTTTTCGCTGGGAAGATTCGGCCGGCATTCTGGCCCGGGTGATGCGTACTTTTGAAGAAAAATGAAACATCCTTACTACCCGGATCTTATTGAGGCCGGCTGCGACGAAGCGGGCCGGGGATGCCTGGCCGGACCAGTGTACGCGGCCGCTGTCATTCTACCCAAGGGAATTTCTGTGCCTTCTTTCATCCGCGACTCAAAAAAACTTTCAGAGGCACAGCGCCTGGATGCGGCTGAATGGATCAAAGAAAACTCTATAGCCTGGGCCTTAGGTATGTGCGGGGTGGATGAAATTCAACGCCTCAACATCCTGTGGGCCTCCGTCAAAGCCATGCATAAAGCTTTGGATACTTTGTCAACCAGCCCGGAACATGTGTTGGTGGATGGCACCCAATTTCAACCCTGGCGGGACAGACCCTACACCTGTCTGCCTGGCGGCGATGCCCAAGTGGCCTGCATCGCGGCCGCTTCCATCCTGGCTAAAGTGGCCCGGGACGCGCACATGGCAGACCTGCACAGGGATTATCCGCAATATGGGTGGCTGCAAAATAAAGGATATGCCACTGCAGAGCACAGGACCGCCATTCTGAGATTTGGAATTTCTCCATGGCACCGCCCGGTTTTTATTAAAAAATACGAATCCAATGCCCTGCTCTTTCAAATTTAACTTTTTTTACTTTTGCAAAAATTAGATCGTATGAAAGTAACTAAATTCAATACATTACTTTATTTTTTTTCAGGTCTATCGTTTGTTGGAGCTTACGCCCAAAGTTTTTACGGATTCCATCAGGACAATTACGCCGGCAGTTATAACTGGCAATACAACCCTGCGGTACTGGGACGCACCCCCTACCGTTTCCACGCCAATTTACTGGCCTTAGATTTCAACATGCAGAGCAGCTATCTGGCTCTCGACAGGGATGGCTTGTTTCAGAGTGCTTTTTTTGATGATCCTGAATTTTTTAATAAATATGTTATCGAACGCAAAACAAACCGCCTTCACGGCCTGGATGTGCGGACCGAATTCAAACCTCTCGGCCTCACTGTGGGCCTGGGAAAACATGGCGGCCTGGGCTTGTCCCTGAGAACACGTCTGCAGGTCAACATGGCCGGACTGGATAAGGATCTGGCAGAGGTAATTAAAAATTCCTTGGAGGTACCTGAGCTCTATCTGAAAGAATTGACCAGCAAATCTCCCAAAGTGGGTCTGCATGCTTTCCATGAAATCGCCCTGGCTTATGCCCGGCCCGTTTGGAATTCAGGGAAGCATCACATCAACGTGGGAATCACTCCAAAGTTTTTGTTGGGAGCCGGTTCCGCTTATCTCCAAGCCACCAACCTGAATTATAAAATTTATGAAGGTCCTGACACGAACATTTACTTCGATGTGAGAGACGCAAATTTATCTTTTGGTTATGGGGATAATGTAAAATTGGCTTATGATAATTTTCAGGACTTTATTTCCAGTCAAACGCGGGCCCGTGCTTTTGGAATAGGCCTGGATTTAGGCGCCACGTATGAATTTTCCCCCCGTTACGAAGAATATGAATATGAAATGGATGGAGAAAAACGATTTAAACGTTGGCTCACAGGATACCTATTAAGGACAGGGATATCCCTTACCGACATAGGTGGTGTATTCTATAAAAACAGTCCCGACGCCGCAAATTATTCGGTAAATAGAGTTGGAATTCCAAGGAAAGTTTTTGAAGAAACCCAAAGTTTTGAAGACATCAGCCGGGTGCTGGACAGCTTGTTTGTGCGCAATCCCATAAAAAGGTCTTATGCGATGAATCTGCCCGGTATGCTCCATTGGTTTGGCGAAATACAACCTGTTCAACGTCTGGTTATCACAGTTTCAGCAGCCCTGAGTCTCAATCCCGGAAAAAACGATATCACCAAAACGCGCAATTGGAATACCTATGGATTAAGTGTGCGGTATGAACATCCTTTTTTTGGTATTGGCACACCGGCTTTCTACAGCACTCTTTCAGGATTTAATTGGGGGGCCTACCTAAGGCTAGGGCCTTTCAATCTGGGTTCACCCAACTTGTTTTCAGCTCTGTTGTCCCGGGATATTCGGGCCTTCGGATTTTATTCCGGCCTAGCCATTCCCGTTCCTTATGGAAAACCCAGGGATAAAGACAATGATAAAGTTTCCAATCGCAAAGACAAGTGCCCAAAAACCGCAGGCGTCTGGGAATTCAGAGGTTGTCCGGATACCGATGGCGACCATGTGCAGGACAGCGAAGACGATTGCCCAATGGTGGCTGGGTTGAAAGAATTCAAAGGCTGTCCGGATACCGACCGTGACGGAGTGCCCGATAAGGAGGATGACTGTCCGAAAGATTCCGGCCTGGTGAAATTTAAAGGCTGCCCGGATCGGGATGGGGACGAGATCATTGACAAAAAAGACGAATGTCCGGATCAGAAAGGTTTGGCTCAATTTAATGGTTGTCCTGATACGGATGCCGATGGTATCCCCGATAAAAACGACCGCTGTCCCAAGCTGGCTGGTCCGGCCAGCCAACAAGGATGCCCCGACCGGGACAACGATGGCATTTTTGATGATGAAGACGAGTGCGTGGATGTACCCGGGCTGGCCCAGTACCGCGGTTGTCCCCCACCGGACAGGGATAATGATGGTATTTTGGACAAGGACGACCTGTGCCCCGATGCGCCAGGCCCGGCAGAGAACCGTGGATGTCCTTACAACGACCAGGATGGCGATGGCATCCCCGACAAAGACGATCGCTGTCCCACCCTCAAAGGCGTGCCCGAAAACAACGGTTGCCCGCCCATCAAGGAAGAAGTGCAGGCCAAGCTGCGCAAGGTGTTTGAAAATCTCGAATTTGAAACCGGAAAAGCCATCATCCGGCCCACCTCCTTCGCATCCCTTGATGAGCTGGCCCTTGAGTTGCTGAAGGAACCCACCTACGGCCTACTTATTGAAGGACACACGGATAATGTGGGCTCCCGCAGCAGCAATCTCACCCTCAGTAAAAACAGAGCCAATGCCGTTAAAGCTTATCTTTTGAAAAGAGGCGTTCCCGAACGCCGGATTAAAACGGCTTGGTACGGGCCAGACCGTCCGGTGGCTGATAACAGCACGCCGGAAGGCCGTCAGAAAAACCGACGGGTGGAATTCACCATTATCTTCCAATAAGGTCCCATTTGTCCGGGAAAAAACTTCAGGCTTTTCTCAAGTCTCCCTCATGGCCGTGGCTCCTCACGGCCTTTTTTCTGGTGCGCTGGTCCTTGGGATTCATATTGGGCCCTTCGGGCTACGTGCGCCTGCACGACACCCTGGAAGGAGAATTGGTGTGGTTGGTCTTACTGAAAAAATATCAGGTAGGATTCGAGTATACCGATTACACCCTCATTCCGGCTCTCATGAATGGACTGCCCAGGGCCGCTCTGCCACCCGGTTTCTCTTTCAACTACCTGGCGGTGCACCTTCTGGGGGGCTATTATGGTTATCAGCTCATCCAGTTGTTGGTGCACAGCATCGGCTTTCTGGGCATGTTCCTGCTCCTGGACCGCCATATTCTGCCCTCCGCCACAGGCCGTCCCATCTCCTGGTTTGTGGCTTTCTGCTTCGGCATGATACAAGTGTTTCCTGTTTTTGGCCTGGCCGTTCAAGGCCTGCCTCTGCTCCTTTTTGCATTTTACAATGTGTACATCCGGCGGGACCGCTGGTATGATTACCTCATCATCCTGTTGTTTCCTTTTTTCACTTCCTTCGTCTGGGGCTTCACCACCATCGCTTCCGCAGTGGTGGCTTTCCTTGTGGTGGAAGCCGTGCGCCGAAGCGTGATCCCGGCCCGCTTTATTCTGGCCTTTCTGGGGCATTGTTTTGTGTACCTGATGGTGAATTTGCCTTTGGTGTTTTTGTACTTTTTTACTTTCGGATTCCGGGCCCATCGTAAAGAATACCGGCCCGATGAAACCCTGGACGCGCTCACGGGTCTGGCCGATACGGCCTTCACCCTGTTCATGAGCCATTATCATATTGCGTACTTCACACCCCTGCCCATCCTGATTCTGATGGCCATTGCCAGCCGGTATCCAGGCAATTTCCGGCCGTACCGGCGCATTTTCCTGATCATGACATCCATTGCTCTGTTTTACGGGTTTTATGACCTCCTGGCCCGCTACCTATATAAACCACTTCCCATCGTTTTGGCCCTCAAGGCCCATCGATTCATTACCATGCTGCCCATGCTATGGACTTTGCTTCTGGCGCTTTCGCTGCATCATTTGGCCCGATTTGCTTCTTCACGCTGGCCTGCCCTGTGGATTTCCGGATGTTTTTTTATGACCCTGCTGGTGGCCGATGATGAATTGGTTCATAATATCCGCAACATCTCCGGCCACAGCCGAAAACCGGGTTATTCAGCCTACTTCAGCGAACCGCTTTTCCAGCAGATCAAGCGCGACATTGCCCTGCCCGACTCTGCCTACCGGGTTGTGTCCATTGGCATGAGCCCCTCCGTGGCTCAATACAACGGGTTTTACACGCTGGACGGGCTTTTCTCGGTGTACCACTACGGCTACAAACAAAGCTTCCGGGAGGTGATGGCCGGCGAACTGGAACGCAACCCCTCCAACAGGAAGTATTTCGATGACTGGGGCAACCGATGTTATTACTTTCCGGCGGAGCGTGGGCATGAAGCCAGGGATTTTTTAATCGGAAAAAACGCACAAGAGCCGCCTCTCGACACCTTGCATATCCACCTGGAGGCCTTCACGGCCCTGGGAGGACGTTACATCTTCTCAGCACTTCCGGTCAAAAAATTGCCTCCTGGACTCCGGCTTTTCGGTGTGTATGAGCACCCGGAAGCCTTCTGGCGCGTGTATGTGTATGAAAATGTCCTGAATGAAACCACCTCATGAAAAACTCAACTGACTCCATGTTTTTTCTCCTTCTCATTACGTTCCTGATGATGCCTCCGGCTGGGCTTTACTTTGCCGCCATCTATTACTTCCGCAAAAAGCAGATTGGCCAGGAAAAGGCCGCATGGATACAATTGCAAAGCCGAATTTCCTCAGGATGTATCCTGGTGCTCACCTGTATGGCATTCGTTCAGGTGGGGCTCTATGTGTTCACTGTGACGAAAGGTCCGGAAATTATCCCATTTTTGGATACCATTTATTGATGGGTTCCCCGGCACTCATGGCAAAATTTTTTTATTTAAAAAGCCGGAAAAAGCCTGAAAATTCAGGTTTCAAAACTTTCGGCCAGCAAATCCCGATACAGCGCACACCGCTCCCGGAGTTCGGGATGGGTGCCTTGGTCCACCACGCAGCCGGAGTCCAGCACCACGATGGTATCCGCGTGCTGCACGGTGTGCAACTTGTGGGCGATCACCACAGCCGTGCGTCCTTGCAGCAGGTGGCTCAGGGCTTTCTGAACCTGATCTTCGCTGGCCGCGTCCAGATTGGCCGTAGCCTCATCCAGCACCAGCACCGGCGCGTCTTTGTAAAAGGCCCGGGCCAGGGCCAGCCTTTGCTTTTGCCCCCCCGACAGGCGCCCACCCTGCTCCCCCACCACCGTATTCCATCCTTCCGGCAAGGGGTCTATGAACTCCGTGGCGAAAGCCTGGCGCCCGGCCCGCATTAACCGTTCTTCATCCACGGGTTCCTGTCCCAAAGTCACGTTAAACCGCACCGAGGCGTTGAAAAGCATGTGGCTCTGCGGCATCAGGGCCACCGAAGCCCGCACTCGGGCCAGAGGCACTTCGGCATAGTTCACCGTGTCCCACCAGATGGCGCCCTCCTGCACCGGCATCAGGCCGGCCAGAAGGTCCGCCAAGGTGCTTTTCCCGGCGCCCGATCGGCCCACCAGGGCGGTCATTTTACCGGCTTCAAGGGTCAGATTCAGGTGTTTCAGAACCCAACGGTCGCCATACCGGTGGCTTACGTTTTCCAGCCGAATGCCCTGCTTCAGGGGAGGCAAAGGCCGCACATCCCGCGGGGTGGCCTCCCGCTCGGCTTCCAGCACCTCTTGTATCCGTGCGGCCGAAGCCCGGCCTTTCTGAATGTTGTAGTACGTGGTGCTCACCGCCTTGGCCGGCGTGATGATCTGGGAAAACAAGGCGATAAAGGTGATAAAACCCGCGGCATCCGGCGCTCCGGCACCGCCCCGGAGCACCATCATACCGCCCAGCCAGATGATGACCGCTATCACTACCGCGCCGCTGAACTCGCTCAATGGCGCCGAAAGTTCCCGCTTGTTGATCATCCGGCGGCTCAGCTGGGTGAAGCGGCTGTTGAGTTCCTGAAAGCGCCGCCGCACAGCCTCCTCCGCCCCAAAGGATTTGATCACGCGCACATTGCTGATGGTTTCCTCCGTGAGGCTTGTGAGGCGTCCCAGCTCGTCCTGGCCTAAATGCGCCACCCGTTTCAGGCTGCGGCCGATGCGCCCGATCACGAAAGCGCTCACAGGTAACAAAATCAGAATGAACAAGGTGAGGCGCCAGCTCAGGGCCACCATGGCCGCCAAAGTCACCAGAATGGTGATGGGATCCCGAAACAGTGAGGTGATGGAATTAAAAACAGCCCATTCCAATTCCTGCACATCGGCCGAAAACCGCGTGAGCAGATCGCCCTTGCGGCTGTCTGTGAAACGGCCGGAAGGCCAGGCCAGAATGGCCTGGTACATTTGGTCGCGCAGGCGCTGGATGATGCCGGTGCGAATGGGCGTGAGCACACGCATGGCCCAGTAGCGCAGCAGATTTTTCAGAAAAAACAGCGCCACCAGCGCGGCCGCCAGGGCGGCGAGCGCCGCTTCAGGACCTTCCCGATGCTTCAAGTCAGCAAAAAAGCCAAACAGCCGGTGGAGCCCCACACGTTCGCTGCCTTGGGCGCCCGCAGGGGCATCCACTTCAAACAATATGTTCAGAAAGGGCAAAGCCATCCCAATGGACACCACGCTGAACACCGAGGAGAGCAACATCAGCACGAAGTAAAGAACGATCTGCCCCCTGAAAGGCCGGGCAAAGTGCAGAATGTACGCCAGGGAGCCCACGTCAGTCCTTTGGGATGAGCCGTTCAAGATGCTGCCGTAAATCGGGCGGCAACGCTTCGGAAGCGCCGTGGGTAAGGTTCATGTACACAGCCACCGTGCGGCCGCGGGCATAGACGGGGGACCCGGCCGCCTCCCGCAGTACATAAGAAAAATCAAAACTGCTGCGGCCCACCCGGCTGCACCACACTTCCACCCCCGGTTCCGGAGCCGTGAGCAACAACGGCATGGTGTAATCCACTTCATGGCGCGCCACCAGAAATCCGTTCCTTTTCCAGTCCAAAAAATCCCCCAGATAGCGGCGGCCATAGGCCACGCGTCCCAATTCAAAGTAGCTTAGGAACACCGCGTTGTTCACATGGCCCATCATATCGCAATCCACGTAGCGCACCTGAAGCGGCACCCACAACTTTTCACCGCCCATCAGGCTATGGGATTTAAGGTGACGGAGAAAATGATCACGCTGTTGATGTCCCGCCCGTAGCTGAATTTCTCGAGGGCTTCAAAAATATTGGCGGCCCTGAAGTAGGACGTATGCAATTCTTTTTCACCCTTCAGAGCCCACTGGATGGTGAAAGACTGATCTTTTTCCTTGTACGTTTTCACGTAATGCAGCATGGCATAGAGCGCGTCGATGCGGCTCTCCCCCAGGGTGGTCTGAAACAAAAAACTCTGGCCGTGCTTGGGATTCACCGTCACCAGATCCAGGCGCACCCGCCCCTGCTGGTCCCGAAAATCAAAAATCAGGTTTTCCGGGGCAATGCCCAGCCGTTCGGCTATTTCGTGCTGCAGGCGGGCCGCCTGCACCAGCGGATCGGCGCCGCTGTCGCCGGAATGCTTTGTCATCATAAAAAACACCTCATTGGAACAGACGAGAGCACAAATTTGCTCATTTCAAAATTTTAATGCCCCGATTTTTCCGTATGTTAATTCAGTTTTTTTCGGAATTTATCATTAAATTAGTGGCGTTAAAAAAAACATCATGAGAAAATTTCTCCTCTTTCCCCTGTTGGGTGTCTGCCTTTCCGTGCATGCCCAGTTTTCAGAAAATTTTGAAGGCGTCACGCTCTCGAACGGCACCGGCAGCCTGCCGGCCGGCTGGACGCAATTCAATGTGGACGGCCTGACTCCGAACAGCCAGCTCTCCTGGATGGGCAACAACGCCTGGGTGGTGCGCGATGCCAGCGGCAGCGGGGGCACCAAGGCCGCCACCAGCATCTCGTGGTATGCCCCCATTGGTACCTCTGACGACTGGATGGTGAGTCCGCAGATTAACGTTCCGGCATCGAACCCCTATTTAATTTTCAAAGCGGCCACCCCGGATCCCAACTACCCCGATGGCTTTCAGGTGTGGGTGACCACACTCCCCGGCCCCGGTCCGTCAGATTTTATGTCCAGTCCGGCCAATAAAATCCTGGATGTCCCGGCAGCCAGCCAAACCTTCACCTACTATGGGGCAGATTTGAGCGCCTGGGCCGGCCAGCCGGTGTATATTGCCTGGCGCAACAACAGCAATGATAAGTTTATCCTGTATGTAGATGATATCCAGGTCTTTTCCATTCCCAACACCTATGATGTATCGGTGCAATCTGTGAATATGGACCGTTTTGTGCGCGGCAACACCAACGTGAATGTAAATATCACCATAATGAACGGTGTCGGCCAGCCGGTGAACAGCCTCACGGTGCAATGGAGCGATGGCACCAACACCTACACACAAAACCTGACCGGGTTGAACATTCCTCCCCTTGGCACTTACACCTTCAACCACAGCACGCCTTTCAACAAGAATGTGGCCGGAGAGTTTGACATCGTCGTTACCGCTTCCAACCCCAATGGCCAGGCCGATGCCAACCCCGCCGACAACTCCAAGTCGGCCAAAGTGAGCACCATCGTGAACCAGGTGACCAAAGTCGTGGTGATCGAGGAAGGCACAGGTACCTGGTGTGGCTATTGCCCCCGTGGATTCACGGCCATGGAGCAATTGCATAACACCTATCCGAGCACCTTTGCGGGCATTGCCGTGCACAACGGCGATCCCATGACGGTGACGGCCTATGATAATGCTTTGAACATCTCGGGTTTTCCGGGCTGCCATGTGGAACGCCACCTGAAGGATGCCAGCGTGACACCCAGCCTTTTCCAGCAATACTATGCCGATTATTCCACCATTTGGCCGCCGGCCAGCCTCAGCGTAACGCCTTCCCTCAGCGGCAACAGCCTTTCGGTGTCCGTGAAGGCCGATTTCGTCACCACCTGCAGTGAGGAGTTCCGCCTGGCCGTGGTCCTCACGGAGGATGGCGTGAAGGGCAACATCAATTCCTATAATCAGGCGAATTACTATGCGGGCGGAAACGTATCCCTGCCTTACGGTAACATTGACTTTAGAGTCCAGCCCGATCCTGTGCCTTACACCACCATGTGGTACGACCACACGGCGCGGGCGTTGCTGGGCGGATTTAACGGGCAGGCCAACAGCATCCCGGCGGGCAGCTTTGTGGCCAACGGCTCCACCACCTACACCTTCAACTACACCATCCCCGCGGCCTACGATAAGAACAAAATGGAAGCCATTGCGCTGCTGATCCACACAGCCACAGGACGCATCTGGAACGCCGGCAAGGCCAAGCTGGTTTCCAGCGTCTCCACCGAAGAGCCTGAGAAGCCGCTGTTCGTGACCACGCTCTTCCCCAACCCGGCTAAGGAAGTGGTGAACATCAGCTTCCACCTGGAAAAAGCCGAGCCCACGGAAGTGAATGTGTACGACCTGAACGGCCGCCTGCTGATAAACAAAGCCCTGGGCACCCAAACCGGCCAGCAACAAATAGCCCTGCCCGTGGATGCGCTGCCGGAAGGCCATTACCTGGTGACGGTGGCCACCCCCACCCAATCCCACACCCAGCATCTGAGCATCGTGCGGTAAACATTCTTCCCGCACACCGATTTAAAAAGGCAGCTTTTGGGCTGCCTTTTTATTTATAATGACGAGGCGTAAACTTTATAGTTGAAAAGTAAACTGACCACCAGTTGGTTCTAAATGATACATTGACGAATTAAAAACAACAAGAGGAGGGAAACTCTGAAATTTACGGTGCTCTTTTATAGCATATCCCTGAATGTGTCAAAAAATCAAGGATTTCTGATGTATATTTAAAAATAATGATATTATAAAAGATGCTAATAAGAATATTCTGAGAAATTTCATCCTACCAGACTATCTAAAAAACGCTTTAGCCTAAATTAATATATTATGATATAAATAAAATATTAAACCTTAAACCATCTGGTTGCGCTTAGAATCAGAATAAGCGCCCCCCATGAAAAACAAAAATTTATCAAAAGGATTCCGATATCTACAAGGTCAGGCTTTTGCTTCAAAAACTCCCGGATAAAATAAAACGCATGCATTTTTTTCCATTTTTCAAATATTTTTAGTTCGTCCTTTTGGGTCATTTCATATAGTTTTTGAGTCAGATTGATGTTCACATGATGATACTTATAGTTGGCTACATGCCCGTCCAAATCATACCAGGTCCAGGGCATACGGGGGTGCGAAAATTTTGTGATATTTTCAGCGAGTGCGTTCATACCCTTGTCAAACAATATTTTATAGAAAGTGTCCTGCGTAGCCTGAAACATTTCATCCAGGGCAATCAGCACGTGTTCCATTCCATTCAACACGCGGGATCGTACAGCGAAAGTATCGGCATATTCTTCATACCACCAGCTGTTTTCAGAATCCTGAAGGGTGACGCCGCCTTTTTCTACGGGCACGAGCAAGGCCTTAAGCGCTAATTCGGCTTTTTGGATATACGCGCTATCCCCCGTTTCACGCCAGGCTCTTAAAAAAATCTGGGCCGCCACCCCCTGGGCCATGGCCGATTTCCAACCGGCCTTCAAACGGTACACAGGCCATGGAAAGGGATATAGATACACCCCATAGACCAAAGTGTCCGTTTGCTGAATTTGAAGATTATCCTTAAGCCATCGGGCGGTGTTCAGGAATCGTTTCTTATACGTTTCCGGGTCGAGCCTGCGCGATGCAAAAATTTTGTAATAGTCTGTGAAATACGCATTTTCACGAATCCCCTTGTAACGATCATAGTAAAATAATCCATACATCGCCACATACACCGGATTATGAAACGTTTTACCCCCCAGTTTTTTATATTGAACGGAGGGAATGCCCAGGCTGTCTATCTCATGCTCCAGAAAACGGCCGTTTTGTACAAAATTCATCAAACAGGAAGACAACAGGAAGGACTGAGGTTCCGTAAAATGACTCAATACCAGAGAAGCCGGCAGGGCCAGGAGAGCTGCCCACAAGATTCTTTTAGGAAATGAAAGCCTGGAAAAAAATTTCATGAATACATCCTTAATAATTTGAAAGCCACAAAAGTAGGAGCATTTTTACCTTCCCGGGCTCAATGCATAGAACCCAGGGTCTTAAATATAATCCACATTTCTGAGCAAAAGCTGGCCGCCCCCTCAATACACCCGCACATTACGGAAGAAGGGCTGAGGTTTTCGGGGTTTTTTCCACATGTAGCGGAGCATCAGTTCGTGAGAACCCGTATTGAAGGGCCGCAGCCGGCTGAAAGAGTAATCATAGGAATATCCCAGATACAGACCCTTGATAATCTGCACGCCGGCTAAGCCGTAAGCGCCATCGTTGTAACGATAGCCGCCGCCCAGCCAGAAGCGATCCTTGAGAAAATAAAACAACACGTTGCCATCGGCCGAAGCCGTGAAGAAAGGGGACCTTCCCAAAACCGAAGGCACAATGCGCACCAGGCTGTTTTTGATATCAAAAGCATAGCTGAAGTAGAGATTCAAAGTACGGGCGTAGGCCGGATAGGGGCTGGCCTGCCCATACACCAGATGCTGCCCGCTCATGCCCACGAACCAATTCTTGTGCACCACTTCTATTCCCACGCCCGCATCCGGAAGGATTTTGTTGTCGGGAATCTGACCCAGGAGCGGCTCCGCCGGATTTTGCCAGTTCAGTTCCTGGACGCGGGTGGCGGTATTGACCACCCCGGCTGTGAGCCCCAGTGCAATGAAAATGGATTCATTGACGGTGATATGGCCCGTGTAATTGACCCGGCCTATGAAATTGCGCTGCATGCCCAGGCGATCCATCAACACCGTGAGGCCGATGGCGCTTTTAGCTTTGGGGATAAACATACCGCCGGTGAGCATCTGGGTGCTGGGGCGGCCTTCCAGCCCCCACCATTGTTCGCGGCCCCAGAGGGCCAGGTCCAACCCTTTGTTCACACCGGTGGCAGCAGGATTCAGTGCGCTGCGCACAAACATCCATTGGGTGATGTTGGGGTCGTTTTGCGCGGCACTCTTTGGGAGGAAAAAAGCGGCCGCAGTGAAGAGGAATAAAAGTCGTTGTGTCATTCAATCACATTAAAGGTGGTGCGACGGTTGGCGGCGTGCTGCTCTTCGGTCTTTGCGTTTTTATACACAGGGCTGGATTCGCCCCAGCCCTTATAGGTCATTCTCTCCCGCTCAATGCCGTTTTCCATTAGAAAATTCATGACGCTTTCGGCGCGCTTTTCTGAAAGTTTCAGATTGTAGGTCTCGGAGCCGCGTTCATCGGTATGGCTGTTCAGCTGCACTTTCACCTCCGGCGTCTCTTTAAGAAGTTTCACCAGCTTCATCAATTCTTTTTTAGATTCTTCGGTAAGGAGATAGCTGTCGTATTCATAGTAAATGTTATCCAATTTAATTTCCTCTTTGGTGATTTTCATCAGGAAGATTTCAGCGCTGGTGCGTTTTTTCATCAGTTCACTTTGATCTTCCCTACTGTCCATATTGAGGGCCGGGATTTGGGTAGAATTAGAAAAATAACCGTTGGCGGAAGCCAAAAGATAATAGCCGGCCTGCGGGTTGCACTTGTCGGTTTTGAAGCGCCCCGTGGCATCCGTTGTCACCTCCACTACAGAGCCGTCGGTGCCTTTCATTTGCACTTTGGCGTTGGCCACGGGCAGGGCGGTTTTTTCTTCCCGCACATAGCCTGCCACGTCAAAGAATTTTGGATTCAGCCGGAAGGAATAAATGTCGTCCATCCCAAAGCCTCCCAAACGATTGGAGCAATAAAAGCCCTGATATTTGGAAGTCGGAGAAATGACCAGTCCAAAATCATCTGCGCTGGAATTGAAGGGCAACTCCATCAACTGAGGTTTTTGCGGCACGCCGTTGCGGATCACCACCTTAAAAATATCCAGATTGCCCACGCCTTCCCGGCCGTCCGATGAAAAGAAGAGAAGGGAATCGCCCGAAACCGTGGGAAACACTTCATCGCCGGGGGTATTGATTTGGGGGCCCAGGTTCATCATGTCGCTCCAGGATCCGGATTTTGACCGGATGGCGCGGTACAAGTCTTTGCCGCCCACGCCCCCCGATTTGTCTGAACTGAAATACAAAATATTTCCATCGGGGGTGATAGCCGGATGCGCACAATTGTATTCCTCCGAACAGAATGGCAGCGCCTGGGGCGGCAGAAATGCCCCGGAGGCGGGGTTGTAGGAACTCGCATAAATCTTGCAGGTTTTACCTTTCCCATCGAAGCCGTTGCATTGGGTGAAGTAGAAGATGTTATTGGCCGGGTCAAAAGCCGAAGCGCCATTGTGGAAGGGAGAGTTCACCGCTTCCGGCAAAGGCCCCTGAGGTTTCCAGACGCCTGCAGCTGAATCGCCCGATGCAAAAAAGAGACGGGAAAAAGGAAGTCCTGAAAGATTGTCTTGCGCTTTGTCCTTGGCGTCTTTTTTGTCTTCGGAAGGCACGGGCGTGGTGGTGTACACCAGTTTTCCAGAACCCAGAAAAGCCACCCCAAAATCTGAATAACGGCTGTTGAGGTCTTTTTCATTCTGATGGACCAGGTTGGAAGGAGGCTCGGTGAGCGCAGGTGCGGATTTGCAGGTTTTCAGGCGCGGCGCCATCAGGAGGGCGCTCAGGCTGTCCTGGGTGATGCCCTGCTGATAGTAAGCCTGGGCCGCCTTATAATCGCCATGCATTAGGAGCATATCGCCCAGCTTCACAAAAGCGTCGCCTTTGCGGCATCCCGCCTCCACGGCTTGGTTGAGCCATTTTTGAGCCTCCGGAAAATTCCACTGGTGAAAATAACTGACGCCTATCCGATACAGAACTTCGGCCTTGAGCTCAGGCTTTTTGATTTTATCAAACACCTGCTGGTATTCTTTGGCGGCCTGGACATAGTTTTTATCTTCAAAAAACCAGTCGGCCCGCTCCAGAATGGTCTGGCCCCAAGAAGCCTGCCAAAGGGTGAGGGCCGCGCCCACCCATAATTTCATTTTAAAAAATTTCATCATCAGCGAACGAGAGTGATAGGCGTGGTCAGAGTTTTATTTTCTCCGTTCAAATCTGTGTAGCGGATAATGGCATAATAGGTGCCGTTGGACACCTTTTGACCATTGTACGTACCATCCCAACCGGTGTTGCCGTTGTAAAGGGTGTCGCCCCATCGGTTGAGGATGGTGATATCAAAACCTTGTAAATACAATTCATTGGTGCCGTCGCCGTTGGGTGTGAAAGCGTTGGGAATTTTATCGCAATATTCCACAGCGGTTTGGATGTTGATGTCTTCTGTAATGATACAAGGGTCCGCTGTGACTAAAGTGTTCACCGTCACTGCATACAAGCCAGCCTGGGTCACCTGATAGGTTGGGGCGCTGTGGTTCAGGATGACACCGTTCAGGGACCAGGTGTACTGACTGCCCGGATTGCCGGCATCCAGTAAGGGAAATTCGTACATGGCTGTGAGGGCACACAGCATTTTATCGGGGCCAAAATCCACAACGGGTTTGGGGAGCAATAAAGCCTGAGCGGTCAGATTGGTCATCATGTTATCGCATTTATCCCCGAGGGTGTTGCCATCCGAACCCGTCTGAAGCGTGATCCCCACTTGGGTGGGCTGGGTAATGGCCGACGGCGCCACCATCACGTCCACAAAATCGCAATAGGGTTGAAACTGAGAACACCCCACGCCCACGGCACCGATGACAGGCACCGGAAGGCCGTTGTCCAGATTGGTAGCCAGAAAGTCCGTGCCATCGGAGGCAATCGTGGCACATTTAATGGGCTCATTGAAGGAAAGCCGGACCCCGTAATTGTTGCACACGTACTGGGCATTCAAAAACACGGGAGGCACCGTGTCGTACAGGGTGGCCGTGGATCCAGTAAAATTCAAAATATATCCGCTTTGGGTGCTGGAAAAATTCGACACATTGATCACATAGGTTTCGCCTGCTTGTACTGTAATGGGCGCTTCATTTTGAGGCCCCGGTTGGCCGTTGGGGCCGGTGTTGCCTGGAATCGCTGAAAAATTACAAGAGACCCGCAGGGCCGGATCCACGTACAAAAGAGGACAAGCATCTTTGTGAGGCAAGCGAAACACGGCCCAGTCGTAGTCGTCCGCGGGGTTCACGGGAAACAACGTAAACTGCAGCATACCGGAACTCTGTGCAGTGAAAATGTACCATACATCATTTTTTTCAACGTAGCCGGGCGTATTGGCAGAACCACATGGGAAAGATCCGTTGATTTCATTGGGGATAAAGCCCGTGCCACTGTAGGCATTAGGTTGTGAAATAATATCTGCGCAAATTGGAATGGCATTCGGGCAGTCTTGCTCCGGCTGAGGAGCCTTGTCCCAACGGGGTTCCTGAGGCTGGCGCATCTTCTCGGCTTTAGCTTTTTCCAAAATTTCGTGGGCCATCTGCGTCGAAGTATTTTGTCCAGCAAGTGAACAATTTACAAACGCCCATATTAAGAGAGTCCCAAGGGGGAGCCTGGGATTTCTCAGGCCGGCATGCGCAATGCGTTGTCGGGTCATATCAATAAATGAGAAGATTTTGGAGGGTTAATACACTTGTTTTACAATTTTAAGGGTCTGCTCGCGGTCACCGGTTTTCAATCTCAGAAGATACACGCCCGGCGGCAGGGATGACACATCCACATGGCGCACCTGGGCTCCAACGGCCTGCCAGCTTTCAGCGATGCCTGTGAAGCGTCCCTGAATATCTTCAATCGAAAGAGCAATGCGATAATCGCCCAAGCCAGCCGATTCAATAATCAAATCATCCAATACGGGATTGGGATAAATACGGAACTGGACAAGAGGTCCTTCGGCCAACCCCACGCTTTTATTGACCGTAACTGGCAAGATCAGGGTGTCGGAGCCGCAATTCCCGATGGCAATGAGACGCACAATATAAGTGCCATTGTCCGGATACACATGGAAAGGACTGGGAGAAACCGATCCGGAGCTGTTATCCCCGAAATCCCATATGAAGGTGGTGGCGTTTTGAGAAAGGTTTACAAAAGTCACCTGGAGGGCGTTCGGGTTATAAGTCCAGTTGGCAATGGGTGCGGCCTCCACGAAAATGTTTTGTCCGCTTTGGTTTTTACAACCGTTGGTATCGATAATAGAATAGATCACGGGCCAATTACCCACACCCGCAATGCCTGGATAAAATATACCGTTGTTCACATACGGCCCACCGGACCATTGTCCTCCAGGAGTCACAGGTTGCAAAACTTCTGGCGGACCGTTTTCGCACACCACGGGAGGCGCAACAAAGCCGGCATCCGGGACGCCATACACCAGCACGAAAGCGCTGTCCGTGGCCACGCACCCATTGTTGGCATTCACGGTGTAGGTTACAAGGTTTTGACCCACATTCGCAAACAGGGGATTAAATCCGCCAAACCCACTGACGTAATTGCCGCCATACCAGACCCCTCCCGGAATATTGGCCAGTAGATTGGTGGTGGGGTCGTTTTTACAGAAAGGACCGGCCGGAGCGATCTGCACGTTGGGCACGCCCAGCACAGTGATGCTGGCTGTGGAAGTGGCGCTGCATCCTGTGGTTTGATCGGTGACGCTGTATTGGACAACGTTGCCGCCCACAGCCGCCAGATTTGGAAAGAACATACCGCTGCTGCTGACGTATACCCCCCCTGTAAAGATGCCCCCGTTTGTGGCAGCTGTAAGCTGGAAAGGCGATTCATTGGCGCAGAAAGGTCCGGCAGGATTGATAGAAGCGTTGGGCGCCTGATTCACCTGCACAATCACCTCAGCCGTATCCGTGCAGCCATTCGGAAGGCTTGCAATATATTTTACGGGGTAAATACCAGGCCCTGCCTGTGAAGGATAAAAGAGCCCCGTCACGCTTACAAAAGGATTGCCATACCATTGCCCCCCCACGGGACTGCCGTCCAGAACCTGCACGCCATCGTTGCTACAGAAAGCGGGAGGCGGGGTAATGGAAACATTGGGTAAGGCCAACACGGTAACATAGGATGTGGATTGGGCCACACAGCCGCCCGGTCCTGTCAGTTGATAGGTCACAGGCCAGTTTCCGATTCCGGCCACCGTGGGCGAGAATTGGCCGCCAGGTGTCACATAGGCGCCGCCGCTGAAAGTGCCGCCAGGCGTAAATGGCGTCAGCACGATATTCCCATGGTTATAACAAATGGGCGCCTGCGGCAGGATTCCAGCATTGGGCCCCGGCACCACATTGACATTTACGGTGGTGGCGCTGCTACAGCCTGTGCCGTTATCGGTGAGCGTGTAGGTCACAGGGAAAATTCCCTGGCCAGAAATGGCCGGGGTGAAAATTCCGGAGGAACTTATGTAGAGTCCGCCGCTCCAAACACCTCCCGAAACCACAGCATTGAGCTGCGTGGGAGGAGATGTGGAACAGATGGCCGGCAAAGGCGCGATGGATGAATTGGGCACGGCATGTACGGTGACGCTCCCTGATGTGGTGGCCTGACACCCGTTGCTGCCCGTTACGGTGTAAGTCACATTATACACTCCGGCCGGAGCGCTGGAGGGGAAAAACTGGCCTACCGACGAAATGTAAGGATTACCACTCCATACTCCCCCTCCCGGATTGCCGGTGAGTAACTGCACTGGATCGTTCGCACAGAAAGGACCGGCTGGATTGATGCTCACTGAGGGACCGGCATTCACAACCACGGTGGTTGTAGCCGTGGCGGTGCACCCGTTTTGAGTAATACTGTGCGTCACAGTGTGGGATCCCACGCCTGCCGTACCCGGATTGAATACACCGGAAGCCGTGATGTAGGGACCGCCGCTCCAGGTGCCCCCGGGCGTGACGGCCTGCAGTTGTACGGGAGATCCCGTAGTACAGTAGGGACCGCTGTTAATAATGGCCGCATTGGGCAAGGGATTCACAGTGATGCTGGCAGACCCGGAGTTGGTGCAGCCCGCCTGAGTGGCCGTGTAAGTCACGGTGTGGATACCAGCTCCGCACACGGAAGGATTAAACTGTCCAGATACAGTGACGCAGCTACCACTCCAGGTCCCCCCCACCGGTGTGGCAGTTAATGTCACAGCGCTGCCATTGGCACAGAAAGGACCTGACGGATTGATGTTAATAACAGGGGCCGGATTCACGGTAATATTTGCTGTGCTGGTGGCGCTGCAGCCAAAGGCGTTGGTCACCGTGTACGTCACAGAAGCAGGAGAACCCGTTCCAGCCACCGAAGGATTAAACAAGCCTGTGCCGCTGATGTAGGCCCCTCCGCTCCAGGTGCCGCCCGTAGTGGCCGCAGCGAGCTGCACGGGGGATTGATTCACACAGAATGGCCCCGTGGTGAGAATTGTGGCGTTCGGAACGGGATTCACGACAATGGAGGTGGTCGCTGAGGTGGTACACGAACTGGAGGTTACCGTGTACGTCACATTATAAGTACCTGGAGCAGCTGGCGGGGTAAACAAGCCTGAACTACTGATATAACTGCCGCCGCTCCAGGTGCCCCCGGAAGGACTTCCGGTCAGATTTTGGGCGGCCCCTCCCGCACAAACAGCACCGGGGGTATTAATGGTCACAACCGGCGCTGTCGTTACGACAATGTTTTGTGTGGCGCTGCCGGTGCAACCATTCTGGGTCACAGCGTAGGTCACCGGGAAATTGCCCGCCCCACTGGCAGATGGTGAAAACAGACCCGACGAACTGACGAAGGGATTTCCGCTCCAAGTGCCGCCGGAAGGCGAACCATTCAGTACCACGGCATTCGTTGAAGTACAGAAGGGGCCCTGGGCTGGAACAGTGACTGTGGGTACGGCATTCACTGTTACAAAAAGCGCCGCCGTATCGGTGCAACCAAAAGTATTTTGGACCACATAACGCACCAAATGGTTGCCCGATCCCGCCGCTGCAGGATTAAACAAACCAGAGGAATTGAGATAGGTGGTGGCCACCCAGGTCCCACCGGATGGACTGCCTTGCAGCAAGGTGGCCGGGGAGTTGGAGCAGAAAGGCCCGGCTGGAAAGATGGAGGCTGAAGGCAAGGGATTCACAACCAAGGTGGTGGTGGCAAAAGCCGGGCAAACACCTCCGACATTGTAGGTTATGGTATAGGTGCCCGGGACGGAACCCGCCAGATTGATAACGCCGGATGCAGAATTGATATTGAGGCCTGCCGGCGTGACGCTAAAAGTTCCGCCGGTTGGGGCAAAGGTGGGGGTAACAAATCCCTGGTTTTGACAATAGGATGTTTGAGGATATGACAAAGTCACTGTCGGCGCAGAGTTGACGGTCAGAGTCTGGGTGGCCGAAGTGGTACACGTGGAGGCCAAAGTGTATGTAATGGTGTAGGTACCTGGCGAAGAAGAGGCCAGATTTATCTGTCCGGTGGCAGCATTCAGGCTAAGGCCGGCCGGTGAAGCAGAAAAAGTGCCACCCGGTGTCACCACGCTGGGAGTGGGCGCACCGGCGTTGGTACAATATGCCGTCTGACCGTAGCTGAAGGAAGCGTTAGGGGCAGAGGCAATGGCAATACCCACGCTGCTGCTGGCCGGACATGTTCCTGCCGTGGTGTAAGTGACTGTATAGGTGTTCGGGAGGCTGCTGGTCAAATTAATGGTTCCATTAGAAGGATTGACAAACACCAAGCCTGCAGGCGTAGCCGAAAAAGTTCCGCCGGGAGTGTTCACAGTCGGCGTGGGATTAGCCCCCCCAGTGCAATAGGTGCTGGAACTATAAGAAAAGCCAGCATTGGCCGAGATGCCAAGGGTAATGGTCTGCGAACTCGTTCCAGGGCAGGCACCCCCGGTGTTATAGGTAATCGTGTAGGTGTTGGGGCTTGAACCGCTGATATTAATAGTACCTGTTCCAGGATTCAGGAACGTGAGTCCCGCGGGGGACGCCGTGAAAGTACCTCCCGGTGTGGCCACGGTGGGTGTAGGATTGGGATCAGTCGGACAATATGTAGTCTGATTGTAAGCAAAAAAGGCATTGGAAGCGGCATTGATGACCAAGGGGAAAGTGGCCGATGCAGGACAGGGGCCGGAGGTGGTGTAGATTATTGTATAAGAGCCCGGCAAGCTGTTATTTAGATCAATGGTCCCCGTGGCAGGGTTACTGAAAACTACGCCCGCCGGCACAGAACTGAAGGTTCCTCCCGGTTGGGCCACAGTAGGCGTCGGATTTGTGGCGCCTTGACAATATGTGTTTTGAGAATAGGAGAAAGTGGCATTGCCGGCTACGTGGAGGGTCAGAGATTGGGTGGCAGAAGTGGTGCAGGTTCCGGCGCTGGTGTAAGTGACCGTGTAAGTGCCTGCGGCGCTGGCCGTCAAATCAATTATTCCAAACGTCGGATTTAGAAACACCAGACCCGCCGGACTGGAGCTAAAAGTTCCTCCCGGATTCAGGATCGAAGGTGTGGCATTGGGATCGCCCAAACAAAAATCCGTTTGCCCATAACTGAAAGCAGCCGATACAACCGGATTCAGTATAACGGTTTGCGTATGTGAGGCCGGGCATACCCCGCCGGTCGTGTAAGTCACGAAATAACTCCCTGCCACTGAGTTGGTCAGATCAATAACTCCCGTCGCAGGATTAGCAAATATCAAACCTGGAGGCGTATTGCTGAAGGTACCACCGGGAGTTCCTACCGTGGGGACTGGGTTAGTGCCTCCCAGGCAATAGCTTAGCTGACTGTAGGAAAATGTGGCATTGTCCACATCGTTGATTGTGATCGTTTGTGTGCTGCTTGTGGGGCAGGCTCCGCCCGAATTATAGGTGATGGTATAGGTTCCGGCGGCCGAAGCACTGAGATTTATGGTCCCCAGAGCGGGGTTTACAAATACAAGTCCAGCGGGCGAAGAGCTAAAGGTGCCGCCTGGCACACTGACATTCGGCGTCGGGTTGGGTTCGTTTTTGCAGTAACTGAGTTGAGAATAACTGAAATTGCTGTTTCCTGGAGCCGCAATTTGGATGGTCTGACTGCTGGAATTTGGACACTGTCCGTTGGTGGTATACGTAATGGAATACATGTTGGCCGCAGAAGCGGATAAGTTGATTTCCCCGGTGGCAACGTTTACGAAAAACAAACCGGGAGGCGTCACTGAAAAAGTGCCACCCGGCTGATTAATTGTGGGGACCGGATTGGGCGTGGCATCCGTACAATACAACGTTCCGGAATAACTGAAGCCTGCATCATCTGCCGCAATGACGGTAAGGTTAAAGGTACTGGAAGAAGGGCATTGGCCGGCCGTGGTATATGTGATGGTGTAGGTGTTGGCTGTGGAGGTGGCTAAATTGATAAAGCCCGTGGCCGGATTGATGCTGAGCCCAGCTGGTGTGGCGGTGAAGGTGCCTCCCGGAAGGGTCACGGTCGGAGACGGATTGGTCGCGTTGCTGCAATATGAGGAGGTCGCATAAGTAAAGAAGCTGTTATCCGCCGGAATAATAGTGATATTTTGTGAGGACTGTGAAGGGCAAGGACCGTTGGTGAGGTAACTGATCGTGTAGCTTCCCGGCGTGCTGGCTGCAAGGTCAATTTCCCCCGTTCCATTATTCACAAAAACAAGACCGGCCGGTGAAGCCGTGAAGCTTCCTCCGGGTAGATTCACCACGGGGGTCGGATTGGCGGCGTTGGAACAATAGCTGCTTTGAGAATAGCTAAACGTGGCGTCGTCCGGCGCAAGAATATGCATTGGGCGGGTGGTAGAGGTAGAGCATGCGCCATTGGAAGTGTAGGTCACCTGATAATTGCCCGGTGTGCTTCCGGCCAGATTCAGCGTGCCGGTGGTAGGAGAAAGGTTTAAACCAGCCGGCGTTGAGGTGAATAAGCCTCCAGCCGTAGCCGGCGCCACATACGTCACATTTTGTAAGTTCGGAAATCCATTTTGGCAAAATACAGTATCCGCATACACAAAACCCGATTGAATACTATCATTAATGATAATATTTACCGTGGTCTGGGAGGTACAAGGCAAGCTGCCCACTAAATAGGTGATGGCATAATTAAAAGCGGGCGATAGCGCGGGATTAATGGCGCCTGTACCGGTATTCAAATCCAAAAAATTAGGGACAGCCGAAAAGACCCCGCCCGGATCCCCTGTGATTGTGGGTAAAACAACTGGAGAGTTTTGACAAATTTGAGTCTGAGGGTAATTAAAAGCTGAAGAAGGAGTCTGGACCAGCGTGATTAAGGAACTCGTAGAAGTGACAGGACAGGGCACCCCCGTGGGCGTAAATAAAATATTGTATGCGCCAGGAGCCGCCGTCGTCAAATCAATCTGGCCATTCGAAGTATTTAAGGCAGCACCTAAAGAGGGGGAGGAACTCCACGTTCCAGTTAAGGGCGGACTCAGTGGATTGGGCGTAGCCAGACCGCTTCCGAGGCAATAAATGGAATTGGGGTAGGAAACCGGTGCAAAATCCGGGGGCAGCACAGTCACCGTCACCGAATGAGTACACGGTCCCAAGGTGTAGGTTACCGTGTAGGCTCCGGGAGCAATGGTACTAAAACTGGAAATGGTGCCTGTAGAAGAATTGAAGTTGGCCGGAGGTAAACTGGGACTGATAGAGAACGTGCCTCCAGGGGTAAATCCAGGGCCAGGAACTATATTTTGGTTGGGACTGGACTGACAATAGGATGCTTGCGAATAAGAGAATTGAACCCCGGATACCTGCACTGTAAAATACACAGGTATTGACCAACCGCAGCAGGTGGTAAACACTCTCAGGCGCACTTGGAAAGTTCCTGACGTATTGAGGGTAAATGGCCCTGCATTCTGCGTATTGGCTGAATAAATAGGCAGCGATGGATCGGTGGTGTAAATAAGCCACTCATAATTATCGCCTGCCGTGGGGGTGGACATGGAAATTTGTGTACCTGGGCACACCGGATTGACCACAGGAAGGCCGGTCCCCACATCAATGACGTTCAGCGTGGGCAAAGGCCGTGAATCCCGGATAAAGAGGTAATTCTGAAAGTTGGTGCCATTGGCTGTGATGTTATATACCCCCGTGTTATTAAAATAAATGGCGACATTGTTTTGAGAATTGTTATAACTTGTGGTAGTGGCTGTAAGATTATTGACATAACTGCCTCCCACAGGCAAAACCCAGTTTCCGGCATTTTTAGTCAGAGGTATTTCGGAATTTGTGCATCCCACCGCGGATGCGTAGCCCACTGAAATAGTGGCCGCATCCGGGGAAGGCGCCGTGAAGGGGACAACCACCCCATCAATCACCTGAGCGCCGGACTGTCCATTAGCCCCGTCGCGGCCCCGGCCTCCGTTTCCGCCTTGTCCACCGCTGGCGCCGGTTTGTCCTTGAGCTCCATTGCATACGCCGCAACCCGCTGTAGCGCCCGCACTTCCCGATTGGCCAGGAGAACCCGAACCGCCATTGGCACCAATTCCACCGGCCCCAGCTGCACCGGCCGTAAAATTGCACGCCACAATTACGGCGCCTGTGTTAGAATTGGTACGAAAAAAAGCAAAAGACCCGCCGCCTCCACGACCTCCGGTACCTCCGGCGCCACCGGCTCCGCCGGCGCCACCCGTTCCCCCGGATGGATTCCCGCCACAATTAAAACAGCTGCACGTTCCGTTGCGCGCCCCGCCGCCGCCGCCGCCCTGACCACCGCCGCCACCGCCGGAACCCGACTCCGCGGCGCCGGCCGGAAGGAAATACGGCGTCACGATCGCCGGCGGAGCGGGCTGATTACCAGGGGCCCAACCCGCACCATTGCCTCCTGAAAACCCGTTTCCACTGCAGGTTCCCAAATTGTCGCACTCGCCACAACAAAAGCCAGCCCCACCGCAGGGATCACACCCACTACCGCCTGCGCCGCCGGT
>JANWWP010000074.1 GCA_025055575.1 Flavobacteriales bacterium | reverse complement strand
GGTCTTGAATCCAGTTTCAAAAGCAAGATTTTTCCTGGGCTTCCATTCATAATCCAGGCGGGCTTGCTGGATGCGCCAGCCTTCCAGCAAGAGCTGTTTGCGTAGTTCAGGGTAGGGGCTTACTACCACCAGCTGGTCATCTAACTGCTGGGTGATGAAGCGGTCAAATTCTTTTGAAAATTTATCCGAGTAACTGGCTTCCCCTTTAAATTCATGTTTTTTGTCTTGGGATTTGAATTGAAATCCGGCTGTCACTTCGGCGTTTCTGTCGTTTTGTGCTTCGCTGTTGAGCCGGTCTGAAAACTGGCTGCCTGTGGAGAATTGAAATTGCTGAAGAAAATATCGGCTTTCCACTTTATGAGCCGCTCTGAAAGAACCTTCCAGAAACACACTGAACGGCTTGGCCACCTGGTATCGCATGGAGAACCGCCCGTTGTGTTGGGCGCCGTTTTCAAGGCCATGCCGGTTTTGATGCTGGCGTAGGCTGTCGCCTGGTTGGAATGTGCGCTCCAGTGTGCCCCGCGCCCACAAAGCGGTGTAGCGAAAATTATAATGGGCTGAGATATTCCACCGGGGGGAAGAATAGAATACAAAGGCTCCAGCGTTGTATTTATTGTGGCTTCCGGCCATGACATTGCCCCCCGCTGTGAAGCCCCGTTCGGCACTTTTTTTCAACACAATATTGATGATACCGCTGACGCCCTCGGCATCAAAGGAAGCGCCAGGCTGGGTGATCACCTCAATCTGTTCGATTTGGTCAGCCGGAAGAGACTGAAGCAGGGCCCTTCGTCCGCTTCCGGAGAGGCTGCTTTGCCTTCCGTCTACATAAATCAGCACCCCGCGCGAACCGCGTAGGGACACTCTCCCGTTGGGTTCCACTTGAATGCCAGGTAAAGTGCGCAGAATATCTAAAGCCGAGCCGCCGGCGGCGTTCAAAAAAGCTTCGGTCTTATAGACCTTACGGTCCGCCTCCAACAGAATATCCGGCGCTTTGTCCTCAATGGTGATGGGTTTCAGGTGTGAGGAGTCACGTTTGAGAAAAATATCCGGTAGGCGCTCGTCCTTCGTGATGAACAAAGAATCTTTTTTGTAGGACTTAAAACCCAAGAAGCTCACTCGAAACTTATAATATCCTCCTGCCACCTCCCGCAATTCAAAAAAGCCATCTTCGCCGCTCACGGCCAGAAAGGCTATCCCTTTTTCGGAGATTTTTTTCAACTCGATGTGGGCACCGGCCAGGGGAAGGCCTGAGTTTTTGTCCAAAATCTTTCCTTCCAGCCGAAAATTTTGTTGATTGAAGGCAAGGCACCCCGATCCTGCAAGGCCCACAAAAATCCAGATGCATCTCCGAGATAGACTGTGAAAAGGAAGGGAAAGCATGACCAGTTGGCGCATCACAGGGGTGGCTTGGGATGGGAGGTTTTCACTAAGGCTTGACCAATGGAGCAACGCATGCAGCCTTTCAAACGGCATAAACTGTGGGTCAATTCAATGATGCCTTGGGATTCAAAAGCGTTGGATGGGGCGTAGCCGAGGCCTTGCCATAGGCGGGTCAGACGGTTTTGTTCGGGGGGCAGGCTTTCCAACCAGGCCACAGCTTGTTCGAAATATCGGGCCTCATCATATTTGGCGCTTAAGTAGGCCAAAAAAGGCGGAACGCTATTGACAATCAGAGTTTCTAACGAGGCAGGGCTCAACTGGCCGGAGGGAATGTTTTCATCCAACGGCAGGGGGAGTGGGTGGCTGCGTAGAAGTTTTTTAAATTCTGCAGGGGATTGAACGGTGATAAATTTTTCTGATAAATTGGGTCCCAGGTGTAAGAACCAGCGCAGGAATAAGCCCAAGCGCCGGTGGGGATGATTCCCTGGCCGGGTTCCGCCAAAGCGCCAAACATGGATAGGCAGTGGCGGAAAATCCAGGTCGGGAGCAAAAAAATCAAATTCTTTCTGGAGTTTTTGACGGAGTTCCGGACTCTGAATTTTTTCAATTAGACCCGCCATACCAAATACAAGCCCTGTGATGGTGAACGGCTTGTCTGAATGTCTTTCCAGAAGCTGCCATGGAAGCCGCAGCGACAACATTTGGAAAGGTTCGGCATTCACCCCAAAGCCTAATGCTCTCAACAAGGCAAACCAGGCCATGGTGGCATCTGTGAGGCGGGCATTGCGGGCCAGTATGGACAGCCTTTGGGCTTTTTCCCTGAGGCGCTGGGCGCTGCTGCCATGCCATTGGATAATGATACGGTCGGGCGGCCAAGCCCGCGTTTTAAGAAGTCGGGCGCAGGGCAGCGCAGCTGTTTCTTCTAAAAGAGTAGAATACACAGCGGTGGCTGACTCCGAAATTAAATGTCCTATGGCAGCTACAGGAATTTCGCGCGTGCCGCAACGCGTGATCACCGGATTTTCACCTACGACATGCAAAACCACGGCGGCATAGGCCGGGTCTTCGTGGTGCCCGTGGGAATACCAGGCGTTGCCTTCGGTGTGTATTTCTACATCACCGGCTAACAACACGGGCCCGATGCTCAGGCGGGCATTTAAGAAGTCGGGCCCCGGACCAGAATTTTCCCGCCCCCGGTCATGAATGACAATCTTTTCGCCTTCCGGCGTTTCCAAAAGAGAACTGTTAAATAGTCCATGCCGCCACACTACCTGCAGAAAGCGTTCGCGGCTGTCCATCACCGTGCAAAATCCAGAGAAAGCAAGGCCCCTGTGGCGGTATCGTAGGTCATACGCACCTTGCGCAGGTCTTCCACCGTCACAAATCCCACAGGCCCTAATTGAGGAAGCACGATATCCCCTTCGTAAAGCAAAGATTCATCCTGAACCAATCGCACCCGTGCCTGCACTGGAATGCGAAAGGGCAAGCGGGGGGCTTTTCCGTTTTTAGTCTTTTTCTTTGGGTCGGGTGGAGGAACAGACTGCCAAAAGCCGGGCTGAAATTTTACTTCCAACACGGCTGTCTCGATGCCTCTAATGTCTTTGGTGTTAAATTGAATGCCTTTATCCCGGGTGAAATTGAACACCGGCTGCTCGCGTTCTTTGCCAGGCTCAAAATAGAAACCCACAAGTTTTTCAGTGGTCTGGGTGGTGCCAAAAAAACTCTCAAGGATATTTTTTTCCATTTTATCCAATTCGCTAAGAAGCAAACTGAGTCCTGCCCCATCGAGGTTGAGTTCCGAGGGATCGGATAGGAAATCGTATTTCCTTTTCCGAATATCCTGCAATTTGTCATAAGCCTCTCGCGCGTATTCCTCAAGGCTTTTTTCTACCAGTTTTTTGGTGATAAAACGACGCTCTATGATGGTGCTATCCTTACTTAATTCCCGGTTGATCACCGTGTCGGACTTATAACTAAAGCGCGGCTGTATGAACGCCGGTAATGTGGAAGGATCGCTCCCGCCTTTATTTTCTGAGGGCAGAAAAGTTTTGCTTTTCGAGTCGTAGCTTGTATTGGCGTTGATGCTGCGTAATATGCCTTTTTCATCTACTTGCAAGGAAATTCCCCGTGCGTGACGGGTGGAGAAAAAAAAGATCTGATTCTCGTCAGGCACGCTCACGGGAGTGATGCGCACATCTTTAATAAAATATTCCCTTGAATCAGCTTTAATATAATCGCTTACATTAAAATATTTGCTGGTGAAAGGTGAAAACACACCGCGCTTTTTTTCCACAACCCGGATGAGCACTTCCAGGCGTAAAAGGGTTTTCGGAAGGGCAAAAAAAATGCCTCCCTCGGTCAGGATTTCCTGGGCGAGGGGAGGCTTCAGGATGGGGCTCTTTTTTTGTGGATACCCCACCCTGTTTAGTGTTGTTAGAGAAAACAATATTATAACAAAATATAGATTACGCGTCATTTTTCTTAAATATTAAAGCGCTGCAATGTAAAAATACAAATGTAATCACCCCGTTCACCAGGAGTATTTCGTATCCCATTCTATACCCATCCCACCATTGAGGTAAATAATAATCCAAAAGCGCCACCGACGCCGGACCGGAAAGCGTGGTAAGGGGGGTCAGGCGGTCGGGCAGGGAGCGCCGGGTGAGCAGACCGTAAAAAAACAAACCCAGCAAGGGGCCATAGGTGTATCCGGCCGATTTTAGGATCACGTCTATCAGGGCACGGTCAGCCCAACGCCGCGCCACTAAAATGATCACGATGAAAAGAATAGAAAATCCTAAGTGTACGAGGGTTTTAATTTTTTGTCTACGGCGTTCATCAGAAATTTTTGAAAATTGAAGGATATCTATACAAAAAGACGTGGTGAGGGCCGCCAGGGCGGAGTCGGCACTGGCGTAGGAGGAAGCCGTGATACCTAAAAGAAAAAAAATGGCTGCCGCCCCCCCCAGGTGGCTTAAAGCCAACATCGGGAAAACGGCATCCGGGGCCTCCGGCAACGTCAACTGCCGCGTTGTGGCGAAACGATACATCATGCCGCCCAGAAGCAGGAAAATTATATTTACAACCACCAATATCAGAGTGAAGGATAACATATTTTTTTGAGCATCGCGGAGGTTGGCGCAGGTCAGGTTTTTTTGCATTAAATCCTGGTCCAGCCCGGTCATGGCAATAGTGACAAACATGCCTCCCAGAATTTGTTTTAGGAAAAAAAGAGGACTTTTATAATCTTCAAATTCCCACCAGGAGTAAAATGAAGCCGCATCTATCAATTGATGAAAAGGATTTCCCAGTTGGCGGGCTAGAGTCCAAAGGCAGATAACCGCACCTCCAATCAGAAATAATGTTTGAAAAGTATCGGTGAATACGATGGTTTTTATTCCACCTCGGAAAGTATATATCCAAATAAGCCCTAAAGTGATCACCACTGTAAGTTCAAATGGAAGTCCCCAACCGGAAAAAATAAAGGTATGCAACACTCCGGCTGTCAGCATCAACCGCAGCGCGGACCCAAGCGTCCGCGACATCATAAAATACACCACCCCTGTACGGTACGTGACGGGCCCAAAGCGGCGGCCCAGATATTCGTAAATGGAGATGAGGCCCAGCCGATAGTATAAGGGCATTAGCACTGTTCCCACCACCAGGTAACCCAATACATATCCCACAACCACCTGAAAATAAAGGTATCCCGTTTTGGCTACTTGACCGGGAACTGAAATAAAGGTGACGCCTGAAATGGAAGCGCCTATCATCCCAAAGGCCACGAGGGTCCAGGGCGCGGCGTGGTCCGCTGTGAAAAAAGAAGTGGTGGTGGCCTTTCGGCCTGTTTTCCAGGCAATCCAGATGAGAACTCCGAAATAGCCCGCCAGGAGCGAAAGTGCCGTGAGCGGGGTCATGGGATTAAAGAAAATTTTTCAGAGGCCGTGCGGCGCGACATGGCATTAAAATGCCACCATTCATGCGGAATAGGGAAGAAGCCCGCACGTCTCATAATACGGCGCAGGAGGCGACGGTTATTCAAAACATGTTCTGACAATACGCCGTTCTTCCACAAAATATCTTCCATCACGGGCTGAGCCTCCGGACCGAAATGGTCAAAATCTGTTCCCATATCCAAAGGGCGCCCTGACGTATCAGCCAGGGTGAGATCTAAGGCCAAACCAAAGTTATGTACTGAGCCGCGTTCGGGATGGCTTAAGTATTTCCATTTTTCGGTGCGGGGGATTTCTGCCTTTTCCCACAGCTGCTTTTGAACGCTGAGAGGCCGGGCGCAATCCCAGATCAAAAGGCCCAAATCAGGATATTCTTTTTCTAAAATGTCCAAAGCTTTATCGAGGAGCTTCAAGGCATACGGATGCACAAAACAACCGCAGGAATTCGGGTAAACCGGCTGATGGAGAAAATTCGTTGAATCGGCATACCGCATGTGAATAAAAAGCCTTTTCGGTTTGGGCTGAATCTGAATGAGTCCAAAATTTTCCATGGAAATTTTTTGAATTCTGGCTTGAGCGTATTGGCTTTGATTCAAAGCTTTTTGGGCTGGACTTCGGCCTATTTTAGAGAGAGATGAAGTAGAAACAAATTTTGAAGAGGGGCCCGCCATCGAAGTCCTCCATAGGCCTCCTCCACAGGTCTGCCATACGGCGCCGATGCTGAAGACAAGAATTCCCCAGAAAATTTTCATTGGGCGGTTGCAAAATTGCACCGGCGCCCCCAATTGTTGAAATCTAACCAGAAGTGGGCAAAATGCAGATAAAACTTATTAGTTCCTGGAGGGTGAGGGAAAACCAAACATTAAATGTCATTCAGATAATGAGCTGAATGAGTGTTGGCTTGTAAGTGCTTCCAATGTTTTTATTATGAGCGAATCCACCGCGGCATTCACATCTTTCAAGAAACGGCCCGTTTTTCTTTGGGCCAATACCACCGATAGGCTCAGAGTCTCATGTCCAAGAAGGCCGCCAAGGCCATACAGGGCGGACGTCTCCATTTCAAAATTGGTGATGGCCAACCCCTCAAATGAAAATGTGCCGAACCTCTCCATGAGCTCTGCGAAAGCGGGCTTGAGGCGAAGGGTCCGGCCCTGTGGTGCGTAAAACCCGGGCGCTGTGAGCGTGATGCCCTCTAAGGCAAACGGAAATAATTTCATTAAAGTTTCCGAGCCCCGCCAGGCCAAGGGAGGTGCAAACCGCGAAGGCCACACCACATGCTGAACAAGAGCGTTTTCCAGAGAAGGGACACGATGGGGCGCTCCGCTCAAGTCGTAAAAGGCCATCAGATTGTCCAGACCTACCGCGTAGCGCGTGACAATCACAGAACCTGGTTCTATTTCGGGCCGCAAACCTCCCGTGGTGCCTATCCGCAGTATGCACAAGCGCCTCCGTTCGCTGAGAAATTGGCGGGTGGAGGGATCCACGTTAGCGGCGGCATCCAGTTCATTGAGAACAATATCCACATTATCTGGTCCAATACCAGTGGAAATAACCGTCAGGCGGAGTTGCCCGATTCTTCCGATGTGCGTAATAAATTCCCTGTGTTGCCGAGTTTCGAAAATCTGATCAAAATGCCGGGAGACTCTCTGGACGCGGTCTGGGTCTCCCACGGTGACCACGGTGTCCGCCACATGGGATGACTTCAAGGCGATATGGTACAGGGAATCATCCGGATTCAGGACCAATTCAGAGGGCGACAACATAAAAGGTAAATTATGAAGGGGATTTGGGTAAATTTGCCGGCCAATTTACACAGCCCTATGCCAAAAAATACCCTCGTAGTCCCTACAGATTTTAGCGCTCCAGCCGCTTTGGGTGTGGAATATGCTGCCCGATTGGCCCAGGCCATGTCTGGGACGCTGGTGCTGACGCATGTCACCGAATCCGGGAATTTTTGGAAGTTTGGCGTAGGGAACGATGCGCTGGCGGAAGCCCGCCAAAAAGCTGAGGAAAAACTCCGGGAAGAAGCCCATCGTATAAGTCAAGCTTTTGGCGTTCACGTGCAAACGGAACTGGGGCAGGGCAAGGTGTATGCTGAAGTGGCCCGTGTGGCCCGCGAAAAAAATGCGGCCTTCATTATTATGGGCACCAATGGCGAAGACACGCTGGCCCAACGTTTTATTGGATCAAATACCTACCGCGTCATCCGGGAAATTGAAATTCCGGTCATTTCCGTTCAGGATAAGCTTCCCGAAACCACGTGCCGGCGTTTGGCCTTGCCTTTAGATTTAACTAAGGAAACCCGCCAAAAAGTCAGTTTTGCCATTGAAATGGCCCAGATCTTTAAATCTGAAATCAAAGTTGTATCCGTGGTGGAGATGCATGATGAATTCGTGCTGAATAGTCTCCGGCGCCAAATGGATCAAGTGTGTGAAGTTCTGGCTGAAAATAATATTCCCCACACCGCCGAATTTCTGGAGAAAGATGGAACCATTGCCCACAGTGTCCTGGAGTATTGCTACACCCAAGGCGTAGACATGCTGATCATCATGACACAGCAAGAGCTGAAAATCACGGAATTTTTTGTGGGTTCCTCCGCACAGGAAATCATCAATAACGCCCGGATTCCCGTGATGAGCATCACGCCCAAGGATGTAGAAATTCACAGCGGGGGCATTTTGGGCACATGAAAATTGCCTTTTCTCCCGGACAGGCCCCCACAGCCATGTTGGAGAGTCTTGCCCAGTGCCTCGAGGACGCTGGCGCCATAGGGCTCCATATTGATGTTCAGAATGTGGAGGAGGCGTGCGAAAAGATCCGGATGTGTCATGGCTTTGAAGATTTAAAAAGTTATGTGCATGTGTTCGGATCCATAGACCCCGCGTCCATAGAACGAATTTTAGAAGAAAAGCCGGATTTCATCACTTTCCAAACCGATATTTCTCTGCCTCTGGAGGAATTATGCAATGCAGCGCGCGCGAAAGGCATCCCGGCAGGATGGGGCATCACGGTCGCTGAGGCATGGAATATCCATGAAAAGCTCAGCAAAGAGCTGGATCATCTGCTTTTGATGACCACACGCCCGGGCGTAAGTGGCGGAACCATGCACCCTGAAACGTTCAGAGCCATCCGACATATAAAAAAAAATGCACCGGATTGCACGCTTTGGGTGGACGGTGGCGTGCATGCCGAAAACGCCGGAGTCCTTCGGATTTTGGGGGTGAGCCTGGCGGTATCGGGTTCTTTTGTGCTCAACAGCCTAAGGCCCGGAAAAGCCTTGCGACTCCTCAGTGGGGAAGCGCAAGGAACCCACATGCATATTCGTGATTTTATGTGGCTACCGGATGAATTGCCGGTGCTTGAATTATCTCCCAATACTCAGGCCCTGCAAATTTTTGAAATTATGGAGTCGGGCCGCATGGGCTTTGTACTTCTCGTCGATTCTTCAGGCCAACTATTAGGATTATGCACGGGTGCTGACCTGCGACGTGGGGTGATAAAATCCGGAGGATATGTAGCTACGGCTTCGGTTCAAGACTTTTTTAACCCCGAACCTGTCGCTTTGGATGTGGGGGATCGTTTGGAAAGACTTTGGGAAATCAACAAAAAGGGCCCTTTTCCTTATTTATATTTTCCAGTGGTGGACCGACAGCGGCGGCTGCAGGGGGCCGTTGTGCTCAACCATCTCATCCGATCAGAATCATGATTATCTGGCTTAAACAGGGGTGTGACCCAGAATTGGCTTACAGGGAAGCCCAGCCTTATTATGGCCACCTTATCCATGACGAGGGGCGTGCCGTGCTTGTAATTTCAGGAAAAATAAAAGATTTGCCGGAGCCTCTTGCCCCCTACACTGAAAAATTTGTGGCCACCGGTTCGGATTTCCAGTTGGCTTCGCGGATGTTTAAAAGTTCAACCCGAAGGGTGGATTTGGGCGGGGGGGTGGTGGTGGGCGGCGACACGCGCCATTGTGTACTTATTACGGGGCCCTGTTCTGTGGAAAGCGAAGCCCAGATTGAGTCCTGCGCGCAGCTTTGCGTAGAAACCGGTGTAAAAATTCTGAGAGCTGGGGCCTTCAAACCCCGCACAGCGCCTTATTCTTTTCAGGGCCTGGGGATCAAAGGTCTGGAATTGTTGGCTAAAATGCGTGAAAAATATGGCCTGAGCATCATCACCGAAGTGCGCGATGCCACCCATGTGGAGGCTGTGATTGAATACAGCGACATCATTCAGGTGGGAGCCAAAGCCATGTACGACCAAGGTATCCTCAGGGCCTGTGGCCGCATCACCAAACCCGTGCTTATTAAGCGCGGCTTTGGTACCACTCTCCAGGAGCTGGTGCAAGCCAGCGAATTCGTCCTGGCCGGCGGTAACCCTAATGTGCTGGTGTGTGAACGCGGCATCCGCACATTTGAAACCAAGACCCGCTTTACATTGGATTTATGCGGTGTTGCCTGGCTTAAAGAATATGCCAATCTGCCGGTGGTGTTGGATCCTTCCCACGCCATGGGTTATGCTTACGGCGTTCCGGACCTTGCAAGGGCCTGCCTGGCTATGGGTGTGGACGGTCTGCTCATTGAAACCCATCCCTGCCCCTCGGAGGCATTATCCGATGCCGCCCAGCAACTCAATTTTGATCAGTTTAAAAATCTGGCCTTGTCGCTCCGGAAGCTGGCCCCCGTGGTGGACAGGCACCTTGTATGATACCAGTTATTGTGTATGAGCGAAGATCTTTTAAAAAAAATTACGGCCCATTGTAAAGAATACGGATTTGTATTCCCAACCACGGAAATTTATGATGGTCCAGGGGCTGTATATGATTATGGCCCCATGGGTTGTGCGTTAAAAAATAATATCCGGCGCTATTGGTGGGAAAGTATGGTGGAGGCGCACGAAAACATCGTCGGAATTGATTCGGCTATCTTGATGCATCCCACCACATGGAAAGCCTCAGGCCATGTGGACGCTTTCAACGATCCCCTCATCGACAATAAGGATTCGAAAAAGCGCTATCGTGCCGATACCCTGATTGAGGACCACCTGGCCCGATTAGAAGAAAAAATTGAAAAAGAGGTAGAAAAGGCCAGAAAACGTTTTGGAAGTCAATTTGATGAAGCGCTTTTTCGAAGCACGAACGCACGCATTTTGGAACTTCAATCCCGACGGGAGGCCGTGCATAAAAAATTTAAAGAAGCCTTAGAGAAAAATGATCTGGAAGCCTTAAGAGCTCTCATTTTGGAGGAAGAAATCACATGCCCTGTGAGCGGCACGCGCAACTGGACAGAAGTGCGTCAGTTCAATTTAATGTTTGCCACGCAACTGGGTTCGTTAAGCGACGATAGCCTGACCTTATATCTGAGGCCCGAAACCGCTCAGGGCATTTTTGTGAATTTTCTGAATGTCCAAAAATCTTCTCGCCTCAAGGTGCCTTTTGGTATCGCCCAGGTGGGCAAAGCCTTCCGGAATGAAATTGTGGCCCGGCAGTTCATTTTCAGAATGCGGGAGTTCGAGCAGATGGAAATGCAGTTTTTTGTGCGTCCGGGCACCGAGGAAGAATGGTATGATTACTGGAAAACCCGGCGTATGGAATGGCACCGGCGTCTGGGTTTGGGCACGGACTTGCATCGTTTTCATGATCATGAAAAACTGGCCCACTACGCCAAGGCGGCTTGTGATATTGAATTTCGCTTTCCCATGGGTTTCAAGGAATTGGAAGGCATTCACAGCCGCACCGATTTTGATCTGAAAAACCATCAGGAATACAGCGGGAAGAAAATGTCGTATTTCGATCCCGACCTCAATGAAAGCTATATTCCCTACGTGATTGAAACTTCCATCGGCTTGGATCGTATGTTCCTGGCCGTTATGACAGCAGCTTTTCATGAGGAAAAACTGCCCGACGGCACCGAGCGTACCGTTCTGCATATTCATCCGGCTTTGGCACCGGTGAAATTTGCGGTGTTGCCCTTGGTCCCAAAAGACGGTATGGACACCCTGGCCCGTCGGATTTTTGATGATCTTCGGCGCCAGGCCCCCGGGCAGTACGATGAAAAAGACAGCATTGGCCGGAGGTATCGTCGCCAGGATGCTCTGGGGACGCCCTTCTGTTTCACGGTGGACAGCCAAACCCTTCAAGATGGCACCGTGACGGTACGCCACCGCGATTCCATGGCCCAGGAGCGCATCCCTGCGGAGCAGACGAAAGCCTTTCTCGAGGAGCACACCAGCTTGCGATCCCTTGTGTGGAGCCGTTAGAAGAAAAGTCCGTTTTCGACGGATTAATAAATTTGAAATTGAAAGTTTTGGGGCAATAAGAAGGCTGTCGAATTATTTTTAGATAAATCCGAAAACAGAAAAAAGTTGACCTTACTGGGGCACAGCCCACACGGAGCCGAAATTTTCACGAATATCAAGACGCTCTTTAACCACATAGCCCACTTTGTTTAAAGCCTTTTCAATCTCGTGGAAGGGCAAGTGAAATTCCATCCAAATATCCGGCTTATGCTTGGCAAGAATCTGGGTGGCGCCTTCCAGGGCCTTGATGTCTGAGCCTTCCACATCAATTTTAATCCAATCCACTTTTTCCAATCGCAGCATCTCGGCCACATCATCCAGGGGGAAGCCCAGCAAAGTACCTTGATCGGTCTCCGAAACTGTGTGGGTAAAAGAACCGAAACTTACTGCGCGACCTTCATTTACCACCAAATGGCTTCTTGTATTTCACACGGCAAAGGGCAGGTGCACCACCCAGGTGGCTTTGTTGAAAGAAATGTTGCGCAAAAGACCCAGATAACTTTTAGGTTCTGGCTCTAAGGCAATTATTTTAATTTGTCCATTGAAGCGCCGTCCCATCGTTAAGGAAAAGTAGCCTCGGTGGGCCCCCGCGTCTATCCCAGTGGTTCCGGGTTGCATTTTGCCTAACCAAGACTCCGGATAATCCAAAGTCCAAATCAAGGCCTGCCCGTCCAGCCAACATTGATATTTTGTCGCGTAATACAAGCGTGAAGAAAGGTCAAAAGGGAAAAGGGTGGTCCCCCAT
>JANWWP010000068.1 GCA_025055575.1 Flavobacteriales bacterium | reverse complement strand
AAATTTTTGATTATAGGCTTTCCATCCACATTTTTTTGAATTCTTCAACAATTGATGGTATTGGTATACATTGGTATCCAAAAACCGATGACATCCCGAAAATACCTGGAGGCCTCGCAGGCCAAAGAGGTTTTCTTACCTGAGACTTGTCGCTGAAGCGTCGAACCTCCCAATATTTTCTTTTCCTTCGGAAATTAAGGCGCTATGTATGGAATGGAGCGATTCCATTTTTCTGCAGGTAGAGAAAAAGGGCCATGGGTTCCATCTTCCATCAGGGAAAATTCAGAAATTTTTCCCTCGGAAACAGCTTTTTTCTGTAACCTACATAAAAATTATTCCTAAATTTGAAGCGGCCGGTCGGCCTGTCGCTCTTTGACGCCGTATGGCGCCCGGAGGGAGGAAAGTCCGGGCAACGCAGGATACCATGCCCGGTAACACCGGGGCAGGGCTGGGAGCGGCCCTGACGGAAAGTGTCACAGAAACCATACCGCCGGCGGTTTCGGCTGCCGGTAAGGGTGAAATCGTGCGGTAAGAGCGCACGCGGGCCGGCGGCAACGCTGCCCGGGACAAACCCCATGGGTTGCAAGACCAAATAGGCTGTCCGCCGAGGGCGATCCGTCCAAGCGCCGCCTTTGGCGGCCCGGACAGCGGGTAGGTCGCACCAGTGGGCGGGTCACCGTCCGCGCAGATGAATGACAGGCGCCGGAGCCTTGCGCTCCGGGCACAGAACCCGGCTTACAGACCGGCCCCGCTCCCGTTTTTCACCAGCCGCCCATCCTTGAGTTCATACAGGATAGTGGCCAAATCCGCTACATCAGCATGATGCGTGACCACGATGAAGGTGGTCTCCGGCCGTTGTGTCCGCACGGCTCTGAACAAATCCAGCAATTGTTTGGCTGTGGCAGGATCCAAATTACCTGTGGGCTCGTCGGCCAGGATGAGGTCGGGCTCGTTCACCAATGCCCGTACCGCAGCCACCCTCTGCTGTTCTCCGCCGCTCAGTTCCGCCGGATAATGGTGCAGACGATGCCCCAGACCTGCCAGTTCCAGCCATTGCGCCGCACGCTTTTCAGCTTCGGAGCGCCCCAGGCCGGCAATGCGGGCCGGCATGGCCACATTTTCCACTGCGGTGAACTCTGGCAGTAAGTGGTGAAATTGAAAGATAAATCCCAGATTTCGGTTGCGAAAGGTATTCAGGCGGCGGCCTTTCAGCCGGCCGATATCCTGACCCCTCACCAGTACCTGACCCGCGTTGGGCTTGTCCAAAGTCCCCAGGATGTGCAGAAGAGTGGATTTTCCCGCCCCCGACTTGCCCCGAATCACCACAAACTCTCCCACATCCACGTTTAGATGCAGATCCTGTAAAATTGCCTGATCGCCAAATTTTTTGCAGAGGCCAGTGGCTTTCAGCAGAGGTAGGGATGTCATGCGTCTGCAAACTTAGGAGGCACCGGATAAACTATCATGAACCAAATACAGCGCCGGCCTGTTTCATGCATGAAACTATTTTTGTCCCTGTTTTAGAATAAAAATGAGCAGCGTTTTGACCGCATCCGAAGAGCACATCAGCATTATCCGCCAATCGGTCCGGGATTTTTGCGAAAAGGAAATTCGACCGCATGTCATGACCTGGGATGAGTCCCAGCATTTTCCGGTGGAAACCCTCCAGCGGCTAGGCAGTTTAGGGTTTATGGGCGTTTTGGTGCCGGAAGAGTATGGCGGCGCCGGTTTGGGGTATCATGAGTATGTGGCGGTTATTAAAGAAATCGGCCGTGTTTGCGGTTCTGTAGGTCTTTCCGTGGCCGCTCACAACAGTTTGTGCACCGGGCACATCCTGCAATTTGGCAACGAGGAGCAAAAAAGAAAATATTTGCCGCTTCTCGCCTCCGGGCAATGGATTGGCGCTTGGGGTCTCACGGAGGCCGGTACCGGCTCCGACGCCCTGCGTATGCGCTGTGTGGCTGTGGAAGACGGGGATTATTATGTGATTAACGGTACAAAAAACTGGATCACCCATGGCATCTCAGGCAACGTGGCGGTGGTGCTGGTGCGCACGGGAGAACTTCTGGATAGCCATGGGATCACCGCTTTCATCATCGAGCGGGGTACGCCGGGTTTTCGTGCAGGAAAAAAAGAAAATAAACTGGGCATGCGCGCCTCCGAAACAGCCGAACTAATTTTTGAAGATTGCCGGGTGCACAAAAGCCAAATTTTGGGCGAAGTGGGCCAGGGATTTAAGCAGGCAATGAAAGTGCTGGATGGAGGGCGGATTTCTATTGCCGCTTTATCCTTGGGCATTGCCACCGGCGCTTACGAAGCTTCCCTCAAGTATGCCAAGGAGCGGCATCAGTTTGGTCAGCCCATCGCGCATTTTCAGGCTATTGCGTTCAAGCTGGCCGATATGGCCACCGAGATTGAAGCGGCCCAGCTTTTGACCGATCGGGCTGCAGAGCTCAAAAACAAAGGCGAGCCTGTGACTTTGGCTTCGGCTATGGCTAAATACTATGCCTCTGAAGTAGCGGTGCGCGTGAGCACCGATGCGGTGCAGATATTTGGCGGATATGGTTACACCAAAGACTTCCCTGTGGAAAAATATTACCGTGACTCCAAACTGTGTACAATTGGAGAAGGAACATCTGAAATTCAGAAAATTGTTATTTCTCGAAATATTTTGAAGTCATAAATCTTTTATTATTTTTGCGGCCCGTTTAGTCAAAGTATGCTCATTATTCCCATCCGAGAAGGAGAAAATATTGATAAAGCGCTTAAAAAGTATAAGCGCAAGTTCGAGAAGACAGGAGTGGTTAAAAAACTGCGTGAGAAGCAGCAGTATACCAAAAAATCCGTTTTGCGCAGGAACGAGATTTTAAGAGCCGCTTTCAGGGAGCGCTACATTCAAAACCATTTTTAATTCGAGGCTCCACAGTCTCTCCCACTTCAAATACGTTTTCCTATTTCAAAACGGAATCACTTTAGATTTCCGTTTTTTCTGTAAGTATGAGCGCGAAAATGGAATAATTAAAAATATCTTGGAGATTGGAAAGCGCTTCAGCGCGCGTCGTTTCGGAGTTTTCTACTAACAGCTGGCGGATTCTCAAGAGTTTTACCAAAATCATGTCGGTGAGAGAGGAAGGGAGCATGTGGCGCCATGCCTCGCCGTAATCTGCATTTTTGGCCAGCATCAGCCGCCGGATTTCCTCCACGGTGGCATCATATAATTCTAAAATTCGAGGGCCGCTCAAAGGGTCTTCTGCATCTTCAGGGGGCAGGCCGAAACGAATTTGCAGAATCGTCATCACCGAATAGTTCACCAAAGCCTGATATTCTGGAATGATACCTTCTCCCACCGCGCTGTGTCCTTTGGTTTCTAAAGTACGGATGCGACGCGCCTTAATAAGCATTTGATCGGCTAAGGAAGCCGGACGGAAATGGCGCCAGGAAGGTCCATACAGCCGAAGCTTTTCAACAAAAATATCTTTGCACTTCGATGTGATTCGGTCGAAATCCCGGAGCGTGTCGTCGTAGGCTTTTTGCATTTAGTGCGAAATTGAGAACCATGCAAAGGAAATATATCCGGCTCAAAGGCCAGCTCATGGATCTGAGCCGGCCCCGCGTGATGGGGATCATCAACCTCACGCCGGACTCTTTTTACGCCCCCAGCCGGGTAGCGCTGGAACATATTGAGAAAGCCGCCGAAAAAATGGTGGAGGAAGGCGCCGATATCCTGGATCTCGGCGCCGTGAGCACACGGCCGGGGGCTGTGATGCCGGATGAAGAGGAGGAATGGCGCCGCCTGGAGCCGGCGCTCCATACAGTGCTTTCGGCCTTCCCGGAAGTTCCCATCTCGGTGGATACCTGGCGCCCTGCGATTGCTGAGAGGGCCCTGGCGATGGGGGCGGCCATGATCAACGATATTTCCGGTGGCCGTTTCGTGGAAGGTATGCCTGAAATTTTAGCCCGATATCAGGTGCCGGGCGTCTTAATGCACACCACGGCCCCACCGGAAGTGATGCAGCAGCACTTGTTGGCTGAAAACGTCACCGAAAAGGTCGTTTCTTTTCTTGTGTCTGAAGCTGGAGCTTGGGAGCGTGCAGGGGTGCGGGATGTGGTTGTGGATCCGGGAATAGGTTTTGGTAAATCTGGAGCTCAAAATTTTGAATTATTATCGCGTTTGCCGATTTTTAAAAAATTCCCCTGGCCCGTCCTTATAGGTCTCAGCCGGAAAAAATTTATTCGGGACACATTACAAGTTTCCACTGAGGAGGCTCTCCTTGGCACCACGGCCTTGCATATGGCAGCCTTGCAGGGCGGAGCCGCTATTCTGCGGGTGCACGATGTGCGGGAAGCCCTCCACTGTATAAAACTTTTTATGGCTTTATCCGCATCAAAGGAGGAAGAGAGCGGTTAATAGGTGGCGCGGTCTAAGGAATTCTGCTGACCAGAATATTGCTCAATACGGAAACCGTAGTAGGAAAGCCGAAAATATTCAGATCCATGGTGACTTTTTGTGTGTAGGAATTTTCAATAGCCAGCAAACTGCTTCTATCGAGCCGGATGGAGCCAATGTTACTCCCTGAGAATACAAAAGGAACCTGCGCACTGTCCGCATTGAAAAATTCTGTCTTATAATCCAGAACCACTTCCTGAGGTAGAATTTTTTTTACGTGGTACTCTGTGGTGGTGCTTAATGGATAGAAAGTGCCTAATTTAGTAAGGCGTTTTTCTTTATATCTGGACCCCTCTGCCACTGGGTCTTTGGGTAAAATAGCCACAAACTGTTCAAATTTTTCATCCCGTGCCATGCGGTTGTTGAGGGAAGGCATGATGTCTTTCCGGGTGGGAATGATTTCTTCCAGGATTTTTCCAAAATCACTTTTAATAATACTTCCGCGATAATTAATGTACATATCAAAACTTTTATTTATTAATTCTTTTGAAGTGGTGGACAAAAGATTAAAACGGAATGCAGAAGTGTCCGGATTGTCAGAATCAAAGAGCAGACTTTTTGCCGAATCGACACCTGGAAGGAACTGTCTGAGCACCATGCGGTCGATATGGCTTGTGATACGGTAAGCCGTATCATGGAAGTTTTCCTGGACCTTAAGGGTTTGAAAAAACTGAACGTCCTGCTTCATCCTGAGCCCCATGGTGTGGATGATCTGTTGAATGGATATTTTATATCTATAGATATCTGACTTTTTAAGGCTGATGCGGAGAGACACCGACGGGTTTTGAGTGCAGGAGGTAATGAGCAGCGCGATTGTACCGCAACAGATTAGAAAATAATTAGAGAAAATTTGGGCGAGGTACTTCATTCTTTTTTGGAACGTTTGTTAAGGGAAGAAGGTGGGTTAAAAAAGTTGAAATTTTCAGAAGCATTGGAGCCCAAAGATTTTTTTAAGAACCTGATGTTGTTTCTTATTTTATTAAGGCCGGCTCTTTTCAAGGGGCTGCGGGCGGCTTGCTCTTCAAACAGCTCCTCGGTGATTTCAAACCACTCTCTGACGGTTTTATTCAGGATTTTTTCCTGCGGCTCAAACTCGGGGCGGTTGTGGGGAGTAGAAAAACGGTTCCATGGGCACACCTCCTGGCAGATATCACACCCAAAGATCCAATCATTCCAGGTGTTTTGCATGGATTCTGGAATGTGGCTTTTAAGTTCAATGGTAAAATACGAAATACATTTCGACCCATCCACTTCATAAGGTCTGGGAATGGCCTCCGTGGGGCAGGCCTCCATGCAACGCGTGCAGGTGCCACAATGATCATGTGCCGGGGCATCGTATTCCAGTTCCACATCGCAGATGATTTCACCTAAAAAGAAGAAGCTGCCGGCTTTTTTAATGATGAGGTTGCTGTGTTTTCCCATCCATCCTACACCTGCCCTGGCGGCCCAGACTTTTTCCATCACCGGTCCGGAGTCCGTGAAGACTCGAAAAGAAAAATCACCCAACTGCCGTTTCATTTCGTGCACCATGGTTTTCATGGCTTTGCGCAGTACTTTGTGATAGTCTTCGCCGTAGGCGTAACGGCTGATTTTCAATCCTTCCGGGTGGGATGGCCTGGGCTCCGGATAATAATTCATCGCCAGGCAAATCACACTACGGGCTCCTGGCACGAGCTTGCGAGGGTCCAGCCGCAGATCGAACCATTTTTCCATGTAGTGCATTTCGCCATGATAGCCGCGCCGGAGCCAGGCTTCCAGCCGCGGAGCTTCATCTTCCAGATACACGGCTTGCGCCACACCGCAAAAATCAAAGCCGGCTTCTCGGGCCAAATGCTTCACAATTTGGGTTTTGCGGGTCGTGTCCACGGTGGCTGTCCGGAGAGCCCGTCAAATAATTTCAAAGTATCGGGCGATTTCCCAGTCGGTGACCGGACGCATAAACCGTTTCCACTCGGCCTCGCGTGTGGCGGTAAAATGTTCCACGAAATTTTTGCCAAAAAGCTGGTGTGCAAGCTCTGAATGTTTCATGATCTGGACCGCTTCCCACAGGTTGGAGGGAAGGCGGCCGTTGCGTTCGTCCATGTAGCCATTGCCCTGGGTGGGAGCTATTTTCAATTTCATTTTTTCCCTTATTCCAAAAAGGCCAGATGCCAGGCAGGCAGCCATGGCGAGATAAGGGTTGGCATCGCTGCCTGCAACCCGCATTTCCAGACGGGTGGCTTTTTCGCCTTGAACAATCACGCGGAGGGCGGTGGTCCGATTATCAAATCCCCAGGTGATGGTGGTAGGCGCCCAAGCCCCTTCCACCAAACGCTTATAACTATTCACATTGGGAGCATACATCGGCAGCACATGCGGCAGACAATGTAACACCCCAGCAATGTAGCTTTCGGCCAGATCGCTGAGGCCGTTGGGCTTCTTTGCATCGAAAAACAAATTCTTTCCGTTGTTGCCATCTGCCAGACTCTGGTGTACATGGCCGCTGCATCCCGGCAGGTTTTCATTCCATTTGGCCATGAAGGAAGCCATGATGCTGTGCTGACGGGCAATTTGTTTTACAAAAGTCTTGAAAAGGGTGGCACGGTCGGCGGCTTCCACAACGGGCGCGTGTTGAATCGCGGCTTCGGCCACACCGGGCCCGGTTTCCGTGTGGAGCCCTTCCAGGGGAACCCCGGCCGCTTTTAGATCTTTAAACAACTGAGTCCAGAAGTGGCTGTTTTCGGCCAAGCGTAGCATGGAATAGCCAAACATTCCCTGGGTCAGGGACTCAGGAACGCGAAAACCCTGTTCAAATTTATTTCCGAAAGGACATAAGGGATCCCGGAAGTTAAACCATTCGAATTCCTGCGAGAATACTGGTAAAAATCCCATTTTTTCGGCTTCTCCTGCAATATTCTTCAGGAGGCGACGGGGGCAAGGCGCAGGTTCCTCAAAATCGCCCAACACCATTAAACAATCATCCAGCCAGGGTATCCGACGCGCGGTTTCCGGATACAGGGTCACCATAGCATCGGGGTAGCCGGTGTGCCAACCGGTATAGGTCAAGTTATCGTAAGCCACATCTGAGGAATCCCAGCCGAAGACGACATCACAAAAACCAAAACCTTTTTCGCAGGCGGACAGATATTTTTCGACGGCCATCATTTTACCCCTCAGGATGCCATCCAGGTCTGCCACGGCTACGCGCACATAATCCAGTGGATAGCCGTCAGGTAGGTAAGAGTATGCGGACTTTTTCTTTTCTTTTTTTGAAAACGCTGAATTTTTTGGGTTTTTATCGCTGGATGATTTTGGCGGCATGATTTTATTTGCAGGAAAATTAAGATAGTTAAAATAGAATTCTTTAGGCAAAATTAACGGGAACGGGTTAAGAATTTGCGAATAATTGGTGTGTTGCCCCTGGGAATAATTTTTACTTTTGCTCGTTTTTATGTGAAATATGCCATCATTTAGACATTTACTCTCTTTACTATTCTGTTTAAGTCTTATCCTTTCCTCCTGTAAAAAAGGAGAAAATGATCCGTTTCTTTCTTTTCGGTCGCGCAATGCACGACTGAAAGGCACCTGGAAGATGACGGGGAAAGAAGCGGCTTTGTCCAACTCCATCACCGTGGGGCAGAGCACACCCATCAACAATTATATTTCTTCCACCTATGACGGTACCAAGGAGATAATGACGCTGACCTCCAGCAGCATATCTTCCAAAATCGTTTACTACGACAGCGAAATCACCTTTTCGGAAAATGGTGAATTCAGCTATGCCCTTTTTGTTTATTACCCGGCGGATACCACCAACCAAAACTTTAAGACTTCGGCTTTTCAGGGCACGGGGATGTGGGCTTGGAACGATATGAACAAAAACAAGCTGGGCCTGGAGTTGTGGCCGGATTTTGTGCCCACGGTACCTGATTCGGTGAATATTGGTACCTATTTCCCGTTTGTGGTGGCCGGCAGCTATTATATTGACCGTCTGGCCTACAAAGAGCTCTGGCTGGAAAGAAATGGTTCCAGCACCACGCAGGTGGATTCCACTGTAACCAGCAGTTCCTTTGATTGCAAATGGAAATTTTCTAAAAAATAATTTTTTTACATTTAAGTGCATCAACCCTGCCTGCGAGCAGGGTTTTTTATGAAATTACCTGAAGCCTTCCTGGAACGCATCCGATCCGAGGGCCGGTGGTCCCAGGAGGCTTTTGTTCATGCCCACAACCAGCCCGCCACCGCGGCGCTGCGTCTGCACCCTATTAAATTCAGGAAATTTTCCATAGACTATGATGTGCGTCCGGTGCCCTGGTGTCCTTGGGGAAGAATGGTGTATCCCCGGCCGCTTTTTGCCGGCCACCCGGCTTTCCATGCGGGAGGGTTTTATGTTCAAGAGCCTTCGTCCATGTTTTTATGGTATGTGTTGGAGGCTTTATTTCCTGAAAAGACAGGCAAAGCGCCTAGGGTGGTGGTGGACCTTTGTGCCGCGCCCGGTGGAAAAACCACACTGGTGGCTTCCTGGAAGCGGTCACAGGACCTTTTGGTGGCCCATGAGGCACAGGCGGATAGGGCGGGAGCTCTCAAAGAAAATGTGCTGCGATGGGGTCAAAGCGGGGTGATGGTCACTGGAGGGTCCACCCGTTCATGGCAGACTTTTCCAGACTTTGCAGACGTGGTGATCGCCGATGTACCCTGCAGTGGTGAAGGCCTTTTCCGTAAGGATCCCACCTACGTTAAAACTTGGAAACCCTGGCTCAGCCGGCAGTGTGTGGCTGTGCAAAAATCCATTCTACAGGATGCTGAAATACTACTGAAGCCTGGGGGCTTTCTGATCTACAGCACCTGCACTTATCATCCCGACGAAAATCTCCGTCAGGTGGCCTCTCTAGTGGCCAGGGGATGGCGTTGTGTGGCCTTGCCAATTCCCGAGGACTGGTGCATTACGGTGTTGGAAGAAGGGCATGCTTTCGGATGGCAATTTTTGCCACATATCAATCCGGGTGAAGGATTTTTTATCAGTGTTCTGCAAAAGATGGAAACCGGCCCATCCTTTGCCAAACGAAGTGCCAACCATGACGCCACTCGGAGAGACTGGAAAGGCCAGGAGTGCCAGCCCCCCCAGAGCCCTGACCTGTCTTTTTTACCACAAGGCTACACGGGTTGGGTTTTTGGAAACCAGTATGCGGCTGTATGGACCGAACACCTTCCCTGGATCATGAAGTTGGCCGCTTCGCTGAAAGTGCATCTGCCAGGGCTGCCCGTCTATGAATGGAAGGGAAATACGTGGCATTGGCATCCGGCGGCAGCGCACGCCAGCGACTGGGATTTGCCATTACCGGATTTGAAATTGGATAGGGAAGAGGCCTTAAAATATTTGACTTGCCAAACGTTGCCCTATGACCTGAAAGAAACCACGCGGGTGTGCTGGGGCGAGCTGCCATTGGGCCTGGCCAAAGGTTTTGGGAAGCGGCCCTTCGTGAACCTCTATCCGCCGGGTTGGCGGCTCCGAAAAATGCCGGTGGCCGGTCAGATATAAGACATTTTAATCATGTTGCTCATGCCGCGTTCTTCCATGGGAATGCTGGCCACATGCACCACAAGGTCGCCCGGTTTGACATAATTGTTTTTTTTGAGCCACAGTTTAACGTCAGCTATGGTGTGGTCGGTGCTTACAAATTTTTCATATAAAGCCGGCCGAATTCCCCACACCAGATTCAGGGCATTTATGATGGAACGATTGGGTGTGAAAGCAAAAACAGGGCACCGGGGCCTGAACGAACTGATGCGGATGGCGGAATACCCGGAGCCCGTCATGGCCACAATGGCCGAAGCTTCGGCTTCATTGGCCAGCATGCAGGCATTGCGGCAGATGTACTCTGAGATGCGCCTTTCCGGAGGCACGCCTTCTGAAAGACTTAATGAAGGCGAGGCTTCGGTGGGTATATGATGTTTTTCGATATGCTGAATGATGCGTTTAATGGTTCTTACCACTTCCACAGGATATTTTCCCGTGGAAGTTTCGGCGCTCAGCATCACGGCATCGGCGCCGTCCAAAATACTGTTGGCCGCGTCGTTCACTTCAGCCCGTGTGGGGGTGGGATTCTGGATCATGCTTTCCATCATCTGTGTGGCGATGATCACAGGCCGGGCTTTTTCTAAACATTTTCGGACAATTTTTTTCTGCAACAAGGGCAGTTGTTCCAAGGGCAATTCTACGCCCAAGTCACCGCGGGCCACCATGACGGCATCGGCTTCCTCAATGATATTATCCAAGTCGTACAGGGCCTCAGGTTTCTCAATTTTTGCCACCACGCGGCTGGTTTTTTGATACTTGCGGATGAGGTGCTTCAACTCTAAGACATCTGATGCGGAGCGTACAAATGACAATCCGATCCACTCCACGTCCTGTTGCAGCACAAACTCCAAATCCGCCAAATCTTTGGGGGTGAGGGCCGGGATGCTCACATGGGTGTCGGGCAGGTTCACGCCTTTTCGGGGTAAGAGTAGGCCGCCATTCAGAACTCGCAGGCGCACATTTTCCTGGCCGTCTGTTTCCTCCACTTTGAGGGCAATTTTGCCATCGTCCAGCAGCACTTTATGACCTGGTTTGACGTCGCGCGCAAAATGTTCGTAGTTGATGGTAATGGATCCCGGCTCAGCATCCACCGATCGCGTGGTGAGCACAAGGATTTGTCCTTCTTCCAAGAGGAGGGATGCGCCAGGCAAATCGCCAATACGGATTTTTGGGCCTTGCAGGTCCGCAAGGATGGGGACGTGAAGCCCTAACCGGTGGTTCAGGCGCCGCACCTCATCTATGATCTTCTTGATGGTGGCGTGGTCAGCGTGCGAACAATTAATCCGGCATACATCCACACCTTCTTCCAGCATTTTTCCTAAAATCTCAGGCGAAGATGAACCCGGACCGATAGTGGCCACCAATTTTGTGCACGTTCCGCGATGCATGAAGTAAGAAATTACGAATAGTTATTAACGCACTAAAAGTTCTCTGTGTTCGCGTTCATCCAGGAGAATATCCCGCGTAAATTCCACAGCCGGGCATTGTCTGACGCGCTCGGCCAAATCCAGACGATCGCCGGTGGTAAGATCCCCAAAAACAATCAGAATATAATCCAGAGGTCCATATTTTTCCGTAAGAAAATATCCCTCGCATTTGTTGCTAACCAGACGAAAAAAACGGAAAAATTCGGCCTGGTCATATTCA
>JANWWP010000032.1 GCA_025055575.1 Flavobacteriales bacterium | reverse complement strand
GAAGAGATGATAAGTTTCATAGGTGTGATGTTTTAACAGAGCAAGTATAAGCCGGATTTTTGAAAAATGCAAGAGGTTTTTAAAATTTTTTGGTATGGTTTTGATAATTGTTAAAAGCGATTCAAAAGGGGCTGCGCTGGTTTGAAGGGCGTTTGTACAACCGGCCCTTCGATACGCCGCACTTTGTGCGGCTACTCAGGGACCGGATGTGCGGTGGCTGAGTAGGCGCCCCCGGCGCCGTATCGAAGCCCCGCGCTACTGTGCGGTCCGCAGGGACGAGGATCTTTCCATACCGTTTGTTTTTTGCAACAATAGATTGTGAACAACCGGCCCTTCGATACGGCTTGCTATGCAAGCCTACTCAGGGACCGGATGTGCGGTGGCTGAGTAGGCGCCTCCGGCGCCGTATCGAAGCCCCGCGCTACTGTGCGGCCCGTAGGGCCGCGGCTTCTTCCATGCGATGGCCTGCATACCACAATTGGTTTTTGAAATCCGGCCCTTCGATACGCCGCGCGAAGCGCGGCTACTCAGGGACCGGGTGTGCGGTGGCTGAGTAGGCGCCCCCGGCGCCGTATCGAAGCCCCGCGCCTTGTGCGGCCCGCAGGGCCGTCGCCTTCTGCAAGAAAAAGCCGCGCTGCCAGTCTCAGCTTGTCCCCAACGCTCACTGCGCCGCTTGCTGCACAAGCCGGCCCCGGTGCACGCGGCCTTCCATGTCCGTGGCTTCCCACAGATACAGACCGGCCGGCCGGCCCTCCAGACTGAAGCGGCCCTCCGAAGGCCGCACATCCAGCGCCAGGACGCCCCGGCTGTCCCACACCCGCAGCCGCACCACGGGCAGCCCATGCGAAATGTGGTACTGACCGGCGCCGGGGTTGGGATACACTGCCGGCTCCAAAGCCCCGCCAGCGTGCTGCAAATCCAGCAGCGGGTTGGCGCTTTCCGCCTCCCCGCCCTCCGCCACGTCATGGTTGTTTAAAAACACATCCCGACACCGCTTCTCCACATAGTAGATGCCCCGCTCATATGAGGTGAGTTGTGCATTCTCCTTTCCAGTGCCGCCTATGATTATGCAACTGTCTGGAGTTGTCGTACTTGCTTTTAATGACTGCGGGAAAAGGATGGTTCGGGGATTATTCCATAACCCCCCTGCTTTCCAGTCGGATTGTGTCCATTTTTCGCCAAGAATATTTCCCGACAGATTCCACCTTTTGGAGTAGAAAGAAAAGGCAGGTTTTCCCCCAATGTATCCATTTGGAAATGTAATGATTGAAAATACGGTGGTATCTGGAAGCATAAAAAATGCCTCCCCTCTATTTTCTTGCCTGTATAAATTAAGCGACCAGAGAATCGCGCCGGAGGTGTCGTACTCCAGCAGCATCTGCCGGTCGTAGCCGGGCTGGTCGGAGGCGACATTGCACATCAGGATCTTCCGGTCGCTGTTTTTAGGCTTTAGGAAGTAGCGGGCCACACTTTCGTTCCCCAAGATTCCATCCCAAAATCCCGGCGGTGTAAGAAGAGGTCTGTAAAACAGGAACCGACCCTCTTTATCAAGCCGTATTTCCACCATTGTTTTTATTTCCGGCAGACTTGAAAAAAAGATCCGAATCCAGGCTAACACGGAAATAGAAGAATCCTGATTTTCCATCACATCGTTGATACGGATCTGTTTTTGGTTGGGCTGGGCCGGAAAAGCGGAATCCGGGATAAAGTTGCGCACCTTCCACAGAGAGTCTCCCTGGGGCCCCAGACGAAACAGGTAATTCCCCGAACCGCTGTTGGGCGAAAGCCCGTAGCCGGTAATATACTGGGATCCGGCAAAAACAAAGCCCCCGTCTCGGGTGGGTGCGCCAGAGGTGAAGCTGACGCTGTAGATTTGGTTTACGAAAAAAGAACCGCCCCAAGCCCGACAATAGTGATAAGCGCCCGTACTATCCATGCAATACACTCCGGTGATGGAAGTGCCGCCCAGACACGTAGCGTGAGTGCTGCCGGCCAATAAGTAACGGCCCAGATAATCCTGGTACAACTGGATGTTGTCGTAGTGGGGCAAATAAATGCAGGCGGGTTTGATCCAGAGGAGTTGGCCATCTTTGGAGACACGCGCCAAGCCGTAGTGGGGATAATCGCAGCCCAGGTAGGTGACCTCATGCACCAAGGCGTGGATTGAAGATCCGTCCGGAAGGACCAGTGAGTTTGTGATAAACTGTTCCTTTTGCCCGTAGGGCGGAATGCCGAAAAGCAGGCGCCATTCTTTCATGTTGCTTTGCCCGTAAATTATACCGTTGAATACATGGCAGCAGAGTATCAGGAAGCTGAACAATTTGTGGTAAAGCATAATTCCCGCTTATTGGATGAAAATTCAAAGATAAGATCCAAGTCCAGACAGCACGTCAGAAAAAATCAAAAAATAGGGACCAGGTGTTAGCGATGAGGTGGAAAGGTGTAAATTCTGGCCATAAGGAGGAATAAGTCCCTGAGATACAATTCTCCCTGTATTGTCAATTAGTTTCCACGACACGCTTTGAACATTTTCACCCACCAGAGGCAGCAGAAACGCCTGATCCCGCACTAAAATGTATGCAGCCGAATACATAGGTGCTTGCGGCGGATTGGTAGTTTGCTTTTTATAATGGGGTTTGCATGTCTGAATGGAGTAAGTGAAATACATAAAGCCATTATACTTATTTCCCAGAGGATTGTTTGTGCCATGAAATGGAGCCACATAGTCGCTGTAACTGTCTTTAAATTGCATAGCCAGGTTGTGGAAATACACTTTTACCAAAGAATCCGACACATCATATCCAAAAAATAGTGAATCATCATTGGAACTGATACAATTTCCCTGACCATTATTAAACCATTGGGAATCCCAATGCTCAATTGCCATATCGCAAAAGCCGATGGTGTCTTTAGCAAATCGAAAACCGGCTTCCCAAATATTTTCAACGTCCCTGTATTGCAAACCAAGTCCACAGCCTGCCCACACCGCAACAGGCAAACTGTTGGGCCCGTTTTGACAAATATTTCCGCCATTTGCAGTATTAATACAGATGTTGGGACTCTCCAAGGCAAGACCCAGAAATTGATTCCCGCAGGGTATTTGACGGGGCGGCGTCAGGCAGGAGAGTTGGCCGATGAGGGGATACTCCAAAGAAAAAAGCGGCCACACCTCGGTACTTTTTCCGCTTTCCGGTGCCCCTAAAAAATATGGATCCAGACCGCGCCACCAAAAAAAACTGTGTGGTTTTGGTGTGGAAGATGCCGTGAGTGCCTTGTGTAAATTGAAGTAATTGGTAATAAAAATCCTGTCCAGATATGTATCCAGAATTTCTGCCTGCTCAAACCCGTTGGGGGGGCAACTATCCATACCGTTCACAATTTCATTCCAGTTATAGGTGACACAATCATACGCATCATCGACCTGCACCCCGTTCAAATTCCAGCAATATCCATTGTAGTACCGAGGAATGCCGGGAAGATTTGGATCTAAAACTACGTACGACTCAAGGCCCAGTCTGTCCTTACTCAAACACTTAACATACCGCGCATGCTTTAGTATTCTGACGTAGGCTTCCCATAATTCGCGGTTACTTGCATAAGGGAAATTTGTTGAAATATTGTAATTGTCAAAATTATTCCAATATTCCCACTCGATGTTTATCCAATCAAATTTATGGGCATAACCCGTTAAAGTGAAAGATTTCTTAATAATGCTTGGTCTGGTAAACAAAGAACTGATATAAGGTGTCTCGCTGTATAGAGCTTTGATGTTATTTAGCTGTCTATCATCAATCTGGTAATCGGCAACGTTTTCCCGGCCCCGGCCATAATTGTAGATCATAGCCAGGTACAGCATACCCTGAAGCGCTCCCCGCTTGAGCTCCCTGAAACGCTCAATTTCTTCGGGAACCGGCGGAAAAGGAGGATCCGGAGGGGTCTCATTATTCAACTTCCAGAAATTACAGCGCATGGACAGGGTGATCCATTGACCTGTATTATCCCAGAAGACGTGCTGCAAAACGCCAAAATGATACCGGTAGGCTTCATATAAAGACAGTTGTTGCCTGGCCGTGTCTTTGGCGCTCAGTACGAGGCCCACTTCCAGGGAGTCCTGCTGGCTTTTAAGATAGCCGATCAGGGCGCTGAGAGCCGGCCATGTGTCCGGATTCAAAAGCACGGGCGTCACTAAAGAGTCGCCATAATAGTCTCCCATGTCCAGGTTGTAGAGGGCCACATAGCGCAAGCGTTTTTTATGGATAATATCCACCAAATCCTGAAGAGCCTGAACAGAAGCATAGTTAAAAGTCCCGGAAACGGAATCGTAGGTTTCTTTCAGCGCAAATACGAGATTGTGGGCTTCATCAATGTACATACCCCGCTTTTTGCCCGGCGGCGGGAATTGGCTCCATTGCTGGGCCGGCTGGGGGAGGAGCGTGTCCATGGCAAGAAAAAGCGACAGAAGCGCCCATACAACCCTCAGAAGGGCGGATTTACGAGTGTGTGTGTGTGACACACCTGCTGCGAAGAGATGATAAGTTTCATAGGTGTGATGTTTTAACAGAGCAAGTATAAGCCGGATTTTTGAAAAATGCAAGAGGTTTTTAAAAATTTTGGTATGATTTTGAAAAATGTTAAAAGCTATTCAAAAGAGGGCTGCGTCGGTTTCAAGGGGTAATGAGCAACCGCCCTTCGATACGGCTTGCTGGGCAAGCCTACTCAGGGACCGCCCTTCGATACGCCGCGTAGGGCGCGGCTAATCAGGAACCGGGCTTTTTTAAAAAAAGTAAAGAAAACCGCCCCGGCGGAGCCGGAAAGCCCGCAAGGGGCGGGCGGGCCTGGGCGGCAGGCGCCGGACGGAGCGACCGGCAGGAAGCTCCCGGCCGGCCTATGCCGCCCCGCGCACGCACCGCGGACTTGCAGGCGGAGACGGATGCGGCGGCCCAAAAACATAAAGGAATATACAACTAGAAAGGAACCCCCTGAGCATCGGAGGATGGACTTAGTCTTTGTGGTTTTGAATAGAATTTGTGTTTTGTTTTAAGTTTGTAGTGTAAAACATTGTGTTATGGCCAATATGGGTCTCATTGACAGGATTTTGCGCATCTTGGTGGCGGCCGGCATCGGATACGCTTATTTCACGCACCGGCTGGAAGGTACTCTCGGCATCGTGCTCATGGTGGTCGCGGCAGCTTTTGTGCTCACTTCTTTTATTGGATTTTGTCCTTTGTATCGCCTGCTGAAGGTGAGCACGCGGGGCAAAGCTTGAACTGAAACGATAGAGTCGACAGGTATTTCGGGCAAGGCCGCGCCAATTGGTTAGGCTTGTATTTTTGCCCAAATTTCAAGGGGCATGATGCGCATTATTCTGGTTTTCTGCAGGCTGCTGCTGGGAGTGCTGCTGGTGATTTCGGGGCTGATTAAGGCCAACGACCCTCTGGGTTTTTCGTATAAACTGGAAGAATATTTTACGGTTTTTAAAATCACCGACAGTCTGCCGGATACCACGTTTGCCCAGCGACGGCTCAAGCTGCATGAAGTGCAGACGTTGATAGCCGAAGCGCAGAAAACCCAATTGCCGGATCTTCAGGGGAAATATTCCGTGGTGAAGCCCTCTGGCGAACCGGTGCCCATGGATTCGCTGGCAGGCGCTCCGGAAGACACCCTGGTGGAAGTGCGGGAACGCTCCATCACCTACACAGGCCATGTGCCGGACAATACATTTAACCGTCTTTGCGATGTTTTGCATGATCGGGCGCTGATTCTGGCGGCGTGTATCAGCATTGTGGAAACCTTGCTGGGTGTGCTGATACTCTTTGGGTATTATATGCCGGTGGCGGGCCTTTTGAACCTGGCCATGATGTTGTTTTTCACTTTCCTCACATATTACTCAGCCCGCTACAACAAAGTGACGGATTGCGGTTGCTTTGGAGATGCCCTGCACCTGGAGCCTTGGCAATCGTTTTGGAAGGATGTGGTGCTGCTATTCATTTCCCTGCCTCTGGCCATATTTCCACGCCGGGCGAACGGCAGCACTTTTGATACGCCGGAAAAAGTGGTGGCGCTGTTGGGGCCTGTGTTGGGATTGGTGGTATCTGTAAAGGTTTTTGACTGGTGGCTGCCGGGTCTTTTTATCTCTATCATGGCCGGCCTGCGTGTGGTGGTGCATTATTCTTTGTTTGAGGATTCACTGGTGAAAGGCTTTATCACGGTGCTGGCGTTTGTGGCCGTAGCGTTTTTCACCTGGTATTGCTACAACCACCTCCCTGTGAAAGATTATCGCCCCTGGGCTCCTGGGAAAGGTTTGCCTTCCCAGACAATACCTACGCCGGAAGTGGCCGATATCTACATGATTTATCGCCATAAGGAAACCGGGGAGGAAAAGGAGTTCCTGGCCGTTAAGAATGAACCCGACGGCCGCAAGATCAATGATTTTTCATGGATGACGGAAGATTTTCTGGCCCACCACGAGTTTGTGAACCAACGAAAGAAAGTCATTCGGCCTTTCAAAGAGGCTCCCATCCACGATTTTGACCTGGAAGATCCGGAGACGGGGGAAGCCTACGGGAAAGCCTTCATTCAAAAGCCGGGTTGTCGCTTCCTGCTGGTGGCTTATGATTTGAAAAAGACCCATACCGAAAGAATGGAAGAAATCAATGTGCTGGCTAAAAAAGCGGCAGAAAACCAGGTGGAGTTCATTGCGGCCACCGCTTCGCGGGACGAAGCCGAGGCTTTCCGGCATGCTCACCAGAACCCGTTCAAATTTTATTTCAATGATGCTACGGCGCTGAAAACCATCATCCGCTCCAATCCGGGTTTGGTGCTTTTGAAGGACACGACGGTGGTGAAAATGTGGCATCACAAGGATTTCCCGACCTTTGAAAAGGCCATGAAATACTGCCGATGAATCTACCCACGGGCCTGCGGGGAAGTTGGCTTTATGGAATTTCGGTCCTGGCCGGAGTGGCCGTTGTGTCGCAGGTCCTCAATGTTTGGGTTTTAAGCCACCGGGCAGATCCGGCCCGTCAGGCGCTGGGTCAGCGGGCCGATGAAGCCACCGTCCAGCAGGTGCGGCATCAGATGGGCTTGCATCTGTCGCCCGCACTGCAGGTGCTGCGCGCGCTGAATGATCTTTCCCCGGTGAGCCTCCACCTAGCCAAAGAAAACAGCGCTTTTGCTTTTGACCCTGGCAAATACCAAGGAGTGCCCCTGGCTTTGGGCGGCGTGGTTCTTGCCTTGAAATGGCCTTACGCGGGGTATTCCTATTCTTTTGCAGAGCCGGTGCACAGAGTGCTGGGCCGGGCTTTGCCGGCCACGTGCCTTCTGGCCTTTTCAGCTTTGATGATAGGCCTCGCTGGGGGTGTGTTCCTGGGGTTTATTTCAGCCCTCAAAAGAGGCAGTCCCATGGATTTTTCGTTGGTTGCCATGGCCACTCTGGGCGTGGCCGTACCGTCTTTTCTGGCCGCTCTTCTGGCTTCTTATTTTTTGGCCTTCCAATGGCACGAAATAACGCATCTCCCTCTTCAAGGAAATTTCATGACCCCGGACCTTTCTGGAAGGGGCAAAGTCTGGACGGCGCAAAATCTGATTTTACCAGCTTTGGTGCTGGGTTTGAGGCCCCTCTCCAGCGTTCTGACGCTGGTAAGAACCGCTGTTCTTGAAATGCGGGGTGCTGAGTTTATTAAAACCGCGCGGGCCAAAGGATTGGCTTCTGGAACCATATACTGGCGCCACCTGCTTCCGAATGTGCTTATGCCGGTGGTGTCGCTGGCCGGCAACTGGCTGGCATCTTTGATGGGCGGAGCGGTGTTTGTGGAGTATGTGTTCGGCTGGAACGGAGTGGGCAAGCTGCTTGTAGATGCCTTGGAAGCGCGGGACTTTCCCCTTATCAACGGCATAATTTTGTATATGTCAGTGGCTTTGGTGGTTATCCATTATGCTACGGAATGGCTGTATCATCGTCTCAATCCCGAATTGAGAAACAGTTCTTAGCGCTGTTTAGGCTTTAAAAATTGTCCAGGACTCCAGGGCCTGGAGCCATAGCATTCGTAAGCCGTTGACCGCACGTGCGCCCCTTTGCCTGAAGGCTTCCATGAAAGGTGTGATGCGGGGCTGATACACCATATCCAGCAGGATGTGGTGAGGCCGGATTAAATGGATGGGGAAGGGTGGGAGCACAGCCGGAAACCCCCTCATACCGCACGGGGTAGAATGTACTATCAGTGTACAGTCTTGCAGGAGGGATGGCGTGAGGTCTTCATAAGCCAATTGTCCCCGGGCTGGATGACGCGACACGATATAAAAGTCCAACTTTTGATCTTGGAGCGCGGCGGCGGCGGCGC
>JANWWP010000019.1 GCA_025055575.1 Flavobacteriales bacterium | reverse complement strand
CAGCGCCGGACATCTTATTTTCCAAACTGTGGCCAACGGCGGCACGGCCACCTGGAACGGGCTCAACTTCAACGGGCAAAGAGCTTCCACCGGGGTGTACGTGATATTCGCCTCCGCGGAAGACGGCCGCAGCACGCGGGTGAGCAAGATTTTGATCCAGAACTAATCTGTCCCTCCTTCGATCAACCTCCATTAAAACGAAAGTTTTTAATTGCTCCACCAATATTTTTTTACTCCTTTTTTTTCGGGAAAAATTTTATTAACAATGTGTTCATAGCCCGGAAAAAATTGTATATTTCGGCGGAAAAGATTTTTGCATGAAGTTCTTTGTAGATACGGCCAATCTGGATCAAATTAAAGAAGCAGCCAGTCTAGGAATTATTGATGGCGTCACCACCAATCCCTCCCTCATCGCTAAAGAAGGAATAATCGGCACGGAAGCCATTCTGAGGCATTATGAGACCATTTGCGGGCTGGTGGACGGGGATGTGAGCGCCGAAGTGATTGCCACGGATTTTGAAACCATGGTGCGGGAGGGAGAAACCTTAGCTGCCATCCATCCCCGCATTGTAGTCAAAGTGCCTATTACCAAAGAAGGCCTGAAAGCCATCAGCTATTTTTCAAAAAAAGGCATCCGCACCAACTGCACCTTAATTTTCTCGCCGGGCCAGGCTCTGCTGGCGGCCAAAGCCGGTGCCTCTTATGTATCGCCTTTCATGGGCCGGCTGGATGACATTTCCCAGGAAGGGATTGAGCTGATCCGGAGCCTGCGGGAAATTTTTGATAATTATGCTTTTGAAACGGAAATTCTGGCGGCCTCGGCCCGAAGTCCTCTGCATATCGTTCAATGCGCACGCATCGGCGCCGACGTGGTGACCTGCCCTTTGTCTTCGCTATTGGCTCTTCTGAATCATCCGCTCACCCAGGTGGGTTTGGAAAAATTTCTATCCGACTATGCCCGTTCCCAGGAACAGGCTGAAAAAACTTATCCCCGAGTCTAACTTTCAAAACATAAAACCATGCTCCTCAAATTGAATTCCTTGCATCCCTCGGATGCCCAAATTGAAAAGGTGGTGAATGTACTGCGCGACGGCGGCGTGATGATATATCCCACCGACACAGTGTACGCATTTGGTTGCGATGCGCATCATCCTCAGGCCGTGGCCCGTTTATGCCGCATCAAAGGCGTGGACCTCAGCCAGGCAAATTTTTCTCTGATTTTCAGCGATATAAAGCTTATCGGTAAATATGTTAAGCCGATGAGCAATGCCACGTTCAAAATGATCAACCGGTTTTTGCCCGGGCCTTTCACCTTTATTTTGAATGCCAACGGCCTGGTGACGGAAATTTATGGTTACAAAAAGAAAACCATCGGAATCCGAATTCCGGATAACCGTGTGGTTCAAAGCATCGTGCGCATGCTGGGGCGTCCCTTACTATCCACTTCCGTGCACGATGACGACGCCATAATCGAATACACCACCGACCCGGAATTGATATACAACCGCCACGGCCATGAAGTGTCTATGATGATCGACGGCGGATTCGGAAACAATGAGCCCAGCACGGTGATTGATTGTACTACCGACGAAGTGGTGGTGGTGCGCGAAGGCCTCGGGGCCGAACTTGTGGAAGATCAGGCCTGAACACCGAAACCGATTTCCTGCATGGCTTCCGGAAGATATTTCAGGACATGCAGCAAATCCAAAGGCTTGTACTCATGGCGGGCCGCCAGGTCAGCACTCCGGCCGTGCAACCACACGCCTATAACGGAAGCTTCTTCCCGCGTGTAGCCCTGGGCCAAAAGCCCTGCCAGAAGACCGGTGAGCAGATCCCCAGAGCCACCGGAAGCCAACCAGGCATTTCCGGAGGTGTTGAATATCCGATGACCCGTTGGCAGAACCACAGCGCTTCGGTGTCCTTTCAGAATCAATACCAAACTATTGCCCACGGCTACTTCCCCGGCGATTTTTAAACGTTCCACCGTATTTTTTTTCTCATCCGGAACACGAAACAGGCGATCAAACTCTCCTGGATGCGGCGTGAGAACGCACCGCTCCCTCAGAAGATCCCAGGGAATCCCGGTTTCCGCCAAGCGGTTGAGGGCATCCGCATCCAACACCCACGGAGTCCCAGGCCATTTTTCAGCCATCTCCACCAGGGGCTCCAAACCACCCTCTCTGCCCCAGCCCGGGCCTATTGCCAAAACATCCGGCGGAGCCGCGAAAGAAAAATCCACAAGCCTCTCCGCCGGGATAAAAATGACTTCGGGCAGGCCGGTCTGCGCAGGCATTCGGCATGCTTCTGAAGCAGCCAGATACACCAAACCGGCGCCCACGGCTTTGGCCGCCCGTGCGGCCAGCATAGGAGCGCCGCACATGCCTTGACTTCCTCCCACCACCACCACGCGACCAAACGTTCCCTTATGACCGGCCACCGGTCTGGGACGGACTAGAGAACGCAAGGCCGAAGGGGTGATATAAAAAGTGGCAGAGGACGACGCATCCTGAAAAAAACCTTCCACCAGGCCAATCTCCGCAACTGAAAATTCAGGGACCCACGGGGTGCATTCCGACAAGAAAAAAGAAAAATATGGGGCCTGAAAACACACCGTATGCCTGCTCCGTATTGCCAGGCCGGATTTTTGGAGCCTGTCATCGCCGGGAAGCCCGGAAGGTATGTCCACCGAAAGGACGGGGCTTTCGCATCGATTTACGGTGTGGATGACGGATTCCAAAAGCCCACGTACAGGTTTGTTGAGACCACTGCCTAAGAGGGCATCCACCACCAGGCATTTTACATCACACCATGCGGAAAATTGCTGACTGTCCCAGAGCTTCACTTCACCGCCGCTGGCGAGGTAGCGCCTCCTGTTGGTCACATTGTCGGGACTGCATCGGCTCTCATCCGGTTCGGTGGCCCAACACACCACTTCATAAAACGGCTTCAAAAGGCGGGCCACAACAAATCCATCCCCGCCATTATTCCCGGGACCGCACAAGACATGCACACGACGAATACGTTCAGAATAATGCCTTACAATGTGTTCCGCCACAGCGCTGCCGGCTCTTTCCATCAACACCAAAGAGTCTGTCCCTTGCCGAATTGTTTCGGCATCCCAGGCTCTTTTTTCTGCCACGGTGGGAACGCGTGGAAAATGCTTAAGATTCATAATATCTTCAAAAGAAAATGGCCATACATCATAACTGTGTCCAAAACATACAGGGCCAACAACAACTTTGAGAATCCACGCCTTCGGAAAATGACCACATAAGCGAGAAGCCCGGCCGTGACCAGAAGAGGTAGTAGGGCAGGATATAACCGAAAGCTGTCTTCAAAATGCCCCTGCATCAAGGCCAAAAAGGCCCGCTGCAAGCCGCAACCCGGGCATTCCAGACCCAACCAAAGTTTGGAAGGACAAGGCAACATAAGACGAAGATAAATCGGCAAGATTCTTTGGGGCCATTGTCAGGATTTTTTCGCTTCCGAAAAAGAATCTGCAGGGGCAAAGTTTGTTTTTCCAAAAAAATGACACACATCCGAGAGTTGGCATGCGCCGCACAAAGGCTTTCGTGCCTTGCACACGTACCGCCCATGCAAAATGAGCCAGTGATGCGCTTTGTGAATGAGCTCAGGCGGAATGTGCCGCACCAGTTGTTTCTCGGCCTGTAAAGGATTACGCGCGTTGCGGGTGAGCCCCAAACGGGCTGCCACGCGAAACACGTGGGTGTCCACTGCCAGCCGGGGCTGCTGCCAAATGACCGATGCCAAAACGTGGGCGGTTTTGCGTCCAATTCCGGGCAGTTTCTGGAGCAACTCTGGATCTTGTGGAATTTCCCCTGCAAAATCTTCCTGGAGTTTTCGGGCGGTTTCTTTCAAATGCCGTGCTTTGCTGTTGGGGTAGCTGATGCTGCGGATATAGGTGAAAATTTCTTCCGTGGAAGCCGCCGCCAGGGAAGCTATGTCCGGAAACCGGTCGAAAAAAGCCGGCGTCACCATGTTGACGCGTTTATCCGTGCACTGCGCACTCAGCATCACAGCCACCATTAATTCATAAGAATTCCGGTAATTCAGTTCGGTGCGGGCCTCAGGCCAGGCCTTTTCAAGTCGCTCCAAAACAATGCGAAATCTTTCCTTGATACGGATTTTTGGCGACATAGGCTACAAAATAACATCTTTGCCCGTCAAAACCGATGATGGACCTCCGGGCATTATACCGCCTGTACCTGGATAATCCGGTCATTTGCACGGATACGCGTAAACTCACGCCCGGATGCCTATTTTTTGCCCTCAAAGGTGAGCGGTTTGACGGGAACCGCTTCGCGGAAGAGGCTGCCGATAAAGGCGCCCAAAAAGTGATAACGTGCCGCCAAGACCTTCGTGGCGACCGGTTTTTCTTTTCTCCGGACCCATTGGCCACGCTGCAAGCCCTGGCCCGTTTTCACCGGCAACGTTTTACTTTTCCTGTCCTGGCACTGGGAGGCTCCAACGGCAAAACCACCACCAAAGAATTGATAAAAGCGGTGATACGTGAAGGGTATCGCTGCCATGCCACGCCCGGCAATTTAAACAACCACATTGGCGTACCTCTCACCCTGCTATCCACACCTCCGGACACACAATTTCTGATCGTAGAAATAGGAGCCAATCATCTACAGGAAACCGCTTTTCTATGCCGTCTGGTGCAGCCCACATATGGACTTATCACCAATAATGGCAAAGACCATTTGGAAGGCTTTGGCAGTCCTGAAAATGTAGCCCGTGCCAACGCCGGGCTGTATGATTACCTGAGAAGGTCGGGCGGCCTGGCTTTTGTGAACGGCGGGGACGCGTCTCTGTGGCGACACAGCCATTCACTTCAGCGCCTTCCTTACAACCTTTCCAAATCTTTAGCTTGGTCCGGGCCACTGGAAGGCGGCCTCAGGCCCTCGTTTTTGTTACATCCCGGAGGCCACCCGGTGCAGCTTCAGATTTTCGGAGCTCACAATATTCCCAACGCTCTGGCGGCGTGCGCTGTGGGCCGTTATTTCGGAATGTCTGGCGAGGCCGTTGCGAAGGCTCTATCTCAATATGAGCCCACCGGCTACCGTTCGGCTATTTTGAAATGGAAAGACGCTGTGGTGGTGGCCGATTGCTACAACGCGAATCCCTCCAGCTTGCATGCCGCGCTCACCGAATTTGCCCGCACCGCTCCCCGGCCCCGTGCGGCCATCCTGGCTGATATGCTGGAATTAGGGCCTTATGCACCTGAAGAACATCGGCAGATTTTGCAAAGCCTCCAAAAATCTGATGGCTTGGACGAGGTGATTTTATGCGGGCCTGAGTTTTGCAGAGCTGCGCAGGAACTGGACCTCCCCTACCCCTGTTTCGAAAATACGGCCGAACTGAAAAATTGGTTTGATACCCATGCTTGGAAAGGCTATCATCTACTCTTAAAAGGTTCCAGGAAATTTACCTTGGAAAAATTAATAGAAACCCCATGATGGCGGCTGGTATGCAATCCATGGAACGGCGCTGGGCTGTGCTGGCCGTTGTGCTGTCGGCTCCAATTTTGGCGTACGCAGGCTGGATTTTAAGGGGATTTGTTCAGGACGATGCCCTGATCTATCTGCGGGTGGCCCGCATTTTTCTGGACCATGGCAACCTGGGGTACAATCCCGAAGTCCGGGTGGAGGCGTTTACAGGTTTTTTCTGGCAATGGCTGTGCATCGCCACGTTATGGGCCGATGGGCCGCCCCTTACAGTCCTTAAAATGGTATCCCTGATGTTTGGATTGGGTTCGCAATGGTTTTTGTTTCGGACGGCATTCAGGATTCTGAAACATCCTTTATGGGCTTTGGCGATCCCTCTCATTTTCGCCGCGTATCCTCCCCGGGTTCTTTGGATCACCTCAGGTTTGGAGACGGAAGCCTTTATTTTTTCGGTGATCTGGGGCGCCTGGATGTTTTTGCAAGCCATAGAAGTGCCGTCCCCCCGGTCGTTTTGGAAAGCCGCTCCGGCTTTTGCCTTTATGGTGCTCAACCGGCCTGAAGCGCCCATCCTAATGGCCGCGGCTTTCCTGGCTATGCTGAGCGAAGCCCGCTTGCGCCAGGCCCAATACTTTCTAGCCTTACTGGGCCTTCCCATCGCCCTTTACTTGATATTGCTGCTTTTTAGGCTATCTTATTTCGGACTTCCTTTTCCGAACACCTTCTATGCCAAAGAAGCCGGGGGAATCTGGCTGATGAAGCGCGGGTATTACGCATTAAAAGGATTCGGGCAAAAAAACTTCAATATTTTTTATTCCGTTTTTGCCCTGATGGGCTGGGTATATTTATGGAGGGATGAAAAAGAACGAGGCCTCCCAGTTTTTTTGGCGGGCTGGTGCCTTTTGTTTGGGCTCCATTTCGCCCGCAGCGGCGGGGATCTGATGCCTGAGGAACGGCTTCTGCTGCCCATGGCTCCGGCCATGCTGGTTTCTGCCGGGGTTTTCGTAAAATTTTTGTATGATTTTCTGAGGCAGGTGGTGGAAGATTTCCATGGAAGCCTTTTTTTCCGACTGGCGCCAGGTCTTCTTTTTGCAGGATTGTTGGGGGGGATCGGGTTTTGGTATTTTCAAAAATATCCACGCGCCTTTGGCGGCCACAACGAAGTCTTGGAGGCATTGGAACTCTGCCATGCGGATGCCGGAAAAATCATGCAGGCCCGGGCCAGGCCCGGAGACAAAGCCGTAGTGACCGATGCCGGAATGACGGCCTGGGTGGCACCAAACGTATATTTTATAGATTTTTTGGGTCTTGGAGACACCACCACGTCGCACATTTTTTACCGAAATAAATTCAATCCCTGGGCTTACGAATATTGCTTTTGGTATCCTGCCTGCGACCAGGCCAAGAAAAATACAGAAAAAGAATTCTTAGCCTACTTTCTGCGCGAAAAACCACGCTGGGTGGTCTGCAATATGATTCCCGGCGAAAACACCCCCGCCCAATCTGCTCTAAGAGAAGCCGTTCAGAATCCTCCCGACACAATTTCTCCTGAAATGGCTCAAAATATAATAATGTGGCAGTATTTTAGCGTGTTTTCCGTGGATTCCATTCGACTTCGATACCAACCCATAAAGGCGTATGAATACAATCCCAACTATTTCCTCATGCTGGTGGAAAAACGCCCGCTTTAAGACTGTTTGTTTTTTTTCCATTCCCTCCGTAAAATTGACCCTGGCCTGGGCGCTTCTGATGGGCGCTTGGGCTTGCGGGGGTGGGGGAAAATCTTCAGATTCTAATTCTATGGCACCATTCATTCCTTTGGAGGATTTTTTTAAAAATCCGGAAAAAACATCTTTCAAAATTTCGCCCGACGGGCGCTATATTTCATACTTGGCACCCTGGAAAAACCGGCTCAATATTTTCGTAGAAGAAATAGGCACCGGGAAACCCCAACGCATCACTCACGATACCGTCCGGGACATCCGTTCCTATTTCTGGAAAAGCGACCGCATCCTCTACTTGCAGGATATTGGCGGAGACGAAAACTTTCAACTGTTTTCATGCAATGTGTCGGGCCAGGATGTTCTGCCCCTGACGCCTTTTCCAAAAGTTCTCACCACCATCATTGACGACCTGGAGGATGACCCCGACCACATGATCATCGGTCTTAACAAGCGCGATCCCCAAGTGTTTGATCCTTATCGCATCCATATTCGCAACGGCAAAATGGACCTATTGTTTCAAAATCCTGGCGACATTACAGACTGGATGACCGATCACGATGGTAAGCTGCGCCTAGCCATCAAAACCGATGGCGTCAATACCACGCTTCTGCACCGACCCAATGAAAAAAGCCCTTTTAAGGAGGTGATTACCATTTCTTTTAAGGAAACTCTATCTCCTCAGTTTTTCACATTCGACAACAAAAACATTTACGCGCTTTCCAATTTAGGAAGGGACAAAACGGCATTGGTGGTGTTTGACTTAAACAACAAAAAAGAAGTGGAAAAGCTTTACGAAAATGACACCTACGACCTCAACGGCGCCTCCTATTCCCGAAAGGAGAAAAAATTGGTGGCCACCACTTACACGGGCTGGCAAAAAACGGAGATCCATTTTTTTGATCCGGATTTTGAGGCCATGTACAAACAAGTGCAGGTGAGCTTGCCGGATTATGAAATTTCCTTTACATCTCATAATAAAGAAGAAAATAAATTTATTGTGGTCGCCTACAGCGACAGGAATCCCGGGAAATACTACCTGTATGACCGCGCCACCGGGAAACTGGAATTTCTGGCCGAAAGCCGGCCCTGGCTCAAAGAAGAGCACCTGGCGCCCATGAAACCCGTAAAATACACCGCGCGCGACGGGCTCACCATCGAAGGCTACCTGACCCTGCCCGTGGGTTCTGATGGAAAAAATCTGCCCACCGTGGTGATTCCGCACGGAGGGCCCTGGGCCCGCGATGTGTGGGGCTATGATCCAGAAGCTCAGTTTTTGGCCAACCGGGGATTTGCCGTTTTTCAGATGAACTTCCGCGGCTCGGTGGGCTTTGGGCGGAATTTCTGGGAAATTTCTTTCAAACAGTGGGGGCGCACCATGCAGGATGATATCACAGACGGCGTGCGCTTTTTAGTGAAAGAGGGCATAGCAGACAGCAGCCGCATCGCCATCTACGGGGGCAGCTATGGCGGTTATGCCACCCTGGCAGGGCTCACTTTCACACCCACGCTCTACGCCTGCGGCGTGGATTATGTGGGGGTGAGCAACTTGTTCACTTTTATGAACACGATTCCACCCTACTGGAAGCCTTACCTTGAAATGATGTACGAAATGGTGGGCGACCCCCGAAAAGACAGCGCTCTCCTGGCGGCCGCTTCTCCGGTGCTGCACGCTGATAAAATTGTGCGGCCTCTTTTCATTGCCCAGGGCGCGAACGATCCACGAGTGAACAAGGCCGAAAGCGACCAGATGGTGGAAGCCTTACGCAAGCGGGGCATTGAAGTGGAATACATGGTGAAAGACAACGAAGGCCACGGCTTCAGCAACGAAGAAAACCGCTTCGATTTCTACCGAGCCATGGAGCGCTTCTTAAAACAACATTTAGGAGACCCGAGAAAAAGCGAAGGAGTATAAATTCGAAAATTTTATTACTTTAAACTTAATTCATTTTTATCATTTACTATTAGGAGATATTTTTTTCTGAAATTTTGAAATAAAATATTCAGAAATTGATTTTGCTAGGTTTACAACCAGTATTGCATTCGATTCATCAATTTTTTGATGAATTTGAAGTGGACCCTTTCCATGAGACTCGCCATAGGTATTTCTAATTGCAGAAATTCCATTAATAATACTTACCACTCCGGACAAAATTTCCTTAGAAAATTTACTTAATTGCGAGCCTGAATTAGAATCTATAATTGAGAAAACATCTTTAAACATTTTCATGATATTTCCATCACTTTTATACTTATTATTAGTATCAACTTCTATTATATAAACAAAAACTGTCTCAATCAAAATTCTAGCAAGTGTAACAGCACTTTCATAATCTTTTTCCCGAATTTTACTATCACATTTTAAAGAAAGATCTTGAATAAATCCATATGGATTTTTTTTCAAATTTTTTGTTTCTATATTCAAAGTATTGACAAAACCAAAATCTGGGAAAAACCCTACATTACAAATTTCTATACCCCCTTCAGTGGGTGGAATTATCAATTTAATTGAATCCAAAATCAAATCCCTATCAGAGCTATTAATATTTTTTAATTTTTTATAATTATCAGGATGACAAAATATTCTTAATTCACTTAATTTGGAATACCGGTAACTACCATAAGAATTTGAAATATCAATATCGTAAGAAGAATTTCTCAACAGATAAGCCAAATCTTCTCTCTTTTTATAATACAATGCTTTAATAAGTTGTTCTATTAAGTCTCCGTTTCCCATATGACTAAAATATTAAAATATCAGGATTTTGCCCTGAAAAATAGCTCAATAGGCACCCCATGGAAATCAAATAACTCCCGCATTTTGTTTTCCAGAAAACGTTTGTAAGGCTCCCGGACGTATTGCGGAAGATTGCAGAAGAATGCAAAAGACGGGTAAGGTGTGGCCAGTTGGGTGATGTATTTGATTCGGATATATTTTCCTTTGATGGCCGGCGGAGGATTTTCCTCAATGATGGGTAGCAGTGTGGCGTTCAGTTCCGAGGTTTTAAATTTTTGCTGACGCCTGTTATACACGGCAAGGGCTTCCTCAAAGGCCTTAAGGAGGCGCTGGCGCCGGACGGCGCTCGTGAATACCACCGGTATATCCGTGAAGGGCGCCGTGCGGCCTAGAATTTGCCGCCGGTAGAGGTCGGTGGTGCGGGTGTCTTTTTCCACCAAATCCCATTTGTTCACCAAAATCACCACCCCTTTGTGATTTTTTTCCAATAGGCGCAAAATGTTGAGCTCCTGCTGTCCAAACTCCTCCCGGGCGTCCGTTACCAACAGGCACACATCGCTCCGTTCTATGCTTTGGATGGTGCGCAGCACACTGTAAAACTCAATATCCTCCATGGCCCGGCCTTTTTTCCTTAGGCCGGCCGTATCCACGAGGATAAAGTCCATGCCAAAGCCCCGGAAATGGCTGTCAATACTGTCGCGCGTGGTACCAGCCACCGGCGTCACGATATGCTTTTCTTCACCCAAAAGGGCATTTACTATGGAGGACTTGCCCACATTGGGCCTCCCTACCACTGTGATCCGAGGAAACTCGGTAGGCGGTTCCGCCTCCTCAGCCCCCAGAAGGTCCACCAAATAATCCAAAAGATCGCCCGTGCCACTTCCACTGATAGCCGCCACTGAAAATATTTTATCGAAACCCAAAGCATAAAATTCTGCGCTGGACTGGAGGGTGCGATAATCATCGGCTTTGTTGGCCACCACAATCACTGGCCGCCCCTCGGTACGGAGCATATCGGCCACCGCTTCATCCAGGGGATTCAGTCCCGCGGCTGCGTCCACAACAAAAAGGACGACAGCGCTCTGCTTGACGGCTTCGCGCACCTGCCGGTTGATCTGACTTTCAAAAACATCTTCCGAACCACTGACGTACCCCCCCGTATCTATCACCGTGAACGAACGCCCATTCCAAAGGACAGAGCCATAGTGGCGGTCGCGGGTGGTGCCGGCGGAAGCGTCGGTAATTGCCGATCGGCTTTCTGTGAGACGATTAAATAAGGTGGATTTTCCGACATTAGGCCTCCCTACGATAGAAACCAGACGCGACGGCATGCCGCAAAAAAACAAAACGGGCCGCTACATCACGCAAAAGGCCTAACCCGATACCGTGCTTTCGGCCTTTAATTTTGCGGGGTCGTTGAATGTTGCATTCTTCCTCTACCCCAAAGCCCCTGGTGAGCATCCTGATGCCCGCCTACAATTGTGAAAAATTTGTAGCTAAGGCTTTAGACTCCATTGTAGCTCAAACCTACCCTCATTGGGAATTGCTCGCTGCAGACGACGGGTCCTGGGATTCCACACGCCGTATTCTGAATGATTACGCGGTGCAAGACAAAAGAATCCGCACCTTTCATCAGGATGTGAACCAAGGGTATCTGAAGACTTGGAACCGACTTTTGGGATTGGCCAAAGGGGACTATATCACGTTTCAGGATGCGGACGACTGGAGTGCACCGGAAAGACTGGACAAGCTTTTAACAGCTCTTGAGAAAAATCCCGGCTGGGGGGCCGTGGGTAGCAATTACGCGCGGGTAAACGAGGCAGGCCAAATACTCTTCACCTCCCAGTTTGAGACGGAGCCGGAAAAAATTCTCCAAAGGATGCCGGAAAAGTTTGATTTTATTGGCTCCGCTCTCATGGTGCGCCGCGCTGTGGTGGACAAAATAGGAGGGTATCACATGGCATTTGACCGCATCGGCGCCGAAGATTTATACTGGGCTTACCGCGTGGCTGAATGTTCCGGAATCGCCAATGTACCTGACGTCTTGTATTATTACCGTTACAACCCTTCCAGTGTGGGGGGCAATCTGAGCGACTCCCACCGAAAATTTATCAGCGGCGCTATGGTAAAAAAAGCCATCGAAGAGCGCCAGCGCAGCGGAACCGATTATCTCGAGCGCAACGACCCCAAAGAAATCCGCCAGATTGTGGAAGAGTTGGAAGCGCCCTATCTGCAGGACCCCGGATTATTTTTTGAACGCTTAGGCCGCCGTTATTTTAATGAAGGTCGGAAAGCCTTTGCCCGAAAGCTGATGTGGAAGTCTTGGCTCAAGACCCCCCACCGTTTGCAACGTCTGCGCGACTTTATTTACATGTTGAGAAACTAAAACATTTTACAAACGCAAACGCAGCTGGACCGTAAAATTCCTCAGGGGCTCTGGCCGGCCAGGTCTGAGACAATACACTCGATTCAGGACATTTTTGACAATAAAACCTACCCGAACTTTTTCGGATATTTCGTATCCACAGCGCAAATCAAAAGTGAAATCCCCGTTAATATGTTTTTGCAAATATCTTTCAAACGTTTTGCGCCCTCCGTCAATCACGCCCAGGGCGAGTAAGAAAAGCGTCGGCACTTTTTCGGGGAGGCTCGTGTAATAAAATGCACCCCCTAAGGAAAACTTTTTGTACTCCGCCTCCACATCCCCCCGCACCAGATGGCGGGATCGGAAAAGAAGCAGGGCATTGATCGTTTCCTCATCCCTTACCCTTTGGCCCCAATATTTGAAAGCATCCCGGACAAAAGCTCCGGTGCTTCGACCGGCTGACGAAGAATCCAGATTGCCTGGCCAATGGTACATGTACCCCCCCTGCACCGTCACTTGCACGGGCCCCAGCCGCCCGTCGGCCCTTAAGGTGCCTTCGAAACCGGCAATGCGGGCGTTGTCCACATTGAATGGCCGAAGGCCGAAAGCATAGGCGCCCTGGCCGGGGAAAATAGGATTTCCAAATTCATCCTTATTAGAATACAGGCCCACCCGGTATTCCACAAAATTTTTGTACTCCTGCCAAAACACGGCAACATCTAGGAGGCTTTTCCAACGGCTGATGTTAAAGGCCTGCATGAAGCCCCATTCTGCGCTCCAGGCTTTTTCCGTTTTCAGGTCGGGATTTGGGAAAACGAAAATGCTTTGTGTGAATTCCTGCTGTAGAAAACGCTCGCCTATCGTGGGCAACCGATAGGCCTGCCCCCAGGAAGCCCTCATAAAGGTCGTCTTGCTAAAAGCGACGTTCAGGCCGGTTCTAAAAATTGGATCAGTGGCTGAAAAGTATTTATCTATTTTGTTAAATTCATACCGCACCCCCCCAATTAGACTCAGCCATCGCAGGGGTTGTCCCTCCACCTGAAAAAACCCCGCCGCTGCATAGGCCAGGCGCGTGCCGGGATAAAGGTTAGAACGATTCAAACTGAAAGAAAATGGAATTCCCGTGGATAGCACAAGGCGCTCTCCCCATATCCTTTTCTGATAACGGGTGTCGAATGCAAAGGATTGGCTCAGGGCGTTGGGGTCTGTCCCGTTGCCCTGCCTAAAAATACTCAGCCATCGGCCATAGAGACGGATATGATGCCCCCGGGGATGGGCATACGTGAAATACGGATCCACAGCCCAACGCCAATATTTATCATTGGATCCCTCGGCCCTGAAAAACATGTTGGAATCCATGTCGCTGGAAATAAAGAACCGGTCGCTGGCTTCGTGCATCACCGTGCCGTTGAGGCCATATTGAAGGCCCGCATTGCGCCGCCCTGTGAAACGGGTTTTGAAATAGCCCCGCACGCGGAATTCGTTGGCCTTCTGTAAATAATTGTTCAATTGTGTCAGGTTGCCTCCGGCGCTATAACTCAAGCGTCCCTGGCGCCGTCCATGATTCACGTTTAACATGGTAAAAAAAGGCGGGGCGCCTTCCCACCAGCGCAGGTACCCGGCAGGAGGATTGCTGTACATTCCACTGTTCAGCGATACCACCGTCTCTCCTTTTTCATTGGAAGGCCAGTCGGTGATGATGTTCACCACCCCGTTCATGGCGGCGGAACCGTAGGCCACGGATGAAGCCCCTTTAATCACCTCCACCTGACGGATGTTTTCGACGGGTGCGAATTTGGACTGTATATCCCCCAGGTCTGCACTGGTGAACCCCAATCCATCCACGATCACGGCCGTCCGTGCGCCTGTGCCATACGAGTAAGAACTCCCACCGCGGATGGAAATCTGATTGTCCTGAATTAAAATTCCAGAGGTTCGGCTCACGGCTTCTGTTATATCATTGGAATTGGTATTAGCAATTTGTTTGGCACTCACCACTTCCATACTCACGGTTTCCTGTGTGACGTTTTTTTCATACAGGCTGCCCGTCACGACCACCAAATTAAGGTTTTGACTGGATGGTTTTAGAAAAATAGTAAGCGTGTCTGCCTTTCCGGCCTCCAGACGTACCGTCCGGGTTAGGGTTTCATATCCCATGAAACGAAACTTCAAAGTGTGATGGCCCGGTTCCGCTTTGAAAATAAACTTTCCGGTGAGGTCGGTGATGAGGCCTGTTTTTCCAAATAAAATAGCCACGCCAGGCAGGGTCTCTCCGGACTCTGCATCGCGCACTGTACCCCTTAATTCACCCGCAGGTTTTTGCGCACAAAGCACCGGCAAGGCCAAAAAATAAGATATTAGACGAGGCCAAAGGCTTAATTTCATAAAATGAAAAAAATTGTTTTTTCAGTACACATGAGCGACATCCCTGCCCGGCGCAATAATAAAATTGCCCTCTTAATGAAAAATTAAATATCCAAAAGAAACTTTTTTAGGCTACCTGGATGATGAGCTGATCTCCCTGGCGATTCACCGGATATTTTTTTAAAGGTTCCTTAGCCGGCCCTTTCAATACCGCACCGGTTTTAGCAAAACGGCTGCCGTGCAATGCGCAGGTAAAGCCTTCAGGGGTCGGATTCAATTTGCCGTTCATGTGGGTGCAGCGGAGCAAGAGTGCTTCAAAGGTGCCATCGGCGTTTGGGTGAATGTAAAGCTCCCTGGACAAACCATGGGCCTGGATGACAGAACCTTCAGCCGCAACAGCCGATACCGGGATTTTGAGGAGGCCATCGCGCACCGCAAAACCAGACTCTTCAGCTGGTTTTTCCAAAGTTTTGCACCCAGACAACCACACTCCGGCGCTCCCTGAGGCTAAGGTCACACCGCACAGGGCACAGGTGGTTTTCAAAAATTCCCGTCTTTTGTTCATAAACTGGTGATTTTAGTTTCTGGAGCAAATTAAAGAAAACCATGACTTAAAAAAGTTGTATAAGTTTTTTCTGGCTGTGAAAAAAAAGTTTCTATCTTAACATAACTTTAGGGAGTCATGCAAGCCTATCATGATTTGCTTCAAACCATTCTGGAAAAAGGTGTTTTTAAAAGCGACCGCACCGGCACCGGGACCTATTCGATTTTTGGATATCAGATGCGGTTTGATCTGGCCGAAGGCTTCCCATTGGTGACCACCAAAAAAGTACACTTCAAATCGGTGGTTCACGAAATTTTATGGTTTCTGAAAGGAGAAACCAATATTCGCTACCTTCGCGAGAACGGGGTCACCATCTGGGATGAATGGGCGGACGAGGCAGGAGAATTAGGCCCCGTGTATGGCAAACAGTGGCGGGCCTGGGAAGCGCCAGACGGCCGGGTGATTGACCAGATTCAGTGGGTGGTGGATGAAATCCGTCGCAATCCCCATTCCCGGCGCCTTGTGGTTTCGGCTTGGAATCCGGCCGATCTGCCCCGCATGGCTTTGCCACCCTGCCACACCCTCTTTCAGTTTTACGTGCTGGAGGGACGCCTCAGCTGCCAATTATATCAGCGCAGCGCCGATGTTTTTCTGGGGGTTCCTTTTAATATCGCAGGCTATGCCCTACTCACGTGTATGATGGCGCAAGTGACCCAGCTGCAGCCCGGGGAATTCGTGCATACGCTGGGCGATGCCCATTTGTATAGCAATCACATAGATCAGGCCCGGCTTCAGCTCTCCCGCGACTTGCGTCCTCTGCCTCGGCTACGACTCAACCCAAAAGTTCAAAATATTTTTGATTTCCGTTTCGAAGACATCGAGATACTTGACTATCACCCGCATCCGCCCATTCGGGCTGATGTGGCAGTTTAGAGCAAGAGGATTGTTCAAAAGGGAAAATTAATAAACGCTCTGTTCTTTTATTGAACAGAATGTTTATCCCGCCAACGCAGCCTTAGCGTACAATCTCCACGACACAATATTTACTGGCTTTCCAGAATTCCTGGGGCTGGGAGATGACAAGTTTTTCGCCCGTGAGGGTGAAAGATCCGGCGGGATGGCTGCTCAGCAGGCGGGCCTTTTTGGCATTGAGAAGAAGCTCGCTCGTCGTACGGATATCCACCCGGGTAAAAGATTTTTCATTGAAAGTGACCCCGAGTTTCCCGCGGGCTTTAGGGCCTGAGTAAATTCCTTCCTTGCTCAACACCCCCTTGTCTATGAGTTCTTTTTTTGTACCTATGGCGTAGTAGGCGGTGTTTAATTCGGTGGTTTTTTCTTCGGCTTCCCGGGATTTGGTTTCCAGTTCCTGCGTGACGGCCTGCTTTTCAGCCCGCAGCGTGGAGACTTCCTGGGTGAGGCCCTCCACTTTATAATTCATGGCAATTAGTTTTTCATTTAGAGAGGCAATTTCAGCATCTTTTTCGGCCAAAGAGCTGTTGAGCCGGGTGATCATCTTTTCTAATTCCACAATCTTCAAATTGGACTTTTTCAGCTTGCCTTGAAGTTCCGCCATTTTATTTCGCGATTCAGCCATCGCTTCATTGATGGAACGGATTTCTTCCTCGATGCGGGCTTTAACGTTAGCATTGGTCTCTCCGGCAGAGAGGGAGCCGCTTTCAATGCTGCGCTGCTTGTTTTGAACCTGTAATAAACTTTCCTCAATTTCATTGAAAGCTTTTAAAAACTCATTGACAGAGTTGTCTTTCTCATCCAGTTGCCGCGTCAGGGAGTCAATGGTAGCCTGATAACGTTCCTTTTCTTTTGTATGATCACCGCAGGAGCTGATCGAAAAGGAAACGCAGAGAAGAATCAGAAAATATGCTGTTTTTTTCATGGCCAGATATTTAATCTTCCGCACAATTGTAGCCTGCTTTTATCCATTTCACCATAAAAGATGCCCTTTCGTCTTTATCCTTAGAGCATTCGCGTTGCTCTGGACCGGAAGGATCCGCAATGGGGGTGCAGCGAATACAAACTTCTTTTTTACAGGAAATCATTGAAAGAGAAGCCGTGATGCAGAGAAAAAAAATTTTTTTCATGTAAAAATGACAATTAAAAAGGATATCCAATGGCAAAATTACCAATAATACTTTTCAGTTTCAAAAATTTCACCACCCACACATCCCCGTAGTAAGCGCTGGGATCATAGATGGGCACGGAAGGGTCCAAACGGAAAATAAAAAAGCCCAAATTCAAACGCAAACCAAAACCCACGCTCAGCGCCATCTGCCGGTAGAAATCAGGGAACCGGAAGTGGCCTCCGGGCCGCGCGCCATCCGGCCTGAAGAGCCAGATGTTGCCAGCATCGGCAAACAGGGCTACTTCAATTTGTTTAAGGACAGGAATTCTTTGCTCCACCGAAAGCAGAATCTTGATATCTCCAAACTGGTCATAGGCTTTTCCTGGAAAACGCCCCGGACCCACGCGACGGGCCAGAAAGCCCCGCAAATCCGTGGCCCCGCCCGCAAAAAAACTTTTTTCAAAAGGCAGCACACGGCTGTTGCCATAAGGCAGGCCCACACCAATGTTGAGGCGGGTAGCCAAAACATAATTCCCCTTGAAAATAAAATATTGCCTGAAGTCCGGCTCCAGGCGGGCATATTGGGCAAAAGGAATATTGGCCAGGGTGCGCCGTCCGATATTGTCCGCTGGCCATTTGAGCAGGCGGCCTGCCAGCCACAAAGTGTTACCGCCAAATTGGGCGTCTATCCGCAGGCTTTTGGTGTAGCCACGGGATGGGCGTGGCTCGTTGTAGCCAAATACATACACAAATCCCGAAATTATATGGCTGGTGAAACTGTTTAACAAAAACTTATCATTCAGACTATTGAGATAACTCCGAAAAGAATTTGAAAGATTGACATTGATGATGTTAATATCCGCAGGAATTATGGTGTGGCGTTTTTTCGGCGTTTCATTCCATTCATATCCGAAAGAAGCGGAGGATAAAAATCTTTGATAATCGGGACGACTCTGATACGTGAGACCCATCTTAAGGGTGGTCACAGGCTGATTGCGCTTAGAATAGCGGCCAATGTTAAAAGGGACAAGGAATTTGGGCGATTGAACGGAAAGATTTCCCCCGTATTCCAAGGTGTTGAAAATAATCCGGCGGTTGGGAATATCTGCGGCCACAAGTTGCGATTCGCCGCGCCCGAGCACATTGAAAGTGAATGTCTCCGCCCCATAAAAGGCGTTGCGATTGGTGTACGTGGCCATGGCCTCCATACCCGGAAAGGACCCGGTGGTGGTGCCCTGAGTATTAAACGTCACACTCTGATGATCGGAGGGGGTCAATTGAATGAAGCAGTCCAGCATTTCATAACCGTCCTCCCGACCCACATATTTATATGTAATATTGATAAATTTGAAAATTCTTAAATTACTTAAATAAGCGTAGGTCTTATCATGATCATCAGAATTGAATGTATTTCCGGACTCAAGAATAATATTCTTAGCAATAATTGTAGGTTTAATTTTTAAATAATCCTCATACATGAAGATATAGCCTTTCAATGTGTCATAATTGTGCTTTGTTGCTGAACTTTCGAGAATATTAAAGTCTGTATCCACATAGATATTCCGGATTTTGCAGGAGTGATGCCTTTTGACCGGAAAGCTGTCGGTTTCGGTTTTTAAATAATAGTTGGGATTTTTAATCACCATTTTAAGATCCACCAGGTGGTCGCCCACACCCGTGTCGGCTTCAAATGAGATGTAATCTTTACTGAAAAAGAAAAAGCTTTTTTGCCGTAATAGCTTGGTAATCCGATCGCGTTCCTGGTTCAGGCGGCGGAGATCGAAGGGCTTTCCGGTTTGGATGGGGCTTTGCGCCATGGCCTTGGAAATTTCCTCCTGCATGTAGCGGTTGGAAGCTGAGAAACTATATTGGCGAATACGATAGGGCTGGCCTTCTTCCACAATAAAATATACATGCGCCCTACGTTTTTTTTTCAGGACGATGGAGTCGCGGACCCGAGCGTCAAAAAAACCCTCGTTGACCAAGGCTTTTTGCATATTGGTGGCGGACCTGGCCACTTGCAGGGAGTCCAACAACGCCGGCTTCTCACCCATACTCAACACAATCTCCCCAAGAGTTCGTCGCGACTTGAGGTTGCCTTTTTTTCCGCGGGCAATGCGCCGCTCATTTTTTACCAGGCGCAGAGAGTCCAAATACTGCCGACGCTTTTGCATTTTTTCCTGTTGGACAGACAAATACAGCTGCAACGGAAGCCGGAAAACTCCAAAGGTCTTTCGGTTGGTGCGGACAAAACTGTAATCCAACAAATTGTCGTCAATTTCCGAATGTTTGCCCTGTAATACCCGCACGCGGGTCACCAAGTAATCATGGGGTTGTGATTTGCGTAAAGGACTGCAGGAGATGATGAACCCCGCTAAAGCGCACCCCAATAAAAGCCGAAGCTTTACTACTGGGGCGAAGATTGGGGATTTATTTGAAGGCATCCCGTGCAAAGACCTCCGCAAAAATAGCGGCATCGGCAGGGGTAAATGGCACCTGGCGCCGTTCCATCACGCGCCGCGCTGTAGCTATGGCTTCGTCCAGCCGATAGGTCTGGAAACCTTGGGCGCCGCCCCAAGCAAAAGAAGGTATAAAATTTCTGGGAAAGCCGCTGCCAAAAATATTGGCGCTCATCCCCACCACCGTGCCCGTATTGAACATGGTGTTTATGCCGCACTTACTGTGATCCCCCATAAATAATCCGCAAAACTGGAGTCCGGTATTCACGAAGCCCTGACGGCCGTAATTCCAGAGTTTCACAGGCGCATAATTATTTTTCAAATTGCTGTTGTTGCTGTCGGCTCCCAGATTACACCACTCCCCCACCACACTGTTCCCCAAAAATCCATCGTGCCCTTTGTTACAATATCCCAGCATCACGCTGTTATTTACTTCGCCACCCACCCGCACGTAGGGCCCAAACGTGGATGCTCCGTAAATTTTAGCGCCCATCTTCACTTGGGCTCCCTCGCACAGGGCAATAGGCCCACGAAGCAGACAGCCTTCCATCACCTCGGCCGCCCGTCCGATGTAGATAGGGCCCGTGGATACATTGAGCACCGAGGCTTCTACCCGCGCACCTTCTTCAATGAAAAGGTTGTCTTTCGGGCCAATGAGCGTGTTGGTGGGACTCAGGGGCTGGCTTTCACGGCCTCGGGTGAGCCTTTGAAAATCCTTGCGCAGGATCAAATCGTTCAGGGAAAAAATTTCCCAGAGCTGTGACAGTTTAAGAAATGGCTTGGAATATACAATTTCACGAATAGGTTCAGCCCTCCAGGCTAAGCGCTGACCCATTGTATCTACAAGAACCTCCCCCTCCCTTAAATGCCGTACCGCTTCTGCTAAAGTTTCATCTGGAATAAGGGATCCCTCCACCCAAAGGGATTCGTTTTCACGGAATGGAAATTTTTCTTGCAAATAAGTTTCCGTTTTAAAAAATGCCGGCTCTCCAAGCCAATTTTCCCATTTTTCGGCCAAAGTGTCAATGCCCGTTCTCAATGCGCCTACGGGACGGGTGAATGTGAACGGCAGGAGATTTTCCCGAACAATAGGATCATCAAATAATATCATGATTCAGAATTAGATGCATGTTCAAAGGGGTGAATGCCTTCCGATTGGGCCACGACGGCTGTGACCACCGCATCTCCGGTGACGTTCACGACGGTGCGGGCCATATCCAGAAGGCGATCAGGCGCCACAATCAAAGCCAGGCCTTCCGGCCCAAGACCCACCGACCCCAAGACAATGACCAGCATCACCATGCCGGCCCCCGGCACGGCAGCTGACCCTATGGAGGCCAGGGTGGCGGTGAGGATAATGGTTAAATACTGGGAAAAGGACAAATCCAATCCAAATGCTTGGGCAATGAAAACCGTGGCCACGGCCTGATAGGCGCTGGTGCCATCCATATTGATGGTGGCCCCAAGCGGAAGCACAAATCCGGCAATTTTTTTTGGAATACCTAAACCCTCTTCCACACATTCCATAGTGGCCGGGAGAGTAGCCGCGCTGCTGCTGGTGGTGAAAGCCAGCTGTTGTGCTGGAAGCAATGTTTTAAAGAAACGCCGCCCCCAGAAACGTCGGGCAAAAAACCTTAGCAATACACTATAATTTACCAAAATTATTAGTAGTAAAGCTGTCAAAACGCATAGGATGTACATCAAAAGAGCCCTGAAAAGATCGGCCAGCCCGGCCGGGTCGTCCCCGCCAATCTGCACCACCACCCCTGCCATGAGACCCAAAACTCCCAAGGGGGCGCCCCGCATAATAATTTCCGTGAGACGCAGCATCACATCGTTGAAGCTATTGAAAAACGCGCGGACGGCCATTCCTTTTTCCTCCGACACCCCCACCAGGGCCACGCCCAGCAACATGGCAAACACGATTACCTGGAGCATTCGGGTATTGTCTCCGGCGGCCTGAACCAAATTACTCGGAACCATGTCCACCAAAGGCTGAAGCGGGCTTTGATCAGCCTGTGCCTGGGCTGCTTCGGCCTTCTGGCCCGCCACACCTCCAAATTTTTCTTTGAGTGCTTCTCTTTTCTCTACAGATAAATATTTTCCAGGCCCCACTATGCCGCTTACCAGGAGCCCCATGGAGACGGCGAGCACAGTCGTTAAAATGTAGAGCCCAATGGTTTTGCTGCCCAGGCGGGAAAGGCTATGCACCGAGCGCAGGGAGGCCACGCCGGATACCAAAGAAGCCAGCACGAGGGGCAGGGCAATTAATTTCAGAAGATTGAGAAAAATCTGCCCCCAGGGCATCAAATAATGGTTCACCCAACGTTGCCCTCCGGCCAGAGTTGCCCAAACACCCAACGCAAGACCCACCAGCATGGCCACCAGTATCTGGGTGGGCAGAGAAATTTTTTTCATAAAGGGGGATTTCAATTCGCAAGGAAGCTGAGATGGGATAGGCTGTTCTCAATGCTCTCCAATATTTCCGGAATGTCCTGAAGGCGGCAGGTGCCCACCGAAATGCGAAACCAATCCGTATCCGGCGGTAGACCAAAGGCTGTGAATGGCACCACCGCCACGGAAGCCTCCGCCAACAGATACTCGGCTATGTCGGAGGCGGTGTGAAGAACCTTCCCGGCCGGGGTTTGGGCGCCGCGTACAGCCCAACGGACTGAAAGATAGATGGCGCCGGTGGGTTGAATAACCTGAACCGGGTAGCCTTTATCCTGTAAGCCTTTCAATCCTTCATAAAATGCATTCTGTCGGCTGGAAATTTCCCGATTAATGTGCTGCAAAAATTCAGACACCTCGCTGGAGCGCCCCAGATAATCCGCCACGGCCGACTGCTCTGCCCGGGGCGCCCAGGCTCCGATGTGGCCCAAAATAGCCCGCATCCGCTGGATAAGGGGCTCCGGACCACTCGCCCAGCCCACACGCAGGCCCGTAGCCGCCAGACTTTTTGAAATTCCATCCACATACACCGTGAAGGGCGCCAAATCTGGAAGCAAAGCCAGAGGATGGTGATGCTCCAAATCCGAAGGCATCAAGGGCCAATAAATCTGATCATATAACAAATACAAAGGTTTTTGTCCGCTCTTGCGACGGCGATTTTCTTCCAGGACAAGCCCGCAAATTTCCTGCAATTGCTGTCTGGTGAAACTTGTGCCCGTGGGATTTAGAGGGCTGCACAAGGCCAGAAGGGTGGCCTCCCTCAGCAAAGGTTCAAGCTGCTGGGCCCGCGGCATGAAATTATCTTCAGGAAGCGTTTGTACAACGAGTGGCCGAGCGCCCACCAAATGGCAGTAATGGTTATTGTTCCAAGAAGGCACCGGAAACACCACCGCATCGCCGGGATCCAACAAAGTGCGGAAAATGGTATAAATCAAGGGCCGGGCTCCGCCAGCAACCTGAATCTCCGAAGGTTTAAAACCCGTTTTTAGGGAATTATTCAAAAATTGGCTGACCGCTTCACGCAGCTCCAGAATGCCATCGGCCGGGGGATAATTGGTGAGCCCTTTATCATAGCATTCTTGTATTAACCTTTTTAATGTATTAGGAATCGGGAAAATGCCCGGATCAAAATCCCCGATGGTGAGATTGAAAATGCGCTCCCCGGCTTTAATCCGACGACTGATTTCATTGCCCAGCCGAATGATTTCAGACCCGGTCAGGGTTTCGGCCATGTGAGAAAAACGCTGCGCCATATCAGGGTTGCAATAATAAAGGATAAAAATACAAGAAATGCCCCCAACCCCTACGGTTTTGAAAAAGAAGGGAATGCAAGGAGTGTAACCACTATTACACAAAAAGCCGCAAAGCCACACCAATTTTGCAGCCGAATCAACCATTGGAGATAAATTAAAATGGAATTACTGGGATACCTGGCTTCAGTTCTCATTGGAATAAGTCTTGGGCTGATAGGGGGTGGAGGCAGTATTCTCACTGTACCCGTATTGGTCTATTTGCTAAAAGTGGAGCCTGTGCCGGCCACAGCTTATTCTTTATTCATAGTTGGGCTCACGGCCGCAGTAGGATCCATCACATACTTCCGGCAGGGATTGGTGAATGTGCGCACTGCCCTCGTGTTCGGCATTCCTTCCATAGCCGCAGTCTTTGCCACCCGGGCCTGGCTGATGCCGGCCATCCCAAAAGAAATTGTTTCGATAGGTTCCTTTGTTCTTACAAAAAATCTTCTAACCATGGTGGTTTTTTCTGTGTTGATGGTGGCCGCCTCCTATAGTATGATAAAAAAAGATGCCCCAAAAAATACGGGAGAACCTTCAGGTCCTCAAAAGTTTAATTATCCGTTGATATTGCTGGAAGGCACAATTGTGGGAGCCCTAACAGGCTTTGTCGGAGCCGGAGGTGGATTTTTGATCATTCCGGCCCTGGTGGTGCTTAGCCGACTGCCAATGAAGGAAGCTGTGGGCACTTCACTGGTGATTATTGCGGCCAAATCTCTGATTGGCTTCACAGGTGAAAGCAATTTAGGCGGCATGGACTGGACGCTGATTTCCCTGGTGAGCGCCTTCGCCTTGGCCGGCATCTTTTTGGGCAGTTTTCTGGCACGGAAAATAGATGGTAAAAAACTTAAGCCAGCCTTCGGTTGGTTTGTATTAATTATGGGCATTTATATCCTTTTAAAAGAAACCATAGGGTTTTAAGGATGTAACTAATGTTACCGAAAATCCCATGAGATCGCAATTAACTTTGTATTCAATCTCTGCAGATAACAATAAGTAAAATTTAATCCGAAAAAAATATTTTAAATTATGGAAACGAAGCAAAAAAATCATCGCGTAGAGCAAATCTACACCGGCTGCCTGGCCCAAGGCGCGTATTACATCGTCTCGGGAGGGGAAGCCGCCATCATCGATCCACTGCGTGAAACCCGGCCTTATCTGGAGCGTCTGGAGAAAGACGGCGTGAAACTGAAATACATCTTCGAAACCCATTTTCACGCCGATTTTGTGAGCGGGCATTTAGATTTGTCCAAAGCCACAGGGGCACCGATTATTTACGGACCCACAGCACAATGCGGCTTTGATTGTGTGGTCGCTGAGGATGGCCAGGAGTTTAGCCTGGGCACCGTGAAAATCAAAGTTCTACACACCCCCGGCCACACGATGGAGAGCACCTGCTTCCTGTTGCTAGACGAAGAAGGCCAGCCAGAAGCCCTGTTCACTGGCGACACCTTGTTTCTGGGGGATGTCGGCCGCCCGGACTTGGCCCAAAAAGCTGCAAACATGACTCAGGAAGAGTTAGCAGGCCTCCTGTACGACAGTCTGTATAATAAGATTCTTCCTCTACCCGATCACCTGGTGGTATACCCAGGCCATGGAGCCGGCAGCGCCTGCGGCAAGAACATGATGAAAGAAACTGTGGACACCCTGGGCAATCAAAAAAAGGTGAATTATGCTCTTAAACAGCCCTCCAAGGAAGCTTTCATAAAAGCCGTTTTGGAGGGCCTCACGCCCCCTCCCGGTTATTTTGGATTCAATGCCATGCTGAACAAACAAGGGTATGGAAGTTATGAAAATGTGCTGAATCAAGGCATGCGGGCATTGAGCCCTGAAGAATTCGAGGCAGTCGCCGAATCTACAGGAGCTTTAATTCTGGATACCCGAGACAACAGTGTTTTTGCTCAAGGATTTATTCCCAACTCCATAAACATTGGTCTGAAAGGCGACTTTGCACCGTGGGTAGGCGCCATGATCGTGGATGTCAAACAGCCTATCCTCCTGGTCTGTGAACCCGGCACAGAAGAAGAAGCTATCACACGGCTGAGCCGGGTAGGTTTTGATAATGTATTGGGACACTTAAAAGGTGGCTTTGAAACTTGGAAAAACGCGGGTAAAGAAATAGATACTGTCCCACGAATAACAGCAGAGGAATTTGCTCAGCGGGTGCGCATCGGAAAAGATAAAATTCTGGATGTGCGGAAAGAAAGCGAATTTGCGGCCGAACATGTGGAAGAGGCTTACAACCGCCCGCTCCAATACATTAATGACTGGATCAAGGAAATCAATCCCCAGGAACATTTTTACCTGCATTGTGCCGGTGGCTACCGAAGCATGATTGCCGCCAGCATTCTCCAATCCCGCGGATACCGTAATTTCACGGAGGTGGCCGGCGGCTTCAATGCCATAGCAAAAACGGGGATCCCCAAAACGGATTACGTATGTCAAAGCAAGGTTTTCAACGCTTAAGTGGATTGGCTTTTGTGCTCATGGCTATGTTTGGATTGCTGAAAATATTCGCCCAAAACCCGGGGCCGGCCTTGACGAAGGAAGACCTGAAAAATGCCTTCCTTGTGGACGTGCGCACACCGTCAGAGTTTTCCGATGGCAGTGTGCCTGGAGCTGTAAATATTCCACTGGACCAGGTGGCGGCCCGTTTAAAGGAATTTAGAAATAAGGAAAAAGTGGTGGTTTTTTGCCGCAGTGGAAGCCGCAGCGCTCGGGCCAAGGAAATCCTGGAAAGCCACGGTATCAAAAACGTAATCAATGGCGGAAGTTGGCAAAATGTGGCCAACGTGCTTAAAAAATAAGCGTATGGAGATTCGGGTAGAAAATCTCAAATGTTCTGGCTGTGCCTCGGGCATTCGGAAAGCACTTTCCGGCCTGCCCGGGGTGCAGCACGTGGTGGTTGACGTGGAGGCGGGAACAGTTCATGTGGAAGGTAATCCAGAAAAAGAGAGCCTTATCCAAAAACTTTCTCAACTTGGATATCCCCCCGTGGGCCACAACAATCTAAAAAGAAAAGCGCAGTCCTACGTAAGTTGTATGTTAGGTTCTTTATCCGAAAAATAGAGTCCTGCACAGGGTTTCTCGTCGTGGTCATTAATACCACGATTTTTTTTAAGCAAAAACCACATGTCTTAAATATCAAATAATCAACCCACATGACACATTTGCACACTCTTCTTTCAGAGCCCTGGCCCTGGTATGTTGCCGGGCCCCTCATCGGCCTCACAGTGCCCTTGCTCCTGATCATGGGCAATAAAAGCTTCGGCATCAGCTCTTCCCTCCGCCACATCTGTGCCGCCTGTATGCCCGCCAACATTCCTTTTCTAAAGTATGATTGGCGAAAAGAAGCTTGGAATTTGTTCTTTGTAGCAGGTATCCTGGTGGGAGGTTTCATTGCAGGGTCTTGGCTGCCAGGTCCTGAGCCCGTGGAAGTACATCCGGATCTGGCTGAAGACTTGGCCCAGTATGGCATTACCGACTATTCGAAGCTGGTTCCTTCCGATTTGGTCAGCTGGGATCAGGTATTCACGCTGCGGGGCTTCATTCTGATGATCGTGGGCGGATTCCTCGTAGGTTTTGGAACCCGCTACGCCGGAGGCTGCACCAGCGGCCACGCCATAATGGGACTTTCCACCTTACAGTGGCCATCGCTGGTGGCGGTCATTTGTTTCATGGCCGGAGGATTTTTTTCAACGCATTTTCTGGTGCCCTATATTCTCTCACTTTAAGTTGATTTCAAAAACTCAAATTCAAGCCTAAATCAAAAGAAGAACTATATGGAAAAGAATATCACCCACACCATTCCTCAGCAAGCGGAAACCACGAACACTGATTTTGAAGTGCGCTCTCTGGACGCAATGTGTGTCAATGAAAGCCAACTGGAACACAAATGGTATCATAAAATCAAATATTGGGTAGCGGGGGTTCTTTTTGGAATTATATTGGTGAAAGCCGAAGTGATCAGTTGGTTTCGTATCCAGGAAATGTTCAGGCTCCAGTCATTTCATATGTACGGAATCATCGGCAGCGCTGTGGTGGTGGGCGCCCTTTCGGTGTTTCTTATCAAACGTTTTAAAATAAAAACGATATACGGGGAAGACATCGTCTTTCATCCTAAAAAGTTCAATAAGGGTCAAATTTTTGGAGGTTTAATGTTTGGTGTAGGTTGGGCTCTCACAGGCGCCTGTCCGGGTCCTTTGTTTGCCCAGTTTGGCGCCGGCGCCACCGCAGTGATTGTGACCCTCCTCAGCGCCATTGCAGGCACCTGGGTGTATGCGTATCTGAGAGAAAAACTTCCCCATTAAGCCAGCTGATAATCATGGCCTCTGATGCAAGTCCCAGGAAAAAAGGCTATTCCCTGAGCCGGAAAGACTTTCTCACGGGTAGCGCTGCCTTAGGAATCAGCATGGCTTTTCCTAAGAAAGGAGTGACCGGAGCACGGCATCCCATATCCGAATCCGATGCAAAGACCGACCTGTCTTCCAACGTACGGATAACCTTGCTGTACACGGCAGATATCCATGCCCAGTTGCACACCCACGATGAATTTTTCTGGGAGAATAATCAGGCTGTTTTTCGAAAACGCGGCGGGCTGGCAGTTCTGAAAACGATGGTGGAAACTCTCCGTCGAAAAAATCCCACACGCACACTCTTGATTGACGGCGGAGATTATTTCCACGGACACGGAGTGGCGTCCCTCACGGAAGGCGAAGCTTTGATTCCCATCTTCAATGCTCTGGGATATGACCTGATGCTGCCCGGAAACTGGGAGGTGGTATACAAAAAGAAAAAAATGCTGCATGATATGGGTCATGCCTTGGCGGCAAAAATCTGCGCCAATATGTGGCATGACTCCGAGGACGAGTTTCATGGTGAATTGATTTATCCCCCCTATTGGATTAAAGTGATAGAAGGGATAAAACTGGGCTTCATCGGATACACAGACCATCTGATCCCTAAACGACAATCCCCGGCCTACAGCGCGGGTATTCGCTTTGAACATGCCGAAAAAAATGCGGCGCGGTATGTGCGTCTGCTTCGTGAAGTGGAAGGTTGTCATGCGGTGTTTTTAGTGACCCATATGGGTCTGGCACAGCAAGTGGGGTTAGCCAATAACCCGGTATGTCAAGGGGTGGATTTTATTCTGGGAGCAGATACGCATGAAAGGGTGCGCACCCCCATCCAGGGTCAATACACGCGCGTGGTGGAATGTGGCGCTTTTGGTTCTTTCCTGGGCAAACTGGAATTGTATTTCGAAAAAGGTCAGTTGGCGGATTTTCAATACGATTTACTGGATGTGGATCCGGAAAAATACAAGCCGGACCGCAGCGTTCAGAAACTCATAGACCAGGCCGTTGCGCCCTTCGAAAAAGAAATGCGCCGCGTCATTGGCCGATCGCGCACGCCACTCCTCCGATACTTTGTGTTAGAGACCCCCATAGATAATTTGATAACGGACGCCTTGATGTGGAAATTTAAACCAGATGTAGCTCTGAGCAATGGATTTCGGTTTTGTCAGCCCCTGAATGTGGATCCGCGCACAGGCTATGCCGAGATCACAAAAGAGTTTTTATGGAATATGCTGCCTGTGGATAGCGAAATAAAAACTGCTCAGGCCACCGGTCGCCAAATCTGGGATTGGCTTGAAAAAGAACTGGAAAATGCTTTTGCAAAAAACCCTGCGCGGCGCTTTGGGGGCTGGTTCGTAAGATTTGCCGGAATGGAAGTGCGATTCAGTATCAACAATCCGCCCAACCAGCGGCTCCATGAGGTTAAAATCCAGGGCCAGCCATTAGACTTTGACCAGGCGTACACCATCCTGGCCTGCGAACGCGAAGGCGATCCCGACGACGTATTATGTCGTATGGAAAAAGTAAAAAATCCGCAAAAAACAGGAATTTTCATGCATGCGGTTATGGAAGAGTACCTGGCTGCCCATCCCGTTGTGGCGCCCCGTCTTGAAGGGCGTGCCGTAGCGCTCGACTTCCCTCCCACCCTGCTGACGCAATTGCAGGGTACGAATTATGAGTTCAGATAATATTCCGCACACCCGACATGAATCCGCAAGAGGAATTATCTAACCCCATTAAAGAGCTTTTAAAAAACATCAACCACCTTCAGTGGCTTGTGGGAAGCATTTTGCTGGCTTGTCTTTTTTTTCTGTCATTCCATCTTTTTGGCCCTCTGTTTCCTTCCTTGTCCTCCTCAGCAGAAAAAAATCATCCTTCCCAGGATAAAAATCCCGAAAAAAAAGACGCCCCCGCTTATTGGCAGGCTCCCGATATCTCTCAATTGACTGACGAAGAAATCAGATATGGTCGGGAACTCATTGTGGCCACTTCCCGCTATTTGGGTCCCAAAGGTTCTGTGAAATCTATAAGCAATGGGCTCAATTGCCAAAATTGTCATCTGGAGGCCGGTACCAAGATCTTTGGAAACAATTACAGCGCGGTGGCTTCCACCTACCCAAAGTTTCGGGCACGGTCAGGAACCATTGAATCCATTGAAAAAAGGATCAACGATTGCTTTGAGCGAAGCCTGAACGGAAAAGCACTCCCCGAGGATGGGCGCGAGATGCGGGCTATTGTGGCTTACATGAAATGGTTGGGCCAAAATGTTCCCAAAGGCCAGTCGCCGCCAGGGGTGGGGTTGGTGGAAGTGCCCTATTTGGAACGGGCCGCCGATCCGGAAAAAGGCCGGCTTGTGTACGAACAAAAATGTGCGGTATGCCATGGAATTCAAGGTCAGGGACTTCTTTTGCCCGACGGCATAAGTTATCAATATCCGCCTCTGTGGGGGCCTCATAGCTACAATACCGGCGCCGGCTTATACCGTTTATCGCGATTTGCAGGCTATGTAAAAGCCAATATGCCTTTGGGTGCCAGTTTTGACAATCCTCAATTGACCGACGAGGAGGCCTGGGATGTGGCCGCATACGTGAATTCCCAGCCCCGGCCTGTCATGGATATCTCCAAGGACTGGCCGGACATTTCCAAAAAACCGGTGGATCATCCCTTCGGACCTTTTGCCGACGATTTTCCGGAAACCCAACATAAGTACGGACCCTTTGGACCTATAAAAGACTTCTACAAAAAAAATAAACCTTCCGCAGAAGTTACTTCCAAAAATAAATCTTCCTGAAAAATTAGGGAATAAAAGCTTAGAATTATTTTTCTGTTTTATTATTCATTCAAAAAATACTTTTTATTATGAATAAACTCTGGGCACTTCTGATCCCATTCTGGAAATTACCCCTGCTGCTTCTTTCTCCCTTGCATATGCAAGCACAGGGCCCTGCGGTCATGCACTCCATCGTAATGCAGCTGACATCTTCGGAACCTGAAGTGCACAAGGCCCTTTTCAACCAGCTTCAGGCTTTAAAGGAAAGATGGGCCGACTCCGTGAAGGTTGAAGTGGTGGTGCATGGGCCTGGGATTGAAATACTGCTGAAGGAAAAAACCCCCTGGCATCCCACTATTCAAAACTTAAGAGCGCAAGGTGTCGTCTTTCTGGCATGCGAAAACACACTTAAGCAAAAAAAAATCCCGCGTGAAGCGCTCGTGGGAGATATTGGATTTATTCCCTTTGGTTTAGTGTATATCGTTCAAAAACAGGAACAAGGATGGAGCTACCTCAAAGCCGGATTTTAAAAAAATGGATTTTTTCTTTGGGATTGTTTTCCGGTATCTCCCTGGCCGCCCTTGCCCAGCTTCATGACAATCCTTCCCACGGAGACACCTGCGGCTCCCTGCGCAGCGTTCTTATACGCCATGGTTTCTTCCACGCCCATGCACGGTCTTTCTTTATGGCCACCGATAACAAAAGCCCTCTCACTGACTATTGGGCCTGGGGCCTGGGCGCTGGCATTGGCTACGAAAGCCCGGTTTGGAAAGGATTTCAGTTTGGTATTACAGGTTTTTTTATTTTTAATGTCGCTTCTTCCGATTTGGGCCGCGTGGATAGTCTATCAGGAGCTGGAAGCCGCTATGAATTAGGGCTTTTTGATATCCGAGATCCGGAAAATCACCACGATTTAGACCGGCTCGAAAATTTGTATTTAAACTACAATTACAAAAAATTTAACCTGAGAATCGGCCGCCAGGAAGTTCAAACTCCGTTTTTGAATAAGCAAGACGGCCGCATGCGTGGCACCCTGGAGGAAGGCATTTGGCTATCTCTGGACGACCTGAAGGGGTGGTCTTTGGAGGGCGGCTACATCAGAGCCATCTCACCCCGTTCCACAAAAGACTGGTTCAAAATATCCGAATCGATGGGCATCTACCCCGCAGGTCTCAACATTTATGGGCAAAAATCCATGTACCCCGGTCATATTTCCTCAAAAGGCCTTTTTGCCCTGGGAATTTCTTATAATTGGAAAGACCTGCTGCGCGTTCATACTTGGGATTTGTTCACTGAAAATGTTTTCAACACCGCCTATTTGGAACTTGAAGGCTCTTTCCCTTTAAAATCCTCTTGGATTTTCAGACCCGGATTCATTTACACCCGACAGGATCCCGTCAATTGCGGAGGCCATTGTGATCCCTCAAAAGCCTATATGCCCCGCGGCCAATCTTCCAATATCTTCAGTGGTCGATTGGCTTTTCAGCATAAAACAACCCTGTTTTCATTCAATTATACCCGCATCACGGCGCATGGACGCTTCCTTTTTCCGCGCGAATGGGGACGAGAATATTTCTATACCTTCATGCCCCGGGAACGCAATGACGGCCTTGGGGATGTGCATGCTGCCGTGGTGCGTTTTTCTCATGGTTTTTTAAAAAACAAATGGATCCCTTCTGTGGCTTACGGGCATTTTTATGTTCCAGATGTTTTCAATTACCGTCTTAATAAATACAGTGTGCCGTCCTACAACCAATTAAATATTGAACTCCGATATAACTTTTCAGGATATCTCAAGGGATTTTCTATCATAGGATTGGTTGTATATAAGGGTTCTCTTGGTAATGATTATAACAATTACCGTTTTATACATAACAAAGTGGATATGTGGAACTGGAATTTTGTATTGGATTATATGTTTTAATAATTTTTTACACCTGTTTAGATCATCATTTTAAATAATTTCTGCTATATTTGAATGATGTACTTTACATGTTCAAAACTGCAGAGCATCCCAATTCATGGAATGATGGACGTACGTCGTGTTTAAAAGTCCAGAGGCAAGGCTTACCTTTGACCACTGTTCTTGCATACTATGTCCAACCCTGTGTATTTAATATCTGCAAAGCGTACGCCCATCGGTTCATTTGGTGGAAGTTTGGCCGGTGTGCCGGCGCCGGAATTGGGCAGCGTGGCTATCAAAGGCGCTCTGGAGGCAGGTTCCGTAAAAGCCGATGATGTGGAAGAGGTGTATATGGGCTGCGTGCTGCAGGCGGGCGTAGGTCAGGCTCCGGCCCGTCAAGCTGCCCGCTTTGCCGGTATTCCCGACACGGTGCCCTGCACCACGGTGAATAAGGTGTGTGCCTCAGGCCTCAAATCTGTGATGCTGGCCGCCCAGGCCATACGCGCCGGTGACCGCAGCTTAATCGTGGCCGGAGGCATGGAAAATATGAGCCGCGTACCCTACTATTTGGAAAGTGCCCGCTATGGATATCGGTTGGGCCATGGCCAGCTGGTGGACGGTCTCGTGAAGGATGGCCTCACCGATGTGTACCACCAGTTCCACATGGGGAATGCGGCCGAATTGTGTGCGCGGGAATGCCAGATCTCAAGGGAAGAACAGGATGCCTATGCCATGGAAAGCTACCGCCGCGCCGCCCGGGCCTGGGACAACGGATGGTTCGACGCCGAGGTGACTCCTGTGCCTGTGCCGCAGAAAAAAGGGGACCCGTTGCTTTTCAGCCGCGACGAGGAATACACCCAGGTTCATTTCGATAAAATACCCACCCTTCGGCCTGTATTTCAGAAAGACGGTACCGTGACGGCCGCCAACGCTTCCACCCTCAACGATGGTGCGGCAGCCCTGGTGGTGGCCGGGGAAGAGGCCGTGCGGAAATACGGTCTTCGCCCCTTGGCACGCATTGTGGCTTACGCCGATGCAGAGCAGGCTCCGGAGTGGTTTACCACCTCACCCGTGAAAGCCCTCCAGCTGGCCTTGCAAAAAGCGGGCTTATCGGTGGACCAGGTGGACGCCTTCGAAATCAATGAAGCCTTTTCGGTGGTTGCCTTGGCCAATCAGAAGATGCTGAACATCCCAGCCGATAAGCTCAATATCCAGGGCGGAGCCGTGTCTTTGGGCCATCCCCTAGGCGCTTCGGGGGCCCGTATCCTGGTCACACTGCTACATATCCTCCAGCGCACCGGTGGCCGATTTGGAGCCGCTGGCATTTGCAACGGCGGCGGCGGCGCCTCTGCCCTTGTCATCGAAAGAGTGTGAACCAACCAGCGCCTTCATCCCCGGGCATTTGCCTGTTGGCCCTCGCACCTCTAAGGGCCGAACCCAACCACCGAAGTGAACAGGTGAGTCAGCTCCTGTTTGGAGAAACGTATGACTGGACCGAGGCAGGAAAGGACTGGATTCGCGTTAAGTGCCACCTCGATGGCTATACGGGCTTTCTATCCCTCCACCAGCATACGCCGCTGACCCCGGATCAATTTAATAATCTTTTGGCTCAGCCCTCCCACACAGCCTATCGCCTCATCAGCCGCCTGGAAGATTTGGAAAGCGGTGTGGTGTTTCCCGTTCTGCGCGGCAGTACACTCTATGCCAGTGACGGCGCTGTTTTCAAAGCGGGATGTCGAAGTTTTCTTTTGCATGAAGAAACCTTGGCCCACCGGCCCGCTTCCACTTTAGACCGCCTCCTGGATTTTGCCTTCACCTATTTGAATGCCCCCTACCAATGGGGCGGGCGCTCGCCCTTTGGCATAGATTGCTCTGGATTTATTCAGGTGGTTTTCAAATCCGAAGGTGTTACGCTGCCCCGGGATGCCCGCGACCAGGCTGTGGTGGGCGCTCCAGTGCCCTGTGTGGCCGAAGCCCGTCCTGGCGATCTGGCCTTCTTGGGCCCACAGGGAGAGGCCTTCATCACCCACGTGGCTCTGGTGTATGATGAGGAAGGGGGCGTCATCCATGCCTCCGGACAGGTGCGGGTGGGCCGCCTTGATGACACGGGCCTTTTTGATCCCCTGCTGGCCCGCTACACCCATTTCCTGAAAAAAATCCAAAGACCTGTGGCATGGTAAGCCGCCGCGTTCCCTGGCTCCAGTCCGCCCGAAGCATTGATTATCTGAACATCGGCCTCATCGTGCTTTCCCTGCTTGTGGCCCTGCGCCTGCCGTTTGAATTATTTCTGTTTTCTTACGCCGTGCTCGGGCCCTTGCACTACCTCACCGAGATTAACTGGCTGCGCGAGCGGCAGTTCTTCTCTCCCGGTCGCCGCGACGCCCTGTGGCTTACGGCGCTCACCCTGCTCATCTTCCTCTCCTTTCTATCCACCGAATTCCTGAGAGCTTCTTCCTCCGATCCCCATCCCTTCCTCAGGCGCTATCCGGAACTGCTGAGCGCGGCGCGGTTCCTGGAACAAAGCGGTTCAGCCTTTGTGTTTTCGGCCCTCATGGTCAGCCTTGTTTTCGTGCTCATACCCCCCGGACGCGGACGCCTTTTATGGATCCTGCCCATTCTTGCAGTGGCCCTGGCGCTCCGCCATCAGGTATGGTATGCCATGTTGTTTGGCATGTTTGTCCCCACGCTGGTCCATGTGGGGGTTTTCACAGGACTTTTCATGCTCTACGGCGCCGTCAAAAACCGCAGCTTGCCAGGGTTCCTTTCTGTCGGGGCGCTCATCCTGGCTGTCCTCATCATTCTCAATCTCAGCCCCAAGGTTTTTGCCGGTCGCGAATTGGGCGGCGCCACCCTCCAGAGTTATTTTTCCAGCAAATTCCAATACCTCAACCTGGCCCTTTTTCAGCTATTAGCCCCAGCCCACAAGGTGCGCCAGTACCTTCAGGAACACATGCCCTGGGCCTTCCTCAACACCGTGTATGGCTGGCGCATCCAGACCCTCATCGCCTTTGCTTACACCTACCACTACCTCAACTGGTTTTCCAAAACCGGCATCATCCGTTGGCACCAGGTGCCACGTCCGCGTCTTGCCGCAGCTTTTTTCATTTGGGTCGTTGCCGTTGTTCTGTATTTTTATAATTACTACTGGGGGCTGGTAGCTCTGTTTTTTCTCAGCATGCTCCACGTGTTTCTGGAGTTTCCCCTCAATATCCAGTCCGCACGAGGCCTGCTGCGCGCCGCCGCCCGCCGGCAAGCCCCCACAACGCCTTAAAAATGCCCGGCTCAGTGGTCGTCCACAGGCAGGCCTGCCGCCACTTTCTTCACCACCTTATACAGCAGTTTCTCGTCGCCCGGCTGGTAGGCCATGTGCTGCCACACCACCTCCCCTTTGCCGTTCACCACAAAAGTGTGGGGCGGGTTCGTCACGTTCATGGCCCGCTTGAAGTCCTCATTGCTGTCCAAATACACCTCATAATTCCATCCACGGCCTTTCACAAAAGGCCCCACCTTGGCCGCATTCCGCATATCATCAATGGAGACTGCGATCAGCTTCACACCCGTTTCCTTCTGCCAGTCTTCATACTCTTCGGCTATTGTGCTTAGCTCCAGCACACAGGGTTTGCACCAGGTGGCCCAAAAATTCACGATCATCGGCCGGTCATTATTATGCCAGTCGCGGCTGTTCACGATTTTTCCCTCCGGCGTTTTCAAATCCACCGACGGCAGACGAAAGGTCTGGGCCCTCAGAATGGGAAACCCTGCCCCCAACCAAACAATTAAAATCCACAGGTAAGAACGCATATGGTGCTGTTGAAATAGGGAACAAAAATCCATCCAAAATTCAAATTCGTAGTACAACCCTTCAAAAATTTTGCACCCGACAACCCCATGTGTTCTAGAATCTATGCCCGCACAGCAGGGAATGCTTCATTTTTTATATTTTTTCTGGGCGTGCCCCCCGGCGGGCCGGCGGCCGGCGGGCCGGCCTTCGCTCCGCTCCGCCGGCGCGTACCGCCGGCCCGCCGGGGGTCGGGCTGCTCCGGGCTCCGCTACCGCTCCGGCAATCCCTTCGCCCGTTGCACGGGCTCAGGGCTGTGCGGGCGCCTTCGGCGCCGCCCTCCGCATCCCTCACGCAGGGTAGACCCGGTGGCTGAAAAGCTGCCTCCTGCGCCGTGTCGAAGCCCCGCCTTTGCATGGTTCACAGGGCCGAGGCTTTTT
>JANWWP010000003.1 GCA_025055575.1 Flavobacteriales bacterium | reverse complement strand
CCGGACAGTGAGTGCAAAGCCGGAAATATGGAGTTGACAGGTTGATGGTGATTAGTTTAAATTTAGTTGTGAAAAGGCGAACTTACTGCCAAAAGGGGGAGTGACGGGCTTCTATGACAGTTTTGTTTTGTGCTCCGGAACCGACCTGAGTGCAAAGCCAGAAAAAGTTTGCATCAGATTAAAAGACGATACGAAAATGACAAGGCAGTCGATTACTACCGAGCAACTGCTGAAAGCCCTGCTGCATCAGGCGTTTGAGGTGAAGGAAACAGCAACAACTTAATCCCGAAGTGATTAAATATTTATAGAAAAAACCACACAATACCATTCGACCCCCTCGGGGTCGCATAAAATCAACCAATCACATCTATAAACATTTTACCCCGTTGGGGTAGTTTCATAGAAACAATTCGCCAAAACCCAACAACTCACAGAACATATTTTGGCTAATCAGATAGCAACTGAACAATTATAAAATTCACTACTACACCAAGCTTTTGAGGCAAAGGAAAAAAATTTGGCTAAAGCCTGAGTGCAATTGTAATTAATCGTCATCAACAGGCTAAAGCCATTTGCAATTCACTGTTGCAATTCCAATAGCCCTCAAATCTGAATTACCACATGCTTTAGCGGGTGGGTGCCCACCCACAAGCCACCGAACAACTGCTCAAAGCCTTGCATCTTCAGGCAATTGAAATACAGAAGTTGAAATACCCTGAATACCGAGAACTAAACCCATTAAAATGATATCCAATTTCAAAAGGAATTAAATCCTAATATTAAAGTAAAAGCTTTCAAAACTATCTGGGTTATTTTTTTTCGCTTTCTATCATTTCAACCCTAATGTATAAAGAGTCTCATCACACCAAAACAAAAATTCAATGGAAAACCTTACCCGCCCTATTTCGGCTGCATTATCCATAGGCTTCCCTTTATTCGCCGCGCCCAATGTTTCAAATTATCCTTTGCCTTAAGAATCTTTAAAAAAATAATATCCCAATTTCACCCCATCCTTTTTTACGAACACTTCAGCTCCCCTTAAGGATTTTTAAGGGTTTGTCTTTCAAAATTCAAAATCAGAATTTCAATTAAGGATGAAGTCCTGGAACGGTAAGCTTGCCCAGGTTTCTTTCAAAACAACGTTTGCACGCGGCCGGCGCGGGGTGCGAAGGCTTGCAGGTTGTAATCCGGCATGTGGCGACCTTGGAAATATTTGTTTTTCAAAGTCTTGTGCAGTTGGGCAAGGCTTTCGGCAAAAGGGCCTTCGCCCCGCATCCGGATGCCGGGCCGGTAATCTTCCACCGAGCCGCCATGGCTCCCGGCAATGTGGGCCAAAACACGCTGCGCCTTGTCGGGGTAGAAGCGCTGCAGCCAATCTTCGAAAATTGTTTTCACAGTACCATTCAGACGTACCAAAATATAGCCGACATCCAAAGCGCCGGCCTCGGCCGCCCGCCGGTAAATTTCAGGCATCTCATCGCTATTCAGAAAAGGAATCACGGGCCCCATGAGGCAGCGAACGGGCACGCCCGCCAGGCTGAGCCGGTGGAGCGTATCCAAACGCTTGGCGCCCGAGACGGTGCGGGGCTCCAGCTGACGGCGAAGGCCTTCCCGAAACGTGGTGAGGCTGATGTTCACGTGCACGAGCCCGTGGCCGGCCAATTCATGCAGGAGATCCAAGTCCCGCAGGATGAGCCGGTTTTTTGTGATAATACCCAGAGGGTGGCGATAACGGAGGCAGATTTCCAAGATGCGCCGCGTGATCTCCAGCTTGCGCTCCGAGGGTTGGTAGCAGTCCGTGTTGCCGGAGAGCATCAGGGGTTTGAGGCGATAGGATGGTTTGTTGAGGACGGATTCTAACAGTTCCGGTGCGGAGGGTTTGTAATGGATATGCGTTTCAAAGTCCTTTCCGGCAGAATAGCCATAGTACTCATGCGTGGGACGCGCATAGCAATACACACAGCCATGTTCGCAGCCCTGATAGGGATTCACACTGTAAGCGTCCGGGAGATCTGAGCTGACCACCTCATTAAGGATGTGTCGCGGATGCTCGGGTATTAAAGTGGTGGCCTCTCCCGAAGCAGCTTCCCAATCCTCAGGCAGAAAGTCCTCCGGCGGCGCTACATGCCGGGCCACAAACCGGCTCCCCGGGTTTATTTGACTGCCCCTGGAAGAAGGTGATTCCATTCAGACAAATTTTTTGACAACCTTTAAGGCTAAAAGATACGCACAGGACATTCAACTGGTGTCTTAGTTTTTTTGGGCCAATACTTTGAGAAGAATTTTGGCAAAGAGATCAGAAACTTCTACTTTTGCAGCCCGAAAATGCGGCCTAAATTTCCTAAAATATTGAAAATCAATCAGAGTTCTTTAAAATTTAAAAGCATTTTAGGACTTTGGCTGGTTGGGAGCACGTTATGGGCTTCAGGGGGAACCGGAGGATTCGATGCCGGTAAAATGATTTTTGACCACGTATTAGATGCCCACGAGATCCACTTTTTAACATTGAATGAAGGCACGCCTCAGGAAAAACATATTTCTCTGCCCTTGCCCGTGATTGTGTATTCCAAAGAACACGGCTTGGACATGTTCTGGTCATCGGCCTTCCACTCCGGCGGCCATCATGCCGCTGCGGAGGAAAACCATCCCGTGGAAGCCGTTCATGGTGCAGAGGAACACGCCGGACAAATGGCTCCGCTATCCGATCCCTCTCATGGAGTCGCTTCCTCCCACCACAATTCCTTACCGGAAGGCGCCCATGCGTACGGTCCCTATATTTTGTACAAAAACACCATATACCTTGCAGAAAATGGCGGCTTGGTATTGGACCCCCAGGGAAATGTATTGAATAAAAAGCCTTTAGACTTTTCCATCACCAAAACTGTGGCCGGCATCTTTCTGGCATTTTTCATTCTCCTATTTCTTTTTATCTCAACGGCACGGGCCTACCAAAAACGTGGAGTGGCCGCACCCAAGGGCCTGCAGTCTGTGCTGGAGCCTTTGGTTCTTTTCATCCGCGATGAGGTGGCCAAACCTTCCATCGGTCCCGGTTACCAGAAGTTTATGCCGTATTTGCTGACGGTCTTCTTCTTCATACTGATTTGCAATCTTTTAGGTTTGATTCCTTTTATAGGAGGCTTCAACATTACCGGGAATATTGCGGTGACGCTGACGTTGGCTGCCTTCACATTTCTCATCACCAGCTTCAATGGCAATGCTGCTTATTGGAGTCATATCTTCTGGCCCCACGGCGTGCCAAAGTGGCTATACCCCCTGCTGATCCCTATCGAAATCATGGGGATGCTGAACAAACCTTTGGTGCTGATGCTCCGGTTGTTTGCCAACATTACGGCCGGGCATATCATTATTCTCAGTTTCGTTGGCCTCATTTTCATTTTCGCTTCGATTTTCGGACCAGCCGTGGGCTACGGCACCTCGCTGCTGTCTATGGTTTTCGCCCTCTTTATGAACACTTTGGAATTGTTGGTGGCCTTCCTCCAAGCCTATGTCTTCACACTTCTATCGGCCCTTTACTTCGGCCAGGCCGTGGAAGAACCGCATCATCCGGCCGAAGCCCATGCACAAACCCATTAACACCTACATTAGGAACTTTTAAAACCCCATACACATGAGTCTCTTACAACTGATCATGGAAGCCAGCCATTACGGAATGGCCGGCATCGGCGCAGGCCTGGCAGCGATTGGCGCAGGCCTTGGCATCGGCAACATCGGCAAATCCGCGCTGGAATCGATTGCGCGTCAGCCCGAAAGCACCAACGACATCCGGGCCAACATGATTGTGGCCGCCGCTCTGGTAGAGGGCGCTGCATTCTTCGGCATCATTGTGTGTCTGCTGGTGATATTCATCAGGTAAACATTTCCGAATCAAGGCCCCGCTGCTCCAACAGCGGGGCTTCTTAAACTTTAAAGTATGGAACTCGTAACCCCAGGTATCGGACTTCTTTTCTGGACCTCTCTGGCCTTCCTGGTCCTTTTGTTCTTGCTAAAAAAATTTGCCTGGAAACCCATTCTGCAAGCCCTTCAGGAAAGAGAACAAAAAATTGAACAGGCCCTGGCTTCGGCCCGGGAGGCTGAGAAAAAAATAGCCGAAATCCAGGCCCGCAACGAAAACCTCATTGCTGAAGCTGCCCGCGAAAGAGAAACCATCCTAAAAGCCGCACGGGAGGCTTCTGAAAAAATGGTGTCTGAAGCCAAAGAAAAGGCTTCAGCTGAAGCCCAGCGCATTCTGGACCAGGCCCGCGAAAGCATCCACAATGAAAAAATGAAAGCCATCACCGACCTGAAAAACCAGGTGGGTATGCTTTCCCTTGAAATTGCCGAAAAAATTATTCGACTTCAGTTGCAGGACGATGCTGTGCGCAACGAGGCTCTCAAAAAACTTCTGGACGATATTCAGCTGAACTGATTATGGCTTCGAACCTCCGGCTCTCCCACCGCTATGCCCTGGCCCTGAAGCGCCTTGCTGATGAGCGCGGCGAAACGGCTCGGTTGTACGAGGACTTTAAAAAGCTTCGAAACCTGATTAAGGCCTCGGAAGAGCTGCGGGTTTTTCTGCGCAGCCCTGTGATCCGGGCCGACCATAAAATCAAAGCCCTGGAACGCCTCCTGGGGGAGGGCCTTAGTGCCACAATGCGCCTCTTTATTGAAAAAATTACCAAAGCCCGGAGGGAAAAAATTCTGGGAGAAATAGCTGCCGATTTTGTGGCCATGTGCGATGCCGAAACAGGTAAGGTCACGGCACGCCTATTGACAGCAGCGCCTCTCAGCGGGGAAATAAAGGAAGAAATACGTCAACGCGTCCTTAAGCAACTGGCTTCCGAAGGGCTGAAAAGTCTCGACATCGAAGAACTAGTGAAGCCGGAACTTGTGGGTGGTTTCATCCTTGAGGTAGGCGATCGCCGGGTGGATGCTTCCTATGCCCATAAGCTCACGCAATTAAGGCGTCAGTTTAATCAAAATCTTTATGTAAAAGAATTTTGATATGTCCCGGAATGTTTTTTTTGAAAGACTAATCGCAAAAAATAATTTTTTTTCATGGCTGGGAGGTCATGCCCAATCTGAGATTTCACCAGCGCATCCAATTCGGGTAAAAAATTTTCAAAACGGTACGAAAAATTTTTAATATAAAAATATGGCAGATATCAAACCGGCGGAAATTTCCGCGATACTTCGCGAACAGCTTTCCGGACTCAAAAGTGAGGCCGAACTCCAGGAAGTGGGGACCATCCTGCAGGTGGGGGACGGTATTGCCCGTGTGTACGGCCTCAATAACGTGCAGGCCGGCGAACTTGTGGAATTTGAAAACGGCGTGCGAGGTATTGCCTTCAATTTAGAAGAAGACAATGTGGGCATCATTATGCTGGGACCTTCCCATGAAGTGCGGGAAGGCCAGGTGGTGAAGCGCTTGGGCAAAGTAGCCTCCATAGATGTGGGCGAAGGCATGCTCGGCCGTGTGGTGGACACCCTGGGCCAACCAATTGACGGCAAAGGACCCATCCAAGGCCCTTTGTACAATATGCCTCTGGAAAGAAAGGCCCCTGGGGTCATCTACCGCCAGCCTGTGAACGAACCCCTTCAGACGGGCATCAAAGCCATCGATGCCATGATTCCCATCGGACGCGGACAAAGGGAGCTCATCATTGGCGACCGGCAGACGGGGAAAACAGCTATTGCAATAGATACCATCATCAACCAACGCGAATTTTATGAACGTGGTGAGCCTGTGTATTGCATCTATGTAGCCATTGGTCAAAAAGGCTCCACTGTGGCCCAGATTGCCAAAATTCTTGAAGACAACGGGGCCATGCCGTACACAGTGATCGTGTCGGCCACCGCTTCCGACCCGGCGCCTATGCAACTGTACGCGCCCATGGCCGGCTGTGCGATTGGTGAATATTTCCGCGACACTGGTCGTCCGGCTCTTATTGTGTATGATGATCTTTCCAAACAGGCCGTCGCGTATCGGGAAGTTTCCCTTTTGGTGCGCCGCCCGCCCGGCCGGGAAGCCTACCCCGGTGACGTGTTCTACCTCCACAGCCGTCTCCTGGAGCGGGCTGCCAAAATCATCAAGGACGACAAAATTGCCGCCCAGATGAACGACCTTCCGGAAAGCATTCGGCCCCTGGTCAAAGGAGGGGGCTCTCTCACGGCCCTGCCCATCATCGAAACCCAGGCAGGCGACGTATCCGCTTATATTCCGACCAATGTGATTTCTATCACCGACGGCCAGATCTTCCTGGAATCCGGCTTGTTTAATGCCGGGGTGCGGCCGGCTATTAACGTGGGCATTTCAGTTTCCCGCGTGGGAGGCAACGCCCAGATTAAATCCATGAAAAAAGTGGCGGGCACACTTAAATTGGACCAGGCCCAATATCGAGAGTTAGAAGCCTTTGCCAAATTCGGTTCTGATCTCGATGCCGCCACCAAAAGCGTTTTAGACAAAGGCGCCCGAAATGTGGAAATCCTCAAGCAACCACAATATTCGCCGGTACCTGTGGAAGAACAGATTGCCATTATTTACGCAGGTACAAGAAATCTTCTCCGAACCGTACCGGTGCCGAAAGTCAAGGAATTTGAGAAAGCCTATATCACAGCTTTGCGGGCTCAATATCCCCAAGCGCTTCAGACCCTCAAGGAGGGGAAAATAGACGACGAAACGACAGCCATTCTTGACAAAGTGGCCCAGCAGGTTGCCAAAAACTTCGCTGCCTAACTGACATGCCAGGCCTGAAAGAAGTACGAAACCGCATTGCATCGGTCACCAGCACCCGGCAGATCACATCGGCCATGAAACTGGTGTCGGCCTCTAAGCTTAAAAAGGCTCAGGACAACATCTTGAAGATGCGGCCCTATGCCCAAAAACTGGGGGAGATCCTGGCCAATTTAAGCCAGGACCGGGACGTTTTCCAGGAAAGCCCGTATTCCGCTGTCCGACCGCCGGAGCGGATTTTGATTGTGGCCTTTTCGTCCAATAAAGGACTCTGCGGGGCCTACAATGCCAATATCGTGAAACGCGTGATGGCTTTGGTACAGGAGAAGTATTCCGACCAGAATTCCCGCGGTCAGGTGGATATTTTAGCCATTGGCCGAAAAGCTGCCGGCCTGTTAAGCCGCCGTGGTTTGCGGGTCACGGAAACTTTCGACCACCTTGTGGATAAGCCCACATTTGCCCACACCCTGCCCATTGTGGAAAAAGTGATGGAAGACTTTCGGCAAGGACGTTACGATGAAGTCGTGGTGGTGTACAATGAATTTCGTACCGCCGCTTCACAGAACGTGCAAGTGGAAACTTTCCTGCCCCTGAATCCAGACCGATTTGTAATGCAGGGCTCCACAGGAGCTACACTTCGTGTAGAATATATCTTCCAGCCAAGTAAGGACCACATTCTGTTGAATGTGATCCCCACCGCTCTCAAGACGCAGTTTTTCAGGTATTTACTGGATGCCCAGGCTTCCGAACATGGCAGTCGGATGACGGCCATGCACAAAGCCACCGACAATGCGGGAGAATTGTTGCGCGAATTACGTCTCTCTTACAATAAAGCCCGCCAGGCTTCCATTACGAAGGAAATCCTGGAAATCGTCGCTGGAGCAGAGGCCCTCAAAGGCTGATACTGAGAAAAGTCGTGCTTTCAGCGAGATAGGCAATCATTTTGTCTCTATGCAACATTGAGCCCCCGTTGGTAATGTTACAATCTAAAATGGCCAGTGTCATTTTGTCATCCATGGATGATCTGTCGTCAAAGCGAACATTTTGGCACGAGTTTCGTAATTTTCTTATGGTTTTTGTTCTATGTTACTACTCATTGGTATCGTTTTTATGGTCATCAGCCTCCTGGTAGGCTGGCGTTTACGGACCCGATTTAATGAATATTCCGAAATTCCCTTACGCAGCGGTCTCACAGGTCGTGAAGTAGCCGAAAAAATGCTCCAAGATTACGGCATTTATGATGTACGCGTCACGAGCATACCCGGTCAATTGACAGACCATTACAATCCGGCTGATAAGACCGTGAATCTGAGTCCTGAGGTGTACGGAGGTCGCAGTGTGGCTGCCGCTGCCGTGGCTGCGCACGAATGCGGACATGCTGTGCAGCACGCTCAGGCTTACCGGTGGCTTCAGATGCGCACGGCCCTCGTGCCGGTGGTGCAAGTGAGCGCCTCTATCATGAATTTTATTTTCATAGGTACCATGATCCTGGGGCTGGGTTTTCATATGATGAACAGCGAAACCATCCTTAGCATCATCGTGGCAGCCCAAGCTATGCTGACATTGTTTGCTTTTGTCACCCTGCCCGTGGAATTTGATGCTACCCGTCGGGGCCTCGCCTGGCTCAACCGTGCCGGGATCACCTACGGAGAAGAACACGCCAAAGCGCAACATGCCCTCCGGCTGGCCGCCACCACCTACGTGGTGCAAGCGCTCTATGCTCTTTCCACCCTCATTTATTTCGTCCTGCGGCTGCTGAATAACAGGGAATAAGAACCCGAAAATCGGACCGTTTTCTTATAGCCGTCCTTCGGGACGGTTTTTTTTGCAACGTCATCACAGGGTTTCATCTCTATATTACAACTTAGAAAATTTAAAGCGACCTTTGTACTTTTATATCCTGTCATGAAAGCCCTTCGCATTTCTCACTTCGGAATTTTTAGCTTACTTAGCATTGCCGCTTTGGGGCCATTCGCCTGTAAAAAGAAACCCAAACCTGTAGACCCTAACGATCAATCCTATTACTATCCCGTTAATATTGGTAGAATGTACGAATACCAAGTGGACACCGCTTGGTGGGACCATGCCAACGACACTTCTTTTGCAGCCACATTCACCGAAAAGGAAACATATGACACCGACTTTCCCAATCAGGCTGGACAACTGGAAACCCGCATAATCGTGGAGAGAGGTGTGGGAGGCTTTTTGTCGCCCTTCGGCATGCAAAGTGTGCAGCGCTATTACAACTCCAGCAAGAAATTCTGGACAGTGCAAAGGGTGCGCAATATGTTCCGCTACATCATGCTCCGCTATCCTGCCTCCCCGGGAGATACATTCAACCGTAACGCTCTCAATCCTTTGGGCCCGGATAACTGGCGTGTGGATTTTATCGGAGGCTCTTTTTCTGTAAATGGCAAAACCTATTCGCCCTGCCTGCGCCTGGTGAAAAAAGATTCCGAAGACAGCTTGCGTATCCAAAAGATGGTGGAAGTGTACGCCCACAATGTGGGTTTAGTGTATGCTGAAAACACGGACATTCTGGGTCGCACAGATACAGCGAATTGGCCGAATATTCCTGTCATGAGCCGGATCCAATCGGGCTACAGTTTCATAAAAACTCTCACACGGCACGACGATAATATTTACAAATAAAAACCATATCCTTTCCTTTTGCAAGTAAGGATTCCACTCGTTTTTCAGTTTTTGGTCCTCTGTTGGGCCTTTGGCTGCCGAAAAACCGTTTTAGATAACACACAAAACACCGGCCGCGATTATTTTCCCCTGACACGCGGCAGTTGGTGGCTTTATCAGGTGGATACTATTTTTTATAATGAATTTTCAGGAGATACAGTTCTGGGCAGCGCTGAATTGCTTGAAAGAGCCGATACTCTTATCATCACGGACAACGGCCTCACCGCCATGCGGCTGGAAAGGTATAGCCGCCCGCTGGGTGCTACCGCGTGGGGCGCGCCCCGCATCTGGTGGGCCACACTCACGGACCGGCATGCCCTGAAGTCTGAGGAAAATAACATCTATGCCAAGCTGGCGTTTCCCCTCACTCCAAACGCTTCCTGGAACGGTAACGTGTATAATATTTTTCCGGAACAACGTTATACGGTAAAATCGATCGACAACCCCTATTCAGGCCCTTTTTTAAATTTTGACAGTGTATGCACTGTGCAACAACTTTTCTATGAAGATTTGCTGCAATACCGTCGCTATGAGGAAATTTTCTCGCGCCGTGTGGGGCTTGTCTGGAAGCTGGAGATGGATGTTGCGGGCAGCACACAACCGGCTGATATTGGCAAATACATCCTGGACCGCATTAAAGGGGGCGTGGTACGAAAATACGCATTGAAAGACTATTCTATTGAACCTTAATACTTTAAAAAAATGAGAAAAATCCAAGCTGCCAT